>NZ_BSPW01000026.1 GCF_030161235.1 Vibrio zhanjiangensis | reverse complement strand
AGTTAACGTAATGACAAAGTCGCTTGGTAATTAAGGTACGACAGAATCGCTTGGTGATCACAAATTTAAATGTGAGTATACTCAGTCTAGCGAAAGAGCACTAAGAGCAGATGAAACGCGTATATCGCAAATTTTGCAAAATCTTTTGAGTAATGCGGTTAAATTTACCCACCAAGGTTCGGTCGGCCTATCGATTGAATTAACGGAAAGAGAGCATCACGGGGAGTTGACCATTCAAGTATCCGACACGGGAATTGGTATCAGTGAGGATAAGCATTCGGCTGTTTTTGACCCCTTTTCTCAAGCTGAAGGCGATACAACGAGGCGTTTTGGTGGCACAGGCCTTGGGCTTTCCATCACACGAGACTTGGTTAAGGCTATGAATGGAACCATAGATCTTGCCAGTACAATAGGTGAAGGCAGTCAATTTACGATTGTTTTGCCAGTCATTCTTACCGATGCCATTGATCATGCCACTCAAGAGCAAGAACTGCCTGAGTTCGATGGTTCAGGGCTCTGGGCATTGATTGCTGAAGACACGCGTGTAAATGCAGTGGTACTGGGGAAATTTCTTGCCAATAAAGGGTTTGACTATGAGGTAGTTGAGAATGGCCAGTTAGCGATTGAAAAAGTCCAGCAACGCCACTTTGATTGTGTCTTAATGGATAACCACATGCCTGAAATGGATGGACTTGAAGCTACTAGAGCGATTACATCGCTGAACTTAGACAATCCCCCTATCATCATCGGCTGTACTGCCGATGCATTTGAGCAAACTCGCCAGCAAATGATGTCAGAAGGTTGCGCAGAGGTGATCACTAAACCTGTCAGCTCAGCTCAGCTCGATAAAGTCTTCCACGCCACACTTACCCCAAATCGAGCCAATTCAGCAAAGCAGGCGTAGCGGTATACCAATATATTGCTACAAAGAATTAGGTTATTTTTTACAGCAGTAAGGCAATTTCTTCTGCTAGTTTTGTGATCTGCGCCAATAAAAACATAATTATTACAGATGTTTATTGCCATTCTCATTTATCAGCATTGTGTTAATTGATTTGTTAAATATCATTGCGCATCCCTAATAATTTTTATTAATAGATACTGACTGTGTTTTGGTAGTTCCAGCACTATTTTGATTCTTGCTATAACATTGATTTATATCTAATAAGAAGAAAATCGGTTGTATCGAGGATTTCCTTAGTATTTCTGCCACTACATAATGACTTTAACCTTTCAGATGTAATTTTATGAAATCAATTTTAACAAAAGTTTCTTCAATACTGCCTATTGGAGGGGCAGTGGCGTTGTTGGCTATGTCATTCAACGTCAGCGCAGCGCCAGCAGGTTCACCTCCAGTCACCTGGCCTAATACTCAATGTGCTCTACCTAATGCCACCTTAGTTGATGGGGTATGTCAAAGCACATTTAAGTTTGAGCCTCATTATACGTGTCCCGCCAATGCCAGCTTAAACCACAGCAACGCTCAATGCTATAGCAGCGAAAATCAACCTATGTTCCTTTCATGCCCGAGTGGTTATAGTTTGGTTGACGGGAAAACGGGGAAGGAATGCCGTAAGGTTAACTATAGTAATCATTGCAGTGATTTTCTCCATGCTCTAGATGGTCTTCATGCGAATTGGTATCAACATTGCGTGAATAAACGACTGTACGAATATGTTAGTAGGAGATATCCCGCTAAAGTTGCTCGACGTTATGCCAATATCCGATACTATGACTCACCAGAACCTGGAATCTATTGGGGAGACATTCAGCCCCCAGAATGGGCTTGCCCTCCGGGTTTTGAAATGAGCGGCGGTTATTGCCGCAAAAATACCACCGCAGCAGCGCAGCCAGTGTGTGCCAGCAACCAAACTCTTGGCCGCAGTGTTGGGTTTCCTGCCTGTATCGAAAATCGTAAACTGGCCGAGCAAACATCGCTTAAAGGTTATAGTGGCGATGGCGAAATTGCCCCGAGTTCACAGCTTAAATCGACGGCGATTTATGGCCAATCAGAAAATCAACTACTGATGATTGATGCTGGCAATCAGAGCAATGTCTCTCATATGCGGTTTGAGCATTTCAACCAAGATGGGAAACGCTTGGCCTTGGTCAATAACCCAAAACTGAATGCTAACCTTGCTGACCAAGCGCCGCCTCAGTTGATCGTGATTGAACACACGGGCAACGATCCCATGGTACTTGGCAAAATCGAAGTACTTGGCCGTGCGGCGGATTTGCTGTTTATCAGCCAAGCGGGTGTGATTTGTCAGTCTTGTCAATTTAGTAACACTCAGCGTGTCACTATTGCAACAGGCGAGGCGCAATTTGACCGGCAAGGTGCACTGGCAAGTATTTCAACCAATCAAGGTGAAATTCAAGTTCGCGGTACAAATGGTCTAATAACCGATGATGCGCTGATGGTGACCTTGCTAGCTAACCGTGTCAATCTTGATGGGCCTATCTACACCCTCGCTAAAGCACATAAAACCATCGACGGAGAAATGGTACTTGATCCTAATGGTGAGTTAATTGCCTCGCAAGGTAATGTACAAATTATTGCCGGCCGCATAACCCATGATTATTCGACGGGCAACAACCAAGTTGATGTGGTTGAGAACAGCGTACCATTAGTTGTTAAACATCCGATTGATGCGGGCAGTGTTTGGTTACAAACCACCAACCAATACAGTGATATTGTGGTGGAAAATCATATTAATACTAAAGCCGATATTACTGTGCTTAGCGATTATCAGACTCACCAAGGAAATGAAAGTCGTTCTCAGCTGTTACTGTCTAACGGCAATATTCATATTCAAAGTTTTGCCACGACAGTATTAAAAGATGCGACCTTATCCACTTCTTCCAACGTCAGTTTGCAAGGTCAAAATGTTCGAGTTCACCCGCTAGATAGTTTTCAAGCGGCTAGTATTGCAGCGGGTCTAGTCAATATCGCTGCCGAGTTTGAATTTGAGAGCCAAGGATTAGTCAGTGCCGATGAAATAAAGGTGGCTGCTAAGTTTGTCAACAATATTGGTGGTGAGTTGATCGCGGTGAACAGCTTGTACGTGAACGGCGAAGAAAACATCAATAACTATAGTCAAGGGGTACTGGCGGCAAGCGATGTTACTCTGGTGAGTAAAAAATCGATCACCAATGGTTGGTTCGAAGGCTTTCAATGTGAATATCCGGCGGACAGCTTTGATCAAGCGCCGAAGGCTTTGCGCCGCTTAAGTGACAGTGCTCGCGATATTCACATCAACCAAAATCAGATCCAACTTGGGACGGCTTCTGGCCTGGTGGCCAATGCGCAAAACAAATGCGCTGAGTAAGGTAAAGTGGTATCACCGATTGATGTTGATGACAGATACTCATTTATCATTGGGTTTAATATTGCTATGCAAGCGCCTAATGTGCTGAATGTAAACTCTCAGCTTAAGAAACGATTAAATGTCAAAGCGGCCGATGATAAGCCAATAGAGTTTGAGCTAAAAGATACCTTTGAAACCCTTATTTCAGCAGAAAATAGTATATTTATTGAAGCATCTAACTCTTTAAAAAATGTGTCATCAGCACTTGAAGTCTTGACCGGCAACTTAAGTGTTCGCTCACCAAGAGTTCTCAATGAGCGTTACTTTATCGAGTCAGACACCAATGTTGATAAATTACGACCTCATCGCGATATCCATATCACAGAAACCACTCAATACGTGAAATCTCTGTCACCTCCACCTTACTTATTGGTTGGTGGCAATTTCTATATTGATGGTGGCAAAAGTGCAGAAGATGATAACGTTAGCTCATTTTCATCAGCTCTCATCAACGAAGCAGGCAGCGTTGAAGTACTCGGTACGCTTGCGGGTAATATAGCCAGTTTGCGCTCATTGGGTTTGGTCACCCAAGCGCGAGTAGATCGCCAGGTGACCCATCATCATGCAGAGCGGTATTGCTCACGGAGGATACGTACGGGATTTAGTAAAATATGTATCCGTCATAAAACACGCCGCTGGACCACCACCAGCTTCCATGTCGATAAAAATCAAATTAATGGTCAGCTTATTTCGCTGTTTGATATCCAACACCCTGATACCAAAATTCAAGGGCTGTTGACGACAGGTGATATTTCCTACGGTAAAGACTTCTAACAATAACGAATAAAAAAGATGATGGATAAAAACCAATTAAACGAGTCTGGTCATGACTTGCCTTTATGGCGAAAAGTAACGGCGAGCGTGATGCTCCCAGTGCTTACAATGACATTTACAGCGCCGACTCTAGCGAGTATGCGCATAAACCAAACGATTGAAGAGCTGGAAGATCATTTGGCGTCTTCTAGTCGTTACCTGCTCGATACACAGGTTGACAACTATATTCAGCAATATAATCAGAATCTTGGTCAACTTGATATTCGAGATGGCTTGACCGATTTACTGACCACCATTTTCAATGATTACCCACAATTTGAGCCAGAAAAAGATTGGTCGCCCATCAGTGGAGATATAACTTTCTTTGTGCCACTACCCACGCCAAAAGCGTACGGTAATGGTGCAATGCAACGTGAAATTGTCCGTTTCCAGCTTAAGCAGCTGATAGGCAGTAGCCGCATTTCAGAGCTAGGATTTAATAGCTATGAGCAAATGCAGACCGAGTACTACCAAAACGCGATGTCGTTTATGCAAGACACAGGTCATCGATTTGGTGACAAATTGTCTCAGCGAGATCTCGACAACCTTCAGTACGATATGATATGGCCTGAAAAGCGCTACTTGCCAGGCGTAGGGCGAGTCTTCATCCCCTTTGTTTATCTCACTGCGAGAACGATCGACACTCAATCTCGCTGTGTAAGAAATGATATTCAAACTCCGCGTTTATCTGAAATCGACAAAGCTTCTCTGCAACATGCTATTGCAAAAGGTATGTCTGATTTGGTGCATGAGTCTCGTGAGAGTAGCAGCCACTATTACGAGCGTTTTTCTTCGCCATTGACAGAGTTAACTGATGGGCTTGCTCAGTTTTATCAGCGAAGTAGTGAGAATGCCAGCATCCGCTTTGAAAACTACGATTGCCAAACCGGAGAGCCAGAAATTCCAGATTACATTGGTTCTGCCTATATTCAGCGAGATCTTGTACGTCAGCAGCTCAATGTATTGCTTAATCGCAGCTACCTTATCGCGCCAAAAGCTTATGACACCTATGAAGATATGGCGACGGAAATGTACCAAAATGGCTTCCAATACTTGCAAGCTAACGGTCTGATTTTTGGCCAGAAGCTAACCCAAGCTCAAATGGACAGTTTGCCGAAAGATATGCTCTGGCCTGAGTTTGAAACTCTTGCTAATGGCTCTGAGGTATTAGTGCCGAGAATTTATCTGACTGCACAAACCGTTGCAGCCAATAAAGTCGATGGCAGCACATTTAGCCTTGGTGAAGGTACCATTACCGCCACTGATTTCCTCAATAAAGGCGGTAAAGTGATTGCGATGCGAGATACGTTAATTCGCACTCGTAACAGCTTTATCAATGACAAAGGATATTTAAGCGCCAAACAAGGTATTCAGCTTGAAGTGGGTGGGTTGTTATCTAACCTCTCTGGTACCATAGAAGGGCGTGACGTTAAACTCACCGCCTATGCACTGAAAAACCAAACCCTCGTCTATCGCTATGACCATGCCTATGGGTTTAATGAGCAAGCACAGCAACTAGCGAAGATTGAGTCTTTTGGTGATCTTAATATTCAGACTGCCAGTCACTTTGTCAGTATAGGTGGCCAGTTCTCGTCCCAAGGTGATTTGAAAGTCAATGCTGGCGGTAAAGTACAATTGCTTCCCGCGGAAGTGCGCCATAGTGATGCACAAAGCGGCAACGGCTGGAGCCAATCGAGCCAGTCACTGACCAATATCCAAACCAAAATGTCCGCAATGGATCTATTGTCTATCGCGACCAAACAGACGATTCTATCACAAGGTTCGATACTCGAAAGTCAAGGCACATTGGAACTTCTTGCTAGCCAAGGGATCCATTTACTCGCGGCGCAAGATTATTACAGCTGGCACAAATTGTTTGAAGTCGATGGTAGTGGTGCTTTTGATACTTCACTCAAAAGAGAGGAGAGTGAACAACGCTCACAGGTTGTCTCTACTTTGTTAAAAGCTGGCTACGATCTCATCCTTTCAACAGAAGCTGGCCCTGTTCAGCTAAAAGCAACGCATTTAACTAGCCAAGGGTTAACTCGTGTAACTGGAGATACAATCGATTTAGAGTTGGAACTTGAGAAATACTTCTACAGTTTTGCCGAGTCTTCTGAAGATCCGATTGTCATAAGTCAAAAAGGCCATGGTATTTCGAAAGAGACGGCTCATATGTCGCAATTTCGTGCTCAAGGCGGTTTAGTCCTTGATGCAAGAAATGGCATCAGTGTCGAGCTGCCGAGAAAACCTGACCAACAGTATCTTGATCACCATGAGCTGATTGATCAATTGGCCACGAACGACGGTTTAAGCTGGATAAAAGACATAAGAGATAATCACCCAGAGGCGCAATGGGAGGAAATCGATTTAGTTCTTGAGCAGTGGGATTACGACCAAAGTAGTCTTAGTCCTGCCGCAATGGCGATATTAGTCGTGGTTGTTGCCATCGCAACGTCGGGCGCAGGTGCAGGCGCTGCCGCTGGAGCAGGTGCAGCAGCCGGAGCTGCTACTGGTATGAGCGCTGCCGTTTCCGCCGCATTAAGCGCCGGGACCAATGCACTTATTGTTCAAGCGTCGGCTTCAATGATTGCAAATGATGGTGATATATCAAAAACCTTCGATCAGTTGACGTCATCTGAGTCAGTGCGCAACCTAGCAACCACCATGATCACTGCAGGTGTTATGCAGGGGCTCGATTTAAACTTTATCACAGATGGTCTTGGTGAAGTGGGTCTTGAAGGCACCATGATGGGTGATGTACTTACTCAGTCTGCCAATTCAGTGTTGTCTTCCGTTGTATCTTTGCAGGTTAATAGCCTGTTAGCAGGCAATGGTTTCTCTCGTATTGAAGACTTTGATCAGATGATGGTCAATGCTGTTATTACCTCCAGTATTGCCGTAGTGGGTAGAACCCTAGCCCAGAAAATAGGTGATGCTAGGCGCGGTATTATACGAGATGACAATGGTAATCAACTCGCCTCGGGTGTCGATCCTATTTCCACCGCTTCAGGCTATATAGCGCACGCTGCGCTTGGTTGTGCCCTTGGCGCCGCGACTCAAATGGCAGCGGGCGGCAATTCTAAGTCCAATGTATCAGGTTGTACTAGTGGCAGCGCCGGTGCTGTAATTGGTGAGTTTGCCGCTGAATTATATAGGGATAGTGATTGGGTTAAGGAAAGAACGGAAAAACTTGAGAAAAAGAGCGAGGAATTAACCGGTAAGCTTCTTTCACAATTAGAAAATGGCAACACCGACTATCGCAGCCCAGCCTTCCAGCAAGAGTTACTGCGTGAGTTCAATGAAATTAATCAACTTGGTGGTAACGTCGCGCGTTTGGTTGCGGGTATCACTCTTTTCGTTGCCGGCGGTGATGGTGATGATGTCAACAACGCTATGTTTGCGGCAGGCAATGCGGCTGAGAATAACGCCTTCTTTATTCCAGCGCTTATCTTTGCGTTTAATATGTACACCTTGTACACCACCATCGAAGGGGTTTACGAAGGCTTATCCGCGCTCAAAACCTTGATTGAAAACAAAGATACCATGTCGCCAGAAGAGCTTAACAATGCCATCAAAGAGGTACTGGTTGCTCAACTAATCGATATCGGTATTAACAAAGTATTGAAGCTGGAGATTGCCAACAAAGGGAAAAAAGCCATAGAAGAAGCGCTTGAAAAGATAAGTGTTGATGAGTTGCTTGATAAAATCACCGACTATCTTAACACTGACTCCAACTTTGGCCCATTAGCCCCTGCGTTTGAACTGATTGCGAATCATATCAAACACAGAGATGATCCAAACTTCAAATTGCCTTTAGATACCTTCAGTCCCAAATATCTCAAGAAAATTGAAGATGAATACACAAAGTACAGAGAGAAGCATGGCGGTGCTAAGCTCTCGGAAGAGGCATATCGTAAAAGGCGCGAGCATCAGTATATTGATGATAAGGGCGTGTGGCGTAATATTGATGGTTCTAGCAGTTTGACCCCAACTGAACGCCATCGTGCGAGTCTATACCGCCAAAATGACCAAGATTTTGCTTCCAATCAGTTGACCCAGCGCTCTGGGCTTACGCGCAAAGTGACCGATTTAAACGGCATTGAAATATCCGATTGTAATTTTGATTGTTTGTCTAAATTACGTATGGAAGCGAAGCAAAAAGCGGACTTCAATAAGTTTGATGGTAACCTAGAAGGCCAGAAAAAATTCGCCAGACTTCAGCGCCAATATTCAGAAGAGCTGGGAGAAATGGCGGCGGAAGCCTATGCGAAAGCCACTTTTGGTCCGAACGCAAAACGGTTACAATCGGCCTATCCGGGCAGTAACCAAAAGAACCGTCAATTTGACCAAATATGGCAAGATGGGCAGGGCAACATCCATATCCTTGAAGCCAAAGGCGGTTCTTCTTCATTGGGGGCGGCCAAATTGGGCAGCGAAGTGGTGCAGCAAGGCTCACCAGCCTACACCACTAAGGTGATTGATGAGATGAAAGATTGGTTTGATAAGAACAGAAACAAGATTACTCGCCAGCAAAAACGAGACTACCAGTATACGCTGGACATGCTTGATGATCAGCGTGATACACTGCAATACAAAGTGGTGAGACAACATATTAATGATGGTGGTGTGCCAACTGGCGTACAAGTAACGGGTTACGATGTAAAACCCAGCAGTCAAAGGCATTAAGGGCTCTGTAAATGTTAAAAATCGAACATCATTATTGGGAAGAACCATCACGGAAGAACCAAGAGTTTATTGACGACGATAAAGAGTTTGCATATCGCGCTTATGAAAGAGTCATCAAAAGGTTTGAAGCTGATAATACTAAGTATTTACCTGAAAGATTTTTCTTTGATATGGTGACAGAAAATCTATTTCATCACCATGAAACCAATGCGGTCACCGCGCAGTATTTGTATGAATATTGCCAAGTGCTGAGTAACCGAGTGCTGTTGTATTACTATCAAGGAGAAAAGCACTGTCAGCAGTTTCGTCACTACCAAATTCCTTATGGCCCATACCAAATGAATGTGGTGCTGACTATCGATGAATGGTTAGATGCCTTGATGATGAATGTGCTGCTTGGCGACCCATGCGGGTTTGGCCAAAAGCTGCTGCGTATTCCAGAAGAAAACATCTATGCCTTTATCGAAGAAACGGATGAAGTCAAAGATTTTCGCCGCGTGCTATTTCGCTTAGTGCGAGCATTTTTTATTGATGATGACCCAGTGCCAATTGGTGAGCGGATCAATGATTTGGTGCGCTACTCAAGCCCCGAGTATGTTGGCGGAGAGTTAGTGCAAGATTACACCAATTATTTGCTCTTGCCCTTGGCGGAACTTTTGGTGTCGATTCATCACCCAGACAGGGAAGCGCGCTACCCAGCTAAGCTTAAGCAAGCCTTGGAGTACCATATTCAGTATTACACCGATGTCGGCAAAGCAGATTCACCCAATATTGAAGGCAACCGTAAAGGCTGGTTTGCTATTTGGATCACGGCGCTGGCCGCGCACGCTTTTGAAGCGCGTGGCCTTGAGCCAACCATTGACAGTGAATATATGCCGCTGTGGCTGGTAAAAGGGGAGTTTCCAAGCTTTTACGCTCTAGACCCAGAGTATAAGCAGTTATTCCCTCATCAAGCCCAAGATGCCTAACAGGCCATAAACCCAAAGCCCCTTAGCTTAAGTGCTAAGGGGCTTTTTTATTCACTCGGTTAACGCTCGCACTTTAACTTTTATACATCTTCTCAAAATTACTGGGGTTCCAGCCAATCATATAGCGGTCACCAATCTTTAATACCGGCAGAGAGCGCGCGCCAATGGCGTCGAGCTCTTTACGGCCGCGCTGCATTTTGGCATTGGTTAAACGGTATTGATAGCCCTTGGCGTCAAGATAGCGCTGCGCTTCTTTGCAATGCGGGCATTTGTCTTTGACATACAGGACAAGTCGTTTCATGAGGTGTTCCTACTGATTGAGTAACCCAAGAGTGTAATCAATAACAGATGAATGGCAAGCTTGAATCGATTAGAATAGCGCTCACTCAATGATGCGCAAAGTGAGGATTAGTATGGAACCAGCCCTTCGCTATATCCAAGGCTACCCAGAACATATTATTACCCCAGTGACTAAAATGTACCAAGATGGGCGCTTGGAAACTTGGTTTAATCAGCGTTATCCTGACCATCACACGATGAAAAGTGAGAAAGCGCTATTTGATTACACCATGGCGATTAAAAACCGCTATATGAAAAAGACCGCACCGCTTAGAAAAGTGACTTACGATAACAAAATACACCTGATCAATAATGCCTTAGGGCTGCACACTTATACGGCGAAAGTGCATGGTGGAAAAATCAAATCCAACAATGAAATCAAAATTGCCAGCGTGTTTAAAAACGCGCCAGAACCATTATTAAGAATGCTGGTTGTCCATGAGCTGGCTCACCTTAAAGAAAAAGAGCATAACAAGGCGTTCTATCAGCTCTGTTGTCATATGGAGCCTGATTATCACCAACTGGAGCTAGATGCACGCTTATTTATGATTGTGCAACAGATTGGTCATCGCTGATCGCTTAGCACAAATTTTCCCTTTTGCTATTTGCGCATTGAATTGCTCTCAATATTGATTCAATTCCTCAAGCAGCATTATTAGCAGAGGATGCTGACCAAACTTTATTTCAAATTGATGGAGATGGGTTTTGGCCGCATCAAGGTGACCTTGCTCAATCTCCAATTTTGCCAGATTTAATAAGGTTTGTGGGCGTTTAGGATCATGAGCGATGGCTTGACGAAAGCTCGCCAGCGCCTCAATTGGTCTGTTTTGTTTTAGCCAGCATAAAGCGGCATTTTCGTAAGAATCAGCAATATGAAAATAGTCATCTTGTTTCACTGCTTTTGTAAGCTGTGCTTGAGCGAGTTGATATTTCTTGCGTTTGCAGAGAAAACTGCCGTAATCATTCAGTACCTGCCCATTATTTGGCTCACTTTCTAGAGCATTTTGATACTTCTTTAGCGCTTGGTCATAGTCTGACACAGCTTCGAAGTAGCGGGCCATGGCTAACTGAGAACGATAATAGCTTGGAGCGTGTTTGAGCGCCATTTGGAAATTTTGTTTAGCTTTGACCATATTGCTTTGTTGTAAGTAGCGCATGCCAAGTTCAATTCTCGCGTCGGCTTTGTGTTGCTGCTTAGAATGACTATCATATTCGCCTGATGATGAAACACAGGCGGTTAAAAATGCAGCGGTTAAACTAAGAAAAAGGCGCATATATCATCAATCTATTTAGCTTAAATTTGAATGTATTACGCCTATTCTCCGGTCTCATTATTGTTGGCACATTTGTGCGAGCTCAATAATATTTATATAAGCAACATAAGGAAACAAAGTGTGAGAAAACATGTAGTTTGTGCAACTATTGTTAGCTTTTTGGCTGGACTGTCTATTAAATCCTCACTAGCTTCTGAGCTAGAAACAAAAACACACTATACCGATGAAGGTATCGCTTATGTTGAACTAGGCAATTCATCGAGTGACTATCGTTTGATTTTTATCCATGGCTCACCGGGTAGCAAAGAGGGTTACCAAGATTACTTGGCCGATCCTTGGCTTTTAGAGCATACGCAATTAGTGTCGGTTGATCGAATGGGCTATGGCCAATCTCCTCATCGTCTCGAAACAAAAATCAGTCAACAATCAAAGCTTCTGCAACCATTGCTTGCCAGTGACAAAAAGAATATTGTGATTGGTCATTCTCTTGGTGGCCCAATCGCGCTGTCGTTAGCCTTGCAAATGCCTACGTCAGTGAGTGGTTTGGTATTCGTTGCACCTGCGTTTGACCCAGAACTAGAAACGCCCAAATGGTATAACATACTCGCTGATACTTGGTTAATTGGTCTTTTTTTGAATCAAAACTGGTCGATGTCTAACGGTGAGATGATGACTCTTGCTGACGAATTATCACTATTGAGTAACCAAAATTGGAAAACGTTGGAAGAGGTGCCAGTGACTTTAATCCATGGTGAGCAAGATACCATTGCAGACCCTGCCAATTCAAAATTTGCTATGCGTCACTTATCAGGCCAGCTAAAAAAATGGGTTAAGGTTGAAGGCGAAGGGCATTTCATTTTGTGGAAGAACCCAGCTAAGATCATTGCTGAAATCAGGCAAATGATCGAAATCATGCGCTAAATGTAAGAGTAAAGTGCCAAATTGAAGGTTAAATGGGGAAGTAGTAGAAGATAGGCGGGTCATTTTAGAGCTTTTTTAGTCCGTGTAATTCATCTTGTCTGATTGGTGTTTAACACAATCGCGTCATTATTGATAAAAATATTGAAAAGGTATGAAAGCCCAACGGTAAGCCGCTGATATCGATGTTTTTATCTTGGTATTGAATTGCACATTTAAGACACAAAGCAATTAATTTCTAAACACTTGGCCTTTAATTGTTACGCCAAATAAGCCGCACAGATGCGAGAAACGTTTAGGCCGTTATCTTAATTTTTATACCTTTTTATATCTCGTCATAATGACTCATAAATAGCCATTTCACTTTCCTTACATTAATTATGACAATCGTATCAATAGTATTTTTTGAATGATCAGCATTACAATCAGTCTTTGCCAGACTGTTGAACTGATACATCAATCTTAACGTTATGGATACAAGTCATGCCAGCAGCCTCAAAAGCCTTTCTCGGACCAACTCAGCCAGTGATGAGCGCAGAGTCCCCCCCCTTACTACAGGGCGATAACAAGTTAGAAGTAACAACTATACAGGGCGATAACAAGTTAGAAGTAACAGCTATAAAACCTGCGAGTGAAAAAAAGCATCATAAAATGCCTAGTTTTGAAAGACCTAATGTGACTGACGGTAAGATTAAGTTGAGTGAAAAAAAGGAGTGCGGTGAGAGTGACCTTGACACAGTATTCCCACTTAGACGCTCTAATGGTGTAGACAGTGTCTATGGAGAAATAGAAAAGGAATGTGGAGTTGGCCTGAAAGAACACCCACTCAGACGTTTTGATGTGGCAGTAGATTTGCCAAAACAGTCGCTTGTTGAAGCTTTAAAGGACAAGCAACAAGAAGCAATAGAGTTTATCGAAAAAGGCTACAACGAGCTTATCATTGAGATTGACAAAGGGTTAGTACCATCACTGCGTGAAAGGATTGCCGAGATAAGATCGAATCGAGATTTTCAGGCCTCTAATCTGGGACCAAGTGAAGAGACATTAAAAGGAATTGAGCGGTTTTTAGATAAAATTAAAGACAAAGCGAGCGTTAATTCGGATGATAGAGGGTTAGCTTATCAGTTTGCACGCCACGTAAAAATAAGCATTCAAGCCGTAGATGAAGCGTTAAAGCTGGGCCAGATGAATGCGAGTATAGGTTCTTTATCTCAGTGGGAAGTGAAAACGACCGATGAATTCCTGCACAGCGACGACTTTTTCAAAAACCACAAGGGTAAGTTTGAACCCAAATTGGCAATGGATAAACTCTGCAGCTCTTCAGGGCAAAAATTGATGGCCCAACATTTGGTTAAACAGCGTACTGAGGTTATGAAGACTCTGACGGCCAACAACAATCAGCTATGCAATTTATACGTGAAGTTAGATAGATACGATAAGGATGTATTGGGCACCGACTATTTTTCGATGCCAAGAGACATCATTGGCGATATCCAAAGTTTGGTTCATAAAAGTGCCAATGAGTTCCGTGGAAAAGCTGGCGTCTTTAACAAGCCCAAAGACGCATGGGAGTACAAACCATCTTACGTCACTCAAAAGCCCCCCCTTAAAGAAACAGTGAGTCGTTTTTTTGTAGATTCAAGTGGCAAAACACGCGAAGCATTCAAATCACTCACGGGCACGGTTGCCGAAAAAGTTAAAGGCTTACCTTCGAGCACTCTCGGCGTATTACAAGAGCTTCCAAAGCAAGCTGAACTTGCATCGTATGCGCTTAATCACTGGAGAGATGTTGGTCATAAAAAAGCGAGAAAAGTTGGATTTGATAGGATCAGCGCGCCTGCTGGGTTGAAAGCTGAGGAGCTGAAAGTAAAGTCTATTGTACGCAGCATGTATTGGCTAATGCAACAGCCAGCTTTGCGTATGCAATATGACTTAAATCCTCTACAAGCAGCCGCCACAAACTTGAAAAAAGATAAGCCTTTGGAAGCTGATTTTGCCGCTGAAGCGATGAAAGATTTAGCCCAGGCAGTGATTGATGATTTTTCTACTGGAAAAGCCAGTGGGAAAGAGCAAACAAGTTCTGATAGTAAAAAAGATAAAGCGGGTCAAATTAAAGAATTCAACCAAGTTTGTGATAATGCATTAGAAATATCCAAGGATATTGAAGAACAGATTGCCAACTTGCCTAGTGCGTTGCAGGAGCTTGTTACTTCACACTCAGATAGCCTTTCAAAGTGGGGAAAGGAGCAATTGGAGAAAGAGCTTAAGGAGATCATTGAGTCTAAATTCTATGATCCTGTAAAGAAAGAGTTAGAAGGTATTTCTAACAAGCTGAGTGGCAAAACATCATTCACGGAAGATGAGCTAGGTGACATCATCCACCAAACCCGTATTGCAAGTCTCTCAGGCAAAAGTGATTTGGATAATCTCGATCTCAAAATTACTTCTTTAACAAGTAAGCGTCTCGACCCATTTTCTCGCCATGCTAAAGTTGCCAAAGACTGGGGTATGAAGGCTAATGAGATGATGCCTGAAGCGGACATTCCGACGGCTGAATCACTACGTCAGACATTACAAGCAGAGGACTTGCTTGATGCCGTTAAGTCAGACGATGATCCTGAAGGGATTCTATTTGCGACCCGAATGTGTCAAGAGTGGCACTACGCACGTAAAGATAAAACCATTTTACCCAAAACACCCCAGCAGCACCTTGCGGAAGAAAAATCGTTTGCAGAATTTGCGGTAAAGTGGGGACAGAAACAAGCGACTCGAGGTGTGATCTACGCGGTCATTGAGGGTGGTGTTGACCTTGCGGCTGGCGCTACCGTCACCCTAGTAAAAGGAACAGTCAAAGCGGGGGTTAAAACAACGATAGCGTCATTTAAGATTCCGTATAAGGTCCATCAGATAAAAACGGGTGTCATGCCAGGGGAAGACTACCCATATAAAGTTGTGCAGGACGTGGTTAATAATAGGTTGAAGCAACTTGGGTTTAAAGCTGCTATGTCTTTTGTACCCCGTCCGATAAAAACGGCAGCTGGCGGAGCCATAGTCCTGAGTGCATACGCACATAGCGCAATGGTGGATCCTAAAGATAAAATAAAGACAGATTCTTGGTTGAAGACTCTAGCTGTAGAAGGTGGAATTACCGGCGCGATTATGCCAGTTTCAATAGCGACAACGGCCGTAACAAACAAAGTGATGGAAGCCAAATTAAAGCAGGATTTGACCAACAAGCATATCCCCGAGCAAAGGCAAAAGCTTCTCCAAGCATACCAAGACTATACCAATGGCATAAAAACGCAATTTGAGCAGATGAAGCAGCAGTTTAGGGATGAAATGAAGGACAAACTGCCCGAAGCTGTCATTAGCGAGATGATTGAAGCTCAAGATCTTGCATTTAAGACTGACCTAGCTGAACTTCAAGAGCAATGTAGACAAAAGTTGTCAGATAGTTTTGATAAGGATATGCAAGATCTTAAAAGTAAGGGGTTGATTGATAGTTGGGACCCTTTATTTACAGAGGAAGAAAATGCAGTTCTTGAAGGCAAGATAAATGAAGACAGCCAACCCGCTGACTTAGTGATGAATTTAATAGCTAAGGCTTACCCAAACATTGATCGAGGTAAAGAGGAATATAAAGAAGCGGTTGACGCATCGCTTGCGAAAATCGCTAGTACGCCTTTTGGGCGTGATTTGATTGAGTCAATGGCTCAACAGGGAATTCGCATCACTATACCAAGTGATAGTGCCCATACCATAGAAGGTGAGCACGATCATCAGTCATCGTCGGGTAATTATGCCAATCCTGATAACGATACGGTTTTCTTTGACCCTTCCTATAAGCCGAGTGCTGAAGATGTCAAAGACCGTCCTTGGCTAGATTGCGATCCCGCCATCGTCTTATTTCATGAAATGTTGCACCTCTACTACAGTGAGAACCCGATTCAATTTGAGATATCCGGACAAACTTATCAATTTGGTGGTAAGGGCGATCCTATCTCTGAACATATGGTGGCAGGGGCAGACTACATTAATGAGCAAGGGGTTGAGTTCCGCTTTTCTGATCCTAAGTGGGTCAAACAACACCTAAAGGCGGGTAAGTATGTGAATGAGAACGACCTTCGCAGAGCCTTAAAACAGCCAATACGCGAACGGTACTACTTTGATGATCGAAATACAGGGGCGGATCAAGCAAGATTCTATAATGAAAATGGAGAAGATGACTCTTTTGGTCGTACGCTATATGTTTCGATGAACGCACTCCGTTCCGATACTGGCTTTAGACTCCCCAAAACGGGTGATTTTAGCAATAAGGAACGAGAGGTATGGGATAAGCTTGCTGATGATTTACCTATAAAATCTAGTGGTCAGGTAGGGTTCTCTCTATCGGAGAGCCGATTTATCAGAGACCATTCTCACCTATACTCAGCGGAAAAATTGGCGCATACCATCGAGTATTACCATCGTAATGGCTTAACGCCGTGGTATGACAATAGCGCGCGTTTAGATCGTGACTTTTATTTTAGATTATCTGATATAACGTTAGACAATGGACATGTCATAGAGTCTGAAGATATCCAACTCTATCTTGAACTTTATGGTGGTCCAGAGAAATTTGTTGAGGATAACGTTGACTCAGCGTTGGGGGGGAAAGAGACTCTGGTCGTAGATATGGTGGCTCAGCGCATTGATGATATCCGTACTGGCCAAAACTCTATAGCCTCAGTGAGTGAGGATTTCTTCTACCGAAGCTTTATCACCGACTATTTCACGAAGCGTAATATAAAAGCTTCCACACCTGTGGTTGGGTATCACTCAGAAGGGCATTTTAGAGAAGGTAATTTCCACCCTCATGGTCATCTTACAACAGGCCCGAACTGGAAGTCTGATATACAAGCATTTACAGCCGCTCTTGAATCAGCTGGATATACAGGTCCTTTTAAAGAAGTTGATTTTGATGAAACTTTTTATTGGTATGAAGGACAGCACTTACGGGCTTATTATGATGTTGAAGACCTTGCTAGAAATGACCATCGAGACTGTATACAACGTGTTGAGGGTGTTTATGTGTATCGAGGTGCAGAAGATAAAGATCTTATCTATGTTTCAGGAAAAATAGTCGAAGTCCCGAGAGGCAATGGACAACAGAATACTGAAATTGATATGCCACCGGAAGTTTTTAAAACTTTGGACGGGCCTGTCTTGATGATGGGGGGAGATATCAAGTTTATTCTTCCGAGAAAGAAAATGGAAACCTTGATGACTGTGGCCACAAGGAGGGATACCGCAAGTTATACCTATCAAACTAGTAATGTAGATTACCATACAGTACAAAACTCCGATGTGCAGACAGAGTTCACTGAAAAACTAGACTCTCGTTTCGAAGGTAATAATAGACGACAAATAGAAGAAACAATTGAACGTCAGCTCAAGTATGCGCCATTAATGAGGATCCATAGTGAATCGGATAGTGATAAAGAGGATATTAAGAAATGGTTGAATGAGTTTAGTTCAGGGACAAGGTCGGGAGTATTTGCAAGCCATGAATGTGTAATAAGTGATATTAACTCGATACAGAATCCAGCCGTTTTTTATACCCCTCTATCACAGGATGAGTCAACTAAATATGACGGCCTGATGATTAATTGGGTTCGTGGTGAAGTTATTCCAATTCCTAGAGATCTTACACAACGCTTAACTTTATTTAAAACCCCACAATTTAGGTCAAGCTTTACTGAAAGTTTATCGCAATCGAATATAGACAGATTGTTACTAAAAACTGGTCAATATGGCACATGGAGCAAAATGGATAACATTTCTGGGTATTTAAATGAACTTAGAAGTGCTTCCCCTCTGGATATGGATCAAAAGATCGAAATATTGAATATGTGCTTAGATTATGTGGCGATGGTGGCTGTAGGACAAAAGAATCCTGATGATGATGAAACTCAAGCACTTCTAGATTTATTTGATTATGTGAGGCCTGATTGGGGGGGCAAAGTTATAAATGGTTTGTCAAGGTCTGAGGAAGCGGACATTCTCTATTCGTCGAGAATGAATAATTTTGTGGCAACGATGCACCTACAAACTTCGTATCACAGCCTTGAGGGTAGAGAGTATTCTGTTGATCAGTTCCCTAACAGATTAACAGATTTTCTTGTGGACAAATTGCACAAAGACTTTGACTACCATGTGACATCTGCGTCTGAGGAGAGTACTCAGCGTCTTATTGAAAGCTTGCGAGAGCCATTAAGATGGTCGAGTTATGTCCTAGCCGTCGGTCTTGGTGCAGCGTTCCCAGGGTTTGCTGCCGGTGTTATCGGGGGCATGGTGACGACTTTTCTTACCGATACCGTGTTGGATATTGTTCAGCTTGAAACGGAAGACAGTCTTGAAAAGAGACAAGAGTTACTCGAGGGGATTATAGCCAAGTGCTATACCTCGTTGGGGGCAGAGTTAGGAGGAGCAGTACTTGGTCCAGCTGCAGGTAAACTGGTCAAGTGGATGACAAAAACAGTGTCTAGGAAGATACTAGGGGAGTCCTCTAAAGAGGTCATGCAGATGATTGATAATATTGACCTTCGAACCATACAGGAAAAGATTGATATTGAGAGGGGAGTGTCATCTCAAAATGTGATCAAGACACGTTGGGGGCGGATTAGAAGTCGCGTAAAAGCTGAAAATCCGACAGCTAGGGCTAGAAAATCACCAATCACTCGAGAGCTGACAGAAGAGCAACGAACTGAACTGCTTGAGAATCAGATGTCTGACACTCTAAGAAAGTACAGTACATTTGACTCGATTGTGGATAATACTGTGAAGATTAGAGATGTTCTAAAGGCGGCGGCTATTCTCGGGGTAATTAACGAGCTGATGTTAGAAGTAGACAAAGCCTTAGATCCTAATATTTCAGGGAATGCTTTTTACCAAATTGTTAAGATGTGGTTCGTATATTCCCTTGCAGGAGCTTCAGGAGAAGTGCTAAACATAAAAACGGCAGATGACCTGCTTGAAGAGGCAATGACAAAGTTAGACGTTCCGCCACAAAAGCGAACTGAGTTCCTTCAAAAAGTCAGAGATGAAAGGATAAGCAAACAAAGACTGCTAGACGATCCTCAGGTTCAAGACGCGAAGGCGGCTATGGATTCTACAGATCCCGTTGTGAGCTCTACAAGAGAATTAGTTGGGCCGGACGGAAGAAGCAATCAAGAGGTGGATTATTATCCCGAAAATAATTGGAACGATGAAGCAAACCGTTTAATGAGGCTTCTTGACAATCGGGACCTCACACATATGGCCCCTGATATCGCTGAAGTACCTCTTGCTGTGGGTGAAGATCTTACGCCAAGAGAGAAGGGAGCTATCCCAAAACGTCAAAGAAAGGATGGAAATCGAATGCAAGTTCAAGTCGATGTTCATCAGCAGGACACTGATTTGTAGGTAAAGTCTTAGATTAGAATGTGATGAGTTGACGGAAAACTCGCTATAGTTCGTTCTCACACAGGTAATGGAATAATATCAGATAGATATTTGATGTTACTTTATGTCATACCGAGAATGTTGTAACCCTGAGCTTGTTTCTTTATTGAAAAGGTAATAGGCACCGCCAGTCACGGCGGTGCCTTTTTGTGAGCTTATCGGACGGTAGCTTACAAAGTAAGCAATAGTATGGAGACGCCCTCACCTCAACAATGCTACATGTTAAATTTTTAGATGCTAACTAGGATGAAAGGCACACATGACAAAGATTATTAGAGTTGGCGGACACCACTGCAGACCCTGCCAATTCAAAATTTGCTATGCGCCACTTATCAGGCCAGATAAAAAAATGGGTTAAGGTTGAAGGCGAAGGGCATTTCATTTTGTGGAAGAACCCAGCTAAGATCATTGCTGAAATCAGGCAAATGCTCGAGTTAATGTCAGAAACATAAGTGTTTACTTAATATTTGAAGGTTCAATGGAAGTTGCATAAATGTATGCATTGTCTTTGATTTTCTAAAACTAACTCATTGGTTCTCACCCGCATAATTTTAATATTTTACTGATTGATTTATTGAAAAAACATGTAAAAATTAAAATAAGATATTGATTTAAAAGTTTTTATATTGGTAATGAAATTTTAAAAACGTTTGGTATGTGCCAAATGTTAAAATCTTGCCTTTGTTTTTGCATAAAGAGTTCTAGGTCAAAATCTAGAGCTCTTACACCTTTTTTTATATCCTGTCATAACGACTCACAAATACCCATTTCATTTTTTCACAACCATTTGTGATATTTGTATCAATAGTATTTTGGATAGTCAGTCTTACTCAGCATTTCTCAGTATGTGCTACTCACGTATTTGGGATCACCAAGCCAAACCCTAGTCAGACGTTGAGATTAAGTTGAACTGGCCATCAATCCTAACGTTACGGATACAAATCATGAAAACTGCTTCAAAAGCTTCTACTCAAAAAATGATGGGGGCAGAGTCTCCATCCTCACCACAAGGTGGTCATCAGTTAAAAGTAACAGATATAAAGACTCTGAGTGGAAAAAAGCAGCCTAAGATGCCTAGTTTTGAAAGGCCTAATTTCTATGGCAACAAGATCAAACTGACTGGCAAAAAGGACGATGGAGAGAGTGAGCTTGACACAATGTTTCCTCTAAAGCGCACTGATGGTGTAGACAGTATCTATGGAGAAATAGAAAAAGAATGTGGAGTTGGTCTTATAGAATACCCGCTTAGACGTCTTGATGCGGCATTAGACTTACCTAAACAATTGCTTGTTGAATCTTTAAAAGACAAGCAACAAGAAGCAATCGAGTTCATCAAAAAAGGTTACAACGAGCTTATTATTGAGATTGATACAGGGTTAGTGCCATCACTGCGTGAACGGATTGCCGAGATAAGAACGAATCGAAATTCACACTCCTCTAATCTGGGAGTTAGTGAAGAGACATTACAAGGAATTGAGCAGTTTCTCGATAAAATTAAAGATAAAGCAAGCGTTATTTCGCAAGATAGAGGGCTGGCTTATCAGTTTGCACGCCACCTAAAAACAAGCATTCAAGCTGTAGATGAGGCGTTAAAGTTGAGTCAGATGAACGCGAATATAGGCTCTTTATCTCAGTGGGAAAAGAAGACGGCCGATGAATTCTGGCGTAGCGATGACTTTTTCAAAAATCGCAAAGGTGAATTTGAGTTCAAATCAGCGATGGATAAGCTTTGCAGCTCTTCAGGGCAAGACTTGATGACCCAACATTTGGTCAAGCAACGTACTGAGGTTATGAAGACTCTGACGGCCAATAACAATCGATTATGCAGTTTATACGCCAAGTTAGACAGATATGATAAGGGCGTATTGAACGCCGACTATTTTTCGATGCCAAGAGACATCATTGGTGATATCCAAACTTTGGTAAATGAAAGTGCCAATGAGTTTCGTGGAAAAGCGGGCATTTTCAAAAAGCCCAAAGATGCATGGGAGTATAAACCCTCTTACGTCACTCAAAAGCCCCTCTTTAAGGAAACAGTAAGTCGCTTTTTTGTAGACTCAAGCGACAAAGCACGCGAAGCCTTTAACTCGCTCACAGAAAAAGTTAAAGGCTTACCTTCGAGCACTCTCGGCGTGCTACAAGAGCTGCCAAAGCAAGGTGAACTTGCATCGTATGCGCTTAATCACTGGAGAGATGTCGGGCATAAAAAAGCGAGAAAAGTTGGATTTGATAGGATCAGCGCGCCTGCTGGGTTGAAAGCTGAGGAGCTGAAAGTAAAGTCCATTGTACGCAGCATGTATTGGCTTATGCAGCAGCCAGCTTTGCGTATGCAATATGATTTTAATCCCCTGCAAGCAGCAGCAACAAACTTGAAAAAGAATAAGCCTTTGGAAGCGGATTTTGCAGCTGAAGCGATGCAAGATTTAGCACAGGCAGTGATTGATGATTTTTCTACTGGAAAAGCTCATGATAAAAACGCCAAAAACCTTGATGACAACAATGATAAAGCTATTAAAATCAAAGAGTTTAATCAAGCGTGTGGTAAAGCACTAGAAATATCCAAGGATATTGAAGCTCAAATTGCCAACTTGCCTACCTTATTGAGGGAGCTTGTTAACTCGCACTCAGATAGCTTGTCAGATTGGGGACAAGCAAAACTGAAGGCAGAACTCGAGAAGATCATTGATTCCAACTTTTATGATCCGGTAATCGCAGAGTTAGAAGACATTTCTAACAAGCTGATTGGTAAAACATCATTTTCGGAAGATGAGCTAGGTGACATCGTCCATCAAACTCGTATTGCAAGCCTATCGGGCAAGAGTGATTTGGATAATCTCGATTTAAAAATTACTTCTTTAACAAGTAAGCGTCTCGATCCATTTTCTCGACATGCCAAAGTTGCCAAAGACTGGGGTATGAAGGCTAATGAAATGATGCCTGAAACGGATATTCCTACGACTGAATCTTTACGTCAACTATTGCAAGCAGAGGGCTTGCTCGATGCTGTTAAGTCAGATGATGACCCAGAAGGTATTCTATTTTCGACCCGAATGTGTCAAGAGTGGCACTACGCACGTAAAGATAAAACTATTTTGCCCAAAACTCCCCAGCAACACCTAGCAGAAGAAAAATCGTTTGCAGAGTTTGCGGTAAAATGGGGGCAGAAACAAGCGACTCAGGGTGTGATCTACGCGGTCATTGAGGGAGGTGTTGACCTCGCGGCTGGTGCTACCGTCACCTTAGTAAAAGGCACAGTCAAAGCGGGTGTTAAAACAACGATAGCGTCATTTAAAATTCCGTATAAGGTCCATCAGATAAAAACGGGTGTCATGCCTGGGGAAGACTACCCATATAAAGTTGTGCAAGACGTGGTTAATAATAGGCTGAAGCAACTTGGTTTTAAAGCTGTTATGTCTTTTGTACCTCGTCCGATAAAAACGGCAGCTGGTGGTGCCATGGTCCTGAGTGCATACGCACATAACGCAATGGTGGATCCTAAAGACAAAATTAAGACAGATTCTTGGTTGAAGACTCTAGCTGTAGAAGGTGGAATTACCGGCGCGATTATGCCTGTTTCAATAGCGACAAAGGCCGTAACAAACAAAGTGATGGAAGCAAAAGCACTGGCTGCCCTTAAACATGACTTGACCAGTAAACAAATACCAGAGCAGAAGCAAAAGCTTCTCCAAGCCTATCAGAATTATACCGACGGAATCACAACTCAATTTGAGGAGATGAAGCAGCAGTTTAAAGAGGAAATGAAGGACAAACTGCCTAAAGAAGTCATTGACGAGATGATTGCCACTCAAGAGCTCTCCTTTGAGGCTGACATTGCTGAACTGCAGGAGAAATTCAGGCAAGAACTGTCAGACAGTTTTGATATCAATATGCAAGACCTCCAACGTAAAGGATTGATTGATAGTTGGAGTCCTTTATTTACAGAGGATACAGAGGGAGGAAATCATGTTCTTGATCAAGGGGAACAGGATATAGAGTCAGCCGCAGCTTCGCATGATTTGCCGGGAATTAATATATCCGGAAGCAACGAATATCAAGAGGCTGTTCGCTCACATTTACGGACACTTCAGCAGACTGATTTAGGTAGAAACACGCTTAAGGTAATGAATGAACTCGGTATTACGATAAGTCCTCATTATGCGGCCAAGCCTTTGCGCGTTGGCGAAGATGGTCAAAAATATTATGCCAATTTTGCTAGTCCTCTAACAAAGACTATTTACTTTGATCCCCACAATACATTATCGGCATCAAATGCCGATGAACTGACAGCCCGTCCTTGGTTGGAATGTGATCCTGCAATATCATTGACTCATGAAGTGCAACATATCAGCCTGTGTCATAACCCAGCAATTGTGAATGCTCACGGTGAGACTTTTATTCTAAGGGGGCAAGGAGACCCGATGAATGAACACCTTATCAGTGGCGTCGATTATACGGATTCATTAGGTGATACTTTCTACTTTTCAGACCCTAAATGGGTAGAGGAGAATGTCTCAAGAGCCTCTGGTTCTAACGGGTTTGTAACAGAAAACGACTATCGCCGAGCGTTTTACGATTACAAACAAGAACCCCCCATTTTACGCGAAGATTATTGGACGGGTTTGGACGATATATGGAATGACGATATTGCGCCATATGATGTGCATGACAGCCTGAATGTAAAAGAGCATGTCACCGATGCAGAAGTTTCACTTGCTCGCTATGCTCGCCATACCGGGGAAGAAGGTGAAAGAAACTATCAGAGCCAAGCCAGACGCGCTAGGTACAGACAAGCCAATAAATTCTTTACACGTTTTAATGGTGATGTCGAACAGGTTAAGGTTAAGTTTTATAAAAAGATCAGGGATATATATAGTACTGATGGTCGAATAGAGTTTCTTGAAAAAAATCTCAAAAGAATTGAAAAAATGGCGGCTCAAGCCAGAGGGGATGAACAATCGGCCTTTTTTTCTGAGGTTATTTCATTATTAAAGCAAGCCGCTGACTCAAATGACGAAAATCAATTCAGTGATGCACTACGTGCTTTCCGTCCTCCTTTGTCAGAGGTTGATGCAGAGATCCTCGATAACGTCTTTAGCTCTGATTTTCTCAAGCATGAGCTTATTCAGCCTATGATTGATTACCATAAGTTCGTCATAGAGTATTCCCTAGCGTATAGCGAAGAAGAGTTTAGTACCTTTATTGAACAACAGGACTTTATAGCTAGGCAGCCCAATACAGGCGGCCCTAAGGGAATGACTATCAATGATGAGTTTCGCAAGAATGCACTGATAGTCATTGGCAATATGAGACATAAGGAGTCGCGAGACGAGTATCTTCAGCAAAGAGTACTGTCTCGAATGAATGCGGTTAAAACAGAACTTGGTCTCAGTGGCAGTGACATTAAGCCAAGACAGTACGAGCAAATATTAGCCGCGTTGAAGGAGAAAAAAGAAGCTAGCACAAGTTCTTTCGATAAAATAATTTATACCTTGTCTGAGCAAGCTTTTGAGTCAGAACTTGACCGTGCGGAGCACTCTATTAGGGTCAAAAATATAGCAGTAGAAATCTATCAGCGCCCAAGTTTTAACGAATTTAAAATGCCGTTACTGCCAAGTGAAGAACTCTTTGTAAAGAGTCATCCCGAACTTGATCAAGAAAGTATTTTGTCAAAGATTCTGCAATATCGACAGGGAGAAGTTGCCAATCTGCATCAAGGTAGCACACAGATAGAAAAGCTATATTTTGATGGACTACAAGACAAAAGCCTCCCCAATGGCGGTGTCTATACTAAAGCGCAACAAATTAGAGACATTGAAGTGCATGGTGGCCTGTTGGCTTATGAGAGGTCGATCATACGAAGCCACAGAATGGCAGGACTTCTGGGAGATTTGAATCACCAAACCATCGCGAAGCAATATTGGGAGCAGCGTGGTATCTCAAAGCCTGAGAACGTTAACTACGTATACCGTTATCCTGAACTACCAGCTGCAAACTTATATACAATGCCCAATGAAGGGGATAGTCGAAAAGTTCAAGTGGAAAAGCTTGAAAAGGTTAGGCTGGATGTTAGCTACTATCGGTTAATTGAACAAAAAATGGGTAAGCCTTACTTCCATTCAGTGAACAGGACTGAACTTGGGAATGAAGAAATCAATTGGGACCCAGAAAAGTACAGTAAGCTGTTGGAACAGCGCACAATAGACTTGATTGATGCGATGCCAAATAAGGCAGAGCAAGATTATGTCAGAAATACCTTGCATAAAGCATTGAATCCTCCCATTTTTACGACTTCAACAGAAGCTTTGCCCTTTTTTATGAAGCCAGTGATAGATGGCGCTAGGTTGGAAAACATGTTGCTTATCAGAGATGGAGATAAGTATACAATGATCAGCTTAATGCCACCTGGCAAGGTTCAAATTTATAATTCTAAAGACGATCTGAACGCATTTGTTCTAAATCAAGCTAATCATGAATTCTTGCTTTCACATGTCAGTCTTGCAAATCAAATGGACGGTATTTCATTTGATGGTATGGAATCGGCCCTCGAAGATCTTGCCGACCCAGCTAAGCGGGAGAATTGGAGACCAATGAGGAACGCTTTGGGAAGAGTGTTTGGTCTTAGTAAAGAAGCACCACTGGATAGGCTCATCTTTCCGTATAGTTCAGAAAATAGAATAAATGGCCGCGGAATATTTTCTAGTTTAGCTGTGTCATCCATCGGTGATAGTGGCGGTGGTCATATTGTCAAAACAAATTTGATTCAGGCACTTGGTGAAAGTTATTGGCAAGGGCTCACAGGATCTCATACTGTGGAAGTCACGGGTGATTATCAGTTACCACCTCAATATCAAGGCCTCAGTGGAGAAGGGCTGTTTAAGAAGCTTTACAATCCACAAGCTAAAACGGATATGCAAAGGTTGGTTGAAGGCAAAATCAACCAGTTCGAAGCACAGCATTTCTCAGAGTACTCGGATCACCTGAAAGCGACATTTGACAGGCTCGTTGCTTCAGCTGAGCGTGATGGCAAGTTAAGTCCTGAAGGAAAAGCTCTGATTCTTGAAATGCAGAAGGGCTCAGATACTGTTCAAGTGTCTATTCCGGGCTTGCAAGGCAAAAAGGGTGACTATTTTCCATTAGAGGGCATGCTAATCATTAGAAAAGGTGACCGTCATATTCTAGTGAGCCTTCAATCTGACGGTGCGCTTATCGAGTTTGCACGTAAACGCTCTGGTGATGACGACGGGTACGCGGACAGTGCTCCATCCTTTGATAGCTTTTTCAGTAACCCTGCAAATAGAAACTTCATCCTTTCGCACATGAGCGAGTTTGATAAGCAACCTGATCTGCCCGGAGGCAGCACACCAGGTAAGGAATTGGATAGGTTTGAAGCAGGATCGAATTATTATAATGGCACCGAATACGCACTTGAGGATGATCGAGCTTTTGGGTGGTCTGTCGATGCAGGTCTCAAGTTAGACCATTTCCCCCTCAATGGTAAAGACAACATATTCGATACTATTGGCAGAAGAAATTTGGAGAGGCTCAGACAAGACGCTGATGCACTGCTTACCTCGCATGCTGAATGGAACACAAAGAAAGCGCTTGAAATTGTTGGTGGCGTGCTAGCCGTTCCAGCGTTTGCACTCAGTATAGCTGCAATCGTAGTCAGTGGAGGGACGGCTACACCTGCCGTTGTCGCTGGTGTGGCTGGGGCTGCAATGATTGTTGATGCTGCGAGCTTGGGAGTAGGGCTAGCAGAAGGAGTGTATTTGCTTGTTGAAGGAGACTCGCCTGAAGAAAGAGCCAGTGGACTCATTCCCTTGGCTCTAGCACCTCTGGATGCGCTAGGTATGGCCTCTAGTGCAGGCGATGTAATCAAGGCGTTAAAAGCGCTCAAGTCGGCGCGACAAGCTGGTGATGGCATCGGTGACTTAAGCACTTTAGTCAGTAGTTTAAGAAGGCAAGGCCAGAGAGTCGATGATGTTCCAAGTGATTTTCAAGCGTCTTCGGCTGTGTGGAGATCTGACACGGCGCAGCAGTTCAGCGAAGATATAGATGTTTTGTTGGAGCAGATTCGTCGTGATATAGATGAGCTCAAGAGCTTGGAAGATGAAATGACAAATCTGGTTCGCTCATATCCACCGGGAACGGTTCCCAATGCTGTGCTTGAAGATTTCAGTGAGCTTGACTTACAAAGTAATGTTGCAGTTCAGAGGATCGTAGCGCCAACTGTGAGAGAGGGATATTTGAGAGCCGTAATCCAAGACAATGGTCAGCCTGTGACTGCAGTGCGCTCAAGTCGTGGAGATTATATATTTTCAGATACGAAGATGGGGGCAAAACCGATAGGATTATCATCAAGTAATCAAGACAACATATTGAGTTACTTAGATGCCAATAGCGCTAGAAAAGTAACTAACGAAATAGGTGAGTTACAGACGATCTACGCTAGGGTGATCCCGAGACGTCCTTCTGCACGCTTTAAAGGGCTGTTTCCGATTGAGCAAGGAGCCAAAGAATCTATTAACGGTTTTACTAATTTCTTTGTGAGGACAGGTATGCCTGGGCCAAGCATTCCTGGTCTACCAACTCCCGGAGGTGTCGGAAAGCCATTATCCGGAGCTGCTGCTCGCATAAAGAAATTGGTCGGGTGGGAAAAATCGCTTACAGGTGGCAAGGGACACGGGGTGATGCTTGAAATCTCACCATACCCGGGTAATGGGATGATAAAAGTTGGTGAAGGGGAAGTCACTTTTGGTGATATAGCCAAAAAGTTACGTGCCAGACAGTCTGTCGAAGAGACTAGCATTGAAGAATTAACATCACAGCAAACACGGGTTACTAAAGGTGGGACGAATGGGTTTTCTTGGCCTAAGTTAAGCGGTAGAAAGCCGGATAGTCAGTCACTAAAGTCATTTACCACGCCTAGTGGCGACACTGCCTCTGTCGTTAGAAAGAAGGTTGGGGATGATTTTATGCTTTACACCGCCAACGATGGCGTTCAAGCAAATACTTTGTTGATATCAGTTCACGGTGGTTATCATCAAAGTGCGTCTTTAGCCAGCCGTGCTCCTAAAACGGGAGACATTAAAGTTCCAGATGGGGTCACTATGGAGTTCTTAGGCCCGCATGGAAGGACATTATCCGATCCCTCGATAGAGATCATGAACAACCCTCACTTCAGCCCACACTCAACGGTAACGAGCTCAGGCCATACGTTCAATCCACATAAAACTACAGGTAGCACACATATGTTCCAACGTGATGTCGTTGATGCCTCTGGTTCAAGCGATGTTGGCAATATCAAAGATTATCGAATATTTAAATATCAAGGGCGGCATAGTGGTGGTGCGGAAACGGAAGCTAACATAGTGGACGCGATAATAAATAATCGTCAAGGCACCACAAGGGCCACAGATGTGCTTACCGTTCGTGAGCGAACCTTTGCTTTTTCAGAGGCGAGCTTAAGTGATGTTTTTCAGCAGTTGGACCTGAAGAACTCACACTATAAATACGTCACATTCAGTGGCTGTAGGAATGAGTTGTCTGCGGCGAACCCACCCAACTACTCAAATAAAGGCGGACGACCTATGTGGATAATCGTTGATGTGTCAGGAGATAGCCCAAGAGTTGTCTCTGTTAGGCCTATCGTGCAGCAGGCGGTGGACGATACAGAAGCCTCTCAGGTTACCCAAGATACAGAAGCCTCTCAGGTTACCCAAATAGACAGCTTCAGCGATTTATATCGACTCTATGACCAACAGAGCCGTATTCAGCAATGGGATAGTTGGATACAAAGTAATCGCAATACATTGATGCAATTTTTTGAAGAAATGGCAAATGGTCATTCTGAAATATTTCAGGAATATCGATCCAAGTTTGACCAAAATACAGCACTGGATCTATGGCTGAGTGTACAACGGTTAAAAAGGGTCAGAGAAAACCCCAATAGTTTCCCAAGAGAAATAGAAAGCGCATTTGCTAACGCTATTAGGTCACTCAGTTCGGCATTAGAAACTGACGTTCAATGGTCGAGTTTTTCTTAAAGTTGTTTTTCTAAACAATTAGATGCTTAAATAAAACGGCTGGAATAATCCAGCCGTTTTAAACATCACTCATCTTTGGTGAGAATTTTTAATGCTTATTTAAACAGTGCTAATCATCTTTAGTAAAGTTTTCTTCGCTAAAGTGGTCCAAATCATAAGGTGTTTGCTGATAAACACAATAATTGAGCCAGTTAGAAAACAGCAAATGTCCGTGGCTTCGCCAACTGGCAACCGGTGGGTTGTCTGGGTTGTCGTTAGGGTAGTAATTGACAGGAATCGCAGGCTCCATCCCTTCACCCAAATCTCGGATATATTCATGATGAAGTGTGTGAGCATCGTATTCAGGATGGCCGGTAACGAAGACATTACGCTTATCTTTAGTCGCTGCGAGATACACACCCGCCATGTCCGATGTAGCCAGAACATCAAGGTCAGTGTGCTCTTCCAAATATTGTGGAGAAAAGTCCGCGTATCGGGAATGCGGCGCAAGAAAGGTATCATCAAAACCACGCAGTAAAGGGTGGAAGGATTGATGAATTTGATGGCGATAAACCCCTGAAAGCTTTTCTTTACGTGTGCGTTTGGGTAAGTCATACAAGAGCTTAAGTCCGGCTTGGGCTGCCCAACAAATATATAAGGTTGAGGTGACATGTTTTTTTGCCCAAGCCATAATGGATTGAAGATGCTCCCAGTAGATTACATTTTCAAATTGAACTAACCCCAGAGGAGCGCCAGTAATGATCAATCCATCAAAGTTGCGTTCTTTTACTGCCTCAAACTGTCGATAGAAATTATTGAGATGCTCTGTGGGCGTATTTTTGCTTGGTCTATCATCGATTCGAAGTAGCTCTATATCGATTTGTAATGGGCTATTTGAAAGTAGGCGAAGAAATTGAGTCTCGGTCTCAATCTTTTTAGGCATAAGGTTAAGAATGAGCACCTTGAGAGGTCTTATTCCTTGACTTGAAGCCCGTGATTCCAACATGACAAAAATATTTTCCTGACGAAGAACATCACTTGCTGGGAGCTGATCGGGAATCTTAATTGGCACGGTTTACTTCCTTGGCTATTTAGACGTCTATACTTCTAAATCTAACGTAAACGTTACGAGATGTCGATAAGATTTTTATGCCGATTTAAGTTAGTATTGGTGGGGTGTTATTCGAATTGGTTACTTATGACGCTAAAATTAACGATTGTTCGTGGTTTGCCGGGATCAGGTAAAAGTACTTTAGCTAAGACGCTAGGTGCTAATCATTACGAAGCAGATATGTTTTTTATCAATGATAGAGGGGAGTATCAATTTGACCCCAGTTCTGTTGCAAAGGCACACGCTTGGTGCATAAGAATGACTCGTGATAGTCTAAAAAACAAACAGAGTGTTGTGGTTTCTAATACTTTTGTGATGAAGTGGGAAATAACACCTTACTATAAAATGGCAAAGAAATTTGGTGCTGAGTTTGAAATTATTGAATGCCAAGGTGAGTTCGGAAATACTCATGGTGTTGATTCAAATACAATTGAAGAAATGAAAAAGCGCTGGCAAAAGTGGTGAGTATGTCCTCAATTTTCCAAGTTTTTCTGGTTGTTTCTTTGATGTGGACTTAATCATTATCACTGAGTTAACTGATGTTTATTTTTGAAGCTTACACTGTGCTCTCTCCTATACCATTGGACTATACGTTGCTCATATGTAGTGATAAATACGCCTAGTGGTTTGCTGTTTACGCTTAGCAAACCACTACGCGATACTAGGAGTTTAGCTTTCAATAGGAGCGAACCTAAACCTATTTAGCAAGTTTTTACCTACAGGTTTTACTATAACTATCATGGCCAAAAGAGTGAAAGTGAGAGTCATCGGTCGTGCCCAAAGGAAACTCAATTCTCCGTCACTGAGCATAAGCGATCTGCATAAGTTTTCTTCCATTAAACCGCCTAGAATGAATCCTAGTAGAAGAGGTGCCAAGGGGTAATTTGCTAACCTCAATAAAATGGCTCCGGCCGCAATAATTATCATGAAAAAAATATCAATAGTATTAAATGATACGAGGTATACGCCTGTAATAGAGAAAAACAATATCATAGGTAACAATATGGCACGTCTCACTGTAAGTAGTTTTGAGATATAAGGTATTAAAGGTAAGTTCAATATGATTAACACTAGATTGCCAAAATACATAGAAATAATAACTGACCAGAAGATATCTGGGTGATCAACAAATAATCGAGGACCTGGTTGGATTCCATAGGCTATGAGGGCTCCTAGCATAATTGCTGTGGTACCAGAACCGGGAATACCTAGCGTTAACAAAGGTACAAATGAACCTGTGGAGGCTGCATTATTGGCTGATTCGGGTGCAACCAGTCCGCGTAAGCTTCCTTTGCCAAATTCTCTTTGCTTATCCTTTGACGCTAAATTCCGCTCCATTCCATAACTCAGAAAAGCAGCAATGGTTGCGCCAGCACCAGGTAAGACACCAGTAAAAAAACCCAAGATTGAAGAACGAATACATGCAGGTGCTAGTTCTTTTAATTCTGTTTTGGTTATTTTTATACTGCCGATATTATTTAATCTAGTTTGTTTTTTATTACGCATATTTTTGGGGTCCGAAACCAGTATGTTCAATAAAGTCTCCCCTAAAGCAAATGTTGCCATTGCCAATAGTAAAAAACTAAATCCATCCATAAGGTCTGTTAGACCAAACGTAAAGCGTGCAATACCAATGCCCTTATCAATGCCTACTGTTGAGAGCATAAGCCCCAATATTGTCATCATCCAAGCTTTGAGTATCTGCCCTTTACCCGAAAATGCTGCAACAGTTGACAAGCCAAGAAGCATAAGTGCAAAGTAATCGGATGATTGGAAGCTGAGTGAAATACTGGCTAAAGCTGGCGCTGCAAATAGCAGCATCACGGCAGATAAAGTACCACCAGTAAATGAAGAATAGGCGGCTAATGCGAGGGCTTTACCAGCCAGGCCTTTTTGAGCTAAAGGATAACCGTCAAACGCCGTGACAACGGTAGAAGAACAACCGGGAGCATTGAGTAAAATCGAAGAAGTAGAACCACCAAATACAGCTCCGTAATATATCCCAGCCATAAGAATTAAACCTGATGAAGGTTCAAGGCCATAGGTAATGGGGATCATAAGTGTTATGGCCGAAATTGGACCTAGCCCAGGTAGCATACCAATAAAGGTACCCACAAAGCAGCCTAGGATAACCATCAGAATATTCATTGGCATGGCGGCAGTAGAAAGTCCTTGTAAGATTCCGTCTAGCATAGTTGTTTCCTTTATGACCACATGGAAAAGAGGGTACCGGATTCCAAATAGATATTTAGCCCTTGAGTGAGAAAAAAGTAAAAAGCTACTGCAAATGGAAAAGATGCACCGAATAAAACGTGTTTTCTACGTTCTCCAAGTAAATAAAAACCTGCCATGAGAAATATTCCTGTAGAGAGAACAAAACCAAGGTATGTTAGCCCTAGGCCATACAGAATCAGTAATATTAAAAAGCCAAGCAAAAGCTTAAAGTTAAGTCTACCTTCAGTTTCGTTATGCAGGGTTGGTTTAGCCGTTACTAGTAACAGACTAGATAATACAATACCAACCATGGTTAGTAGTGAGGGTAGTGTTCTCGCTGTGAATGGCTCATACTCGTCACTGGGTACCATGGGGATCTGGGATGTTTGGTATCCATAGCCAATACAAATAACAAGAAAAATGAATGCACTGATACAGTCCCGATTGAGAAGATTTTTATTTGATTGATGTTGCTTTGCCGTTGTATTGCTTGCAGGTAGGCATGACATACTTAATTCCCGTTAATTAAAACCCAAAAAAGCCGCACATGACGAATTAGAAAGTTAACCGAAAAGCTATTTTTTTTGTCTTGAAAAATAGAGATGGTTTCTAGTCTCATGTGCGGGGAAAATAAATCTAAGTGGTCGCTTATTTGAGAAAACCTAGTTCACTCATTAACCCACCAACTAACTTTTCTTGGCCTTCGAGAAAGGTATAGAAATCTTTATCTGCTTTGTAGTTGTCAATCCATCCGTTGCGGTTTTTAACTATCTGCCATTCGTCGGTTTGGTACATTTTCTGTAAGGCATGGTTCCAATTATCAATTTGCTCTTGACTGGTCCCCGGAGCAGCAAAAAAACCTCGCCAGTTGGCGAAAACTGTATTGTTGTGATACTCAGTTAAAGTTGGAATATTAGGTGCAATATCAAGCCGTTTTTGTGCTGTGATTGCTAGGATTTTAAGCTGACCCGATTTGGACATTTCAAGTACTTCACCAAGCCCCGTCGATAAAAGTGCAGTTTCGCCTGATAGTAATGCCGCCGTCGCTTTTGCTCCTGCATCATATGAGATGTAGCGCACTTTTTTTGGATCAAAGCCTTCGTTTTTAAAAGCCAAAGCGATCACCAGATGGTCCATACTGCCTCTAGCAGAGCCACCAGCAATTTTTACTTTGCGAGGATCGTCATTAAAGTCTTTTACAACATCTACCCAAGTTGTATATTTAGAGTCGATGGAAGTAACTATAGCGCCATAATCGGCAATGGTAGCGGCGACGGGTGTTAAGTCTCTAAAAGATTGAGGAAATATTCCAGTGAGTGACCGAACTACAATGGGGGTTGAACTTACCATCAGTGTGTTTGGTTGATGTTCTGCAGTCTCAATAAGATGAGAAATGGCTTTACCACCACCTCCTCCGGAAAGGTTTTGAAATGAGACTTGGTTAACTATTTCCTCTTTGACCAAAACATCACCAATCCCTCTAGCTGTCATATCCCAGCCTCCACCAGCCCATCCTGGAATGAGAAAGTGCAATTTATCAACATCAGCTGCGATAGAAAAGTTCGGTGATGAAACTGCAATAAGAATAACTGAGGAGAATCGCTTGAGTGTTTTAAACATAGTCCATGTTCCTTACGTACTATTTGACCAATTTTACGCCATTAATATTTTTTTTTATCCAGTAATTTAGTTACTAACAAAAAAATATGAAACAATATGCTCATGCTGTTTGTTAGTCAATAATTAATTTTTTACCGCACAGAGCATGTTATTTTTATATAGAGGTCTAACGACCAATGGATGGAAAAATTTAGTAAGTTAAAGATGGTGAGTTATTGGAGAAGTGTGTTGTGATATTTTGAGAGGTTTGTATTTGACAAATGAGCTACAAACCTCTCGTAGTTATTAAAGCGTTCTGATTCAGATGTTCAATAGATCCAAGTGATGTTCAGGGACTATTGACATATATCGAGTTTTTGCATGCTACCTTCATAACATTGAGCCATTTTAGGTGAATCAACCATGACAGCGTAAACACCAAGAGATTTTGCGTATATATAATCTTCTTGGCTATTAACACCAATAAGCACAATGGTATTATCGGCAGCATCAAAACAAGATAGATCCTCCTTTGACCATCTAAAGGTTGTTTTGGTTCTTCCTTCACCGAGCATGAAATGTTCTACTACTTCTACATTACGTGTGAGCTCGAATGCGTGCCAACCTGCTTGAACATCAACGGCTCTGCATTGGTTTGATAGCTTACTACCAAAGAGAATGTCTCGTGTTTCTGCTCGACTTTTGAATGCGTTGAGAGAAGAATATTTCTTTACGGCGTCTATGTAATTCTCTGAGGTTGAGTAAATTCGTGTACGTTCGACTGAATCTGTCTGCTCAATTACATCTGCAACGCTTTCTATGTATTTCTGAGCATTTGCATCTGGCGATTTTAAATCGATAAAGAATTCCGTGTGTGGGAAATTAATTAGCACTTCTTTCAACGTAGGAATGTTGTAAATGTCTTCATTATCTGGTGCTTTATCCTTAAAAAACGCATGCCCTACGTCCAAATTAGCCAAGTCTTTTGCTGTCATGGACGACACTTTGGTTGGTTTAGTTAGCTTAGTTAACGCAGAAAGATCACTAGGTCTGTACAATACTGGAACTCCATCTTTTGATAACTGAACAGTAATCCAAATAATATGAGCACCTCGTTGAATTGATGATTGAATCGTTGGAATTGTATTCTCTGGGCCATCGGCAGCCCCGCCTCTATGCGCAATAATTAATGGGTTTCTATTGTGTGGTAAATTATGTGAATCATTCCGTAGCTCTGCAGTGCTTTGATTGACTATGGTTTGTGAGAGAGCGAATCCTATATGGCTAAACATAAGCATAAGTAACAAAATCTGAAGTTTTTTCATTTCTAACTCGATGAATAAAATGTGGGCTTGGATATCGGTGACGTTCTATAAGCCCAGAAGACACGTCTGTAGAAGAATAAGAAATTTAACGTGATTTTTTATCAGGTTTTGACCTGAATTTTGGCTCTACGGAGTCTAATAGGTGAATTGTTTGGCGTACTTTAGCTGGTTGGAGACCAATATTTGATAGCGACTAACAAGTCCCTCGAGTAAAGCACTACCATTGGTCCTGGCAAACTCAACCAAAGTAAGATCAGAAAATGGGTGAGCTCGCCACATAGTATGTAGCGAAATTGCTAGCGAATAATAGTCGTGTTTAGGCAATGCTTGTCCGGAACGTAAATATGGGTTTAATGCGCAGAACTTTGGTGTCAAGGATAAAATAGAGTTGCTATGATAGTCTGAACCAATAGGGGTAATACTACCAAAATCGACTAGCTTTACTTCATTTTGCAAGGTAATAATAAGATTGGAAGGTTTGATGTCTCCATGGACATAACCGTTGTTATGTAAAGTGTTGAGCGCTTCTTCTGCACTTGTCGTTATTTTTTGCTGGTCCTCAACAGTCATATTTCCCAAGCCGCTTGAAAGAGAGTCAAAAAACTCTACTATTAGCCAGTCTATTCCCATGTTTGAGCCGTAGTCCAAGTACTGGGGCCAACATCTGTCACTATGATGATAAAGAAATTCAGCTTCGACTTTGAGTTGCTGTTTGGCAAAGACAGTTGCCGCAAACTTCACTATACACGCACCATAGAAAGGGTGAGTGGCTAAATAGGTTTGTTGTCGTAGCAATGAGTATTGATAAACACCTAATATTCTAAATACCGTTGCTACTTTGTCGCTGAATCCTGTTTGTATTTTCATATCAAATACTCGATGGCAAAGAGAAAGCGGAAAAAAAGTTAGGTACAAACGGGTTATTTTGCCCCTGTGTTTTAATGCTTAACTGTACTTGACTATCACCGTATTTGAGCGCTACTTCAGTTTGTTGAGCTGTGGCTGATGCCACTCTGGGCTCAATAAATTTAAACCATGCCCAATTGCCTTGAAAGCTTTCAGAAGCAATATTGCTTTTTTGGGCCTTAATCTGAAAACTGACCGAGTCTTGCTCTATCGCGGCAGCACTCCAACTTTGCTTAGTCCACAGTCGAGGGCCATGTTGATAGGTAAATAGTGGTTTTTCACCTTGGATAATAAATTCTGTCACATTAGGACTCATTTCTTTGGCCCTTAGCTGAAATTGGAGTGATATATTTTGCGGATCTGCCAAAAATAAAGCATTGCGAATGTCACGTGCTTTCGAAATCATTTGCCAAACCGATGAGTCCAGAGCAAAACCTGTATTTGGTAGTAGACCATGAAGGTATGGTGAGCGTTCTTCTGTAGAGAAATTTTTCAACTTGGACTGGTAGTATTGTTCCAAAGTACCATCGGATTTAAAGAAGGCTGCAACATCAGCAGTACTGGCATCCGAACTGGCTGCCTTGTTAAATGGGTAATAGCCTGCAATGGTATTTCTATAAGGTTGGTAAACCTCTGTTTTCCATGTGTCATTGAGATAATCGTGAGCAAGACTCATCACTAGCTCATTTGACTGCTGGGTCAGTTGGCTTAAAATTTGTTTCGAAATTGAAGGTTGAGTCGCTTCTTGCTGAGCAAGTATCGATATAGGATTACTGGTTTTTATTGCCGCGGTAAGCGCTTGATAGGCAACTTTTTGTGGGTCTTCTGCTTGATAGAATTTATCAAGCCAAGTTTCTGCTTGAGTGACCTTACCAAGTAGAGTATCGATGGGCTTGTTCCCTTGCTCAACTGCATTGACTTGATTGTGAAATGAGTCAAAGGCCAACTGTATTTGCCTTGCCGATTCTTTCTTATCTATATCTTGTTCTTCAGGTTGTAAGTTTTTGTCTTCATTCTCTGCTTTAGGTAGTTCAACGGATGTATATTTGCTGACAGTGCTGTAGAGCATAACCAAAGGGTTATTCGATGCATTGGTTAATAATGCTAACGTTCTTCTAAGATCATCAGCATTGGTTATATTGGTTACTTGGATGTGCGAAATAAAATCACGCCAGTAGTTAATGTAGTCATTTTGATACCTTTGCTTTAAATCTCGGCTAATACGATACATTTCTAAAGCACTTGGAGAGGCGCCTGCTACGCCTTCGTAAGCTTTAAGAGCTTCTTTTAAAATGGGGGAGTTGACTGATAAATCCAGTTCGTTAAATCCTGACGGCGTATATAAGTAGGGGACCATATACCCAGCATAGTTGGGAGAAAAAGACAGCAGTTTTTGAAAGTTGCTTCCCAGCTCTTGTCGTATATCTATGCGTTTGGAATAAGTTGATGAGTTGAGAATATGTTGATACAACAGAGTTTCAACACCGGTTTGGCTGATGACTTTTTTGGCTAAGTGTTCTAATCCCAAATTTGCTTTAATCGGGACGAGTCCTTGTTCAAACACATCATCGAGAAGTATCTCCAACTGTGCAATGTTAACGCTGTCTGCTTCTCCTTGCTCCTCCAGAGTTTTAATAAAATAACGTTTTAATGCACCAATATTGGTGCGGTCTGAATTAAATAGTACTCGGTAATTGTTGAGTAAAGATAACGTTTTAGCCTGATCCTCCAAATTCACATAGACAAATAAATCTTTTTCAAGCGTATTTTCCATTGAAGGGATCAGAACTTTTTGTAATTCATCGAAATAGGCTGATTTTACATGATAAAAGATACTTGAGGTTGGCATAATCGGTAGGCTATACCATGGTTTCGGTTCTTTATATAGGGCATAAATTCGATTGAGAGAGTATAGGTTAGGGATATTGTCTGCCATGTTTTCTATATTATATGGCTGGGCAGATATGGCTTCCTTATAACGTTCAAGCATAGTGTCGGCGTCTGCTTCTAGCTTACTTTGATAGTCAAAATCGAGTTTTATATCAATGAGAACGAAGGCGAATAGACCGAGCCAAAACAGCGTATACGCTGTTTGCATCGTCAAGAGCATATTTTCTTTACGTCGATTAACGCCCACAAGTTCGTGCTCATTAATGATGGTATGTGTCATTAAATGTTGAGCGAAAAGAGTTTGCTGAACGGGAATTTGCTGATGTTGTTGATATTGCTCATAGCCTAGCGCCTGATTAATTACATTTGCTAATACGTCGTGCTGTTTTTTCACTGTGCCGCTATGGGTAAAATAGAAACCTCGGAAGTTAAGCCCATTTTGTAATTGTTCTCCTCGATACAACCGATAGAGAAATTCCCATAGGCTTTCTTTTAGTAGTACAAATTGGTAGGGCGCGGCGCAAATCGCATTACGATAGTCTTGATTGAGCTGAGAGGCTAACGCTGAACTCATGTTGGAAAGTAGCTGAGTGACAAGACTGTCGTACTCAGTATTAAACCAATCAGCATCGATACCGCCATGCTTCATGAAAGGTGATGTCGCACCAAAAACATCATTCCTCTTTGCTTCATCAAATGCAGAAAAAAACTGACAGAAGTCATTAATCTGACCCATTTGTGTGATGATGTTGTATACGGGTAAATTAAGACCAAAAATATGGTTAAAGCTTTTAATTTGCGATTTTATTTGGTCGGCTTTTTGTGTAATAACTTCCGGCGACTTTAAAAGTTCCTTCACATCGGTTGTTAATATAATGCCGTTGAGTGCTTGGCGAGGGCGCCATTTATTCAAGTTTTGACAAAGAGTACTAACATATTCGGGGCGCTGCTCTTCACCTAAACTTACCGAAATAAGTATAGAGTGTTCGCTAAGCCAAAATAAAATTGGAAATTCGATATCATTGCCAAAGTCATCGACTTTGTAGGCTTCATAGCCCATTTGTGTAATAACGCTTTTATCTTTGATGGGGTTGTCGCTGAGCAGAATGTAAAAAGGCAGATCGTAGCGACTGGATAAGCGTTTTTTTCTTTTTTGAACGTTGAGCATTGCTTTGAAGTGTTTGGTAAGCAACTTACATCGTCTATTTACTAAGGTTTTCTCTTGGTCGGATGTTTTTGCAGGTATTGCTCTTTTCGATAGTAACCAATAACAGAATAGACCGAGGAATAAGGCAACAAAAAAAGTAGTCAAAAGACCGACAAGGGTATGAGCAGGATAGGCAAATCTCCAAGTTAGAAGCCCGCCTAAAATACCAACAATAATGACCAGCATTAATGTCCAAAGCAGGGTGTTTATCCTGCTATTCTGCATTTGAGATGAATTTGATTCTGCCATTACTCAGGAGCCTCTGAAGTATTCTTAGTGTCATTTCTTGTTGTTTTACGTTGAACGACAATTGCCTTAACGGAATCTTTCTTTAGATACCAATCTTTTATCTCTGCGGCTTGTTGAGGAGAAGATGTGCCGACAACAACACGATAGTAAGAGCGAATTTTTTCTACGGTCGGTAAATAAGCTGATGGTGATAAGCTCTTGATAAATGAGTCGGCATTTTGTTGCGAAGAAAAAGTAGCCAATTGTACTAACCAGCCAGTTTTGCTAGTTTTAATGCTCGGTGGTGGTAGGGCATCGAGCATTTCTACCTTACTCGCTTTCTGCGGAGGAGAAACCAAGTCGTCGTCTTGACTTATAAATACAATATCTTTCACTTCGCCGGATAAGATATAGCGTTCACTATAAGAAGGTAAGGTTGCAAAATCTCTCACTCTGGGTGGTAATGTTTCTTTGTACCAAAAGTGAGTAAGTCCGATACTTAGTGCAATTAAAGTGCTAAAAAATAGTGTGGTAAGTAAATAGCGTTTACGTCTCGTAGGCTTGCGCGCTTTGGGTTGCTTCACGCGTGTTCGACAATAGATATTGGTACTGGGACGATATTGGGCAATCATTTGTTCAAGCTGATGAATAAATTTTTTAAGTTGTTCACTGCCTGTTTCTCTGTATTGACCTTTGAAGCCAATGTTTAAAAAAATATAAATAACTTCAAGTAAATCAATCAATTTTTGGGGTTGTCGAATGGCTTTTTCAGCAACGCTAAAGAAAAGCTCTCCGCCGTTTCGCATGCCAAAGAGCTCACTAAGCAGTGTTTTATTTTCCCAACAACGTTTCTCTCCCCATGGGCTGTAGACAATGAGCTCGTCTAATACAACCGCATATAAAAAGCACAATTTATCAATTACCGCGACTGGGTACGTGAGTTCAGAACCTTTTGATTTAATATCATTAATACTGCTAGCAAGTTGATGCCTTAACGTAGTGACGTCCTGTGGTTCGGGAAGCGTTGATATTTTGAGCGTTATTGCCAGCAGCTCGCTACTTATATTAATCAACTGATTCTCAGCGTTACTGAATTGACTAAGTAAACCATATTGTTGTTTAGACGCATTAACTGGCACCCAGTGTGATGCGCTATCTTCAGTGTTCTTATCTACAGAATCTGACTTGTCAGTGTTCCAAACAAGCGTTTCTTCGTCTAAGTAGTCCATGACTATTACCTCAACGCGTATAGCATCACATCCAATTCACTGATACGGGTATCAACATGCAAAGCGATAGCATCGCGATTTTCTATCATTTCGAGCCACATTCTATCTGAAGTATCGACCTCAAAATAAGCAACTCCTTGCATTGGTTTAAGTTCACTAGGTGCAACGGGCAAAGGAGATAGATGAATCCCTGATAGACTATTTCTGACCAGTTCAACAATTCTTGCATTGTTGCCTAGTTTGGCAGCGACTGGGAACAGTTCATTGAGTTCGACGCTACTAATGTTGGATTTTACAGCTAGTACGAATCGCCGATTCGCGACGCTAGCGGTATCTTTGATGAGTGTCCTCAGCAAACGGCGTCTTTCGAAAAGTGTTGAATCCCAAGTAAACTCTACAACCGAGTCTTGCTGAACTAAAGTTAGCATATTCCTAAGATTGGCAAAGAGCGGGTTGAAACTCTCATAAAGCTTTTGGTACTGTAAACTGGTACAAGGTTCAGGTATAGCAGGGGTTAAAGCCATGATTTGGGCTTCGTATTTTCTGAGCTCCAAATACAACTCATGGGTTTGAAATTTGGGGTTGTTAATGGTGAGATCAAACCAAGGTAGCCAGGTATTTAATGTTTGTAACCATAAATAATCTTGCATCATGGATTGTGGACTTTTTTGTCCTTGTCCCGCTTCAATTCTTTTGAGAAGACTATTCGCCCGATTGGCAGAGAGAGCATGAATTTCCTTCATTCTCTCCGTTAAAAGCATGGACGCCCCATAATGCAAACATGCAGGAATAAATGAGCGATCAAGGACAATTTCTCCAGATTCGACACTTTCTAGAATTTTTGTAATTGGAATCAAGGTGAATCCAGAGGTGTCTTCGCCATCTAGTTTTATGGACAAATTCAATTGTGCCACATCAATTTCTACACTAGCATTCTCGGAAGTTGAAGTATCAAATACATTTATGGATTGAGTGACATACCTGCTTTGTTCAGATTCATCGCTACCATAGTCGTTGTTGCCTTGCAAAGAAATAGGAAGGGCTAAATAGGCAATTGTCTCGATTGTTCCCTGTGGAATGTCTCTTGCTATTTCCTCTATGAGTTCGAATTGAGTACCATCTGGGAATATGCCCGAAGAAGAAGATACCGAAAGTTTGCCAATTTTTAGCAAACTGTGGTTAATGGTCAACTCAGTGATGCCAAAGAACGGAGAAAAGCCAGCCAATGTTTCAATATTTTGGCGGATATAGTTTTGAACATAACGATCTTGTTGCTGAAAATGCTGTGGGGCGATGAACATGCCTTCTTGCCATACCACTTTTTTGAATGCGTCCACGTCGTTTTCCTCGAATATGGTTAAAACAGTTTCCACCAAGGTGAGTCTGGTGTGATGATTTCCAAAATGGTTCTATCGCCTGAAATGCTCAATTGCAGATACTGATCTGAATTTTTTGGCAATACTGATACTGCTTTCGGTTGACTCTGTTGATAATTGATGAATTCAACTAAAATTCCGATGTATTGAGTTTGACTATTGATATCGAGAGTGAGCTTGACGTCAGTATCAGGGATAACAACAGGCAATATTTGTTTGGAGATTAGATTGCTGCTAAGCAGCTGAACGTCATTGGCATACAAATCGATAAATGGCTGCTGGTTAAACATTTGCGTATCTGTCAATTGGTACAGTCTTACGACCACAGGGTTTGAACTACTGGAATCAGAAGGATTGGCTGACTTATCTGATTTAATTGCTAATGAGTATTGTGTAACCACAGGGGCAGGATCGGATGAGCATCCGATCAAAAACAGAACCCAAACAAAACACCACCTAGCCATTATTGTCCTCTCTATTTTTTTGCATGTTTTCCATAAAAAGAGCTTTAAATTGTCGCCTAAAATCACCATTTTCTTGACGATGCTGGAAGTGTTTTCGATAAATTTTCCAATATTTTTTTTCTTTACTGGTAAAGAGCCCACCGGAAATATAGTTATTAAACAACCGTTCCAACTCAAGTGGCGAGAAGTCGTTCAAAAATTGGTCAACGGTTTGATCGAGCGCTTTAAAAAGTAGTTCATGATGCAATGCTGGATTCGTTAAGTATCTTTGGTTTTTTTCGGTGATAGAGAGTATTTTTTCCAATGATGTCTCAATGGGAGTATCGGCTTTTGTACTTGCGGGCAGTAGCTCTGGATCGCTGGTTTGATGCACTCGATTCAAATCAGGCTCATCGGGTTCAGTGTGCCGGGATATCAAGTCACTGTCGAGGTCTTCGAAAGGGTCAGCTGCAAATGGGTCATCACTCAGAACGCCTTGTTGTGCAAAATGGCTCGGTGTTTCACTTGAAGCAGATGGAGAGCTGTCTTCAAGAAAATCGGTATCATCATTATCTAGCTGTAATGAAAAGGACTCTGGGAATAGAGGAGTCTCTTTGGTTTCTTCATCGGTTTGTTTCGATGATATCAAAGTAGAAACAAGCATAGTGTAACGTTCTACTTTGAGTATATCGCCGTCATTGAGCGGGTACTCCTTGTCTTTTGTCATAGGTTTGTCATTAAGTGAGGCAGCATTTTGCCCCGTACTTTTGACACTATAACCACTCTCGGTGAGTCGAATACTACCGTGTACTCTCGAAATTCGCTTACTTTGATCTGGTAAGGATATATCACATGAAGTTGAGCGGCCAAAGTCACCACCAGCTTCAGGAAGGTAAACGACTCTGGAAGTGACTACTTCATCAGAGGGTACAGAGATCAAATGAATGCTAATCGTCATTTGTTTTCCCCTCACATTTTTTTATTGCGGAGTTAAACGCTGACAAAAAGCCAGCATATTTGTTGAGAAAATGATTGGAAAAATAGACGCCCATAGGCGTTGAATCTTTAAGCTGAGATTGAAAAAAGTTGAGTGGTAGCGATGCGGCCTCTAACTCTTGTTGAAACACTTTTTCATCTTCCAGAACGATGTCAATTTCTCGTTGTTTTAAGAGCTTTAGTAACACTTTTGCGTCTCGGGGCTGTTTTACGACATTGAAACCATTTCGTTTAAGCCAAAACCATTTACTTGATCCAAACTTAGCTGAAAAATTGAGATTAACTTTTGTAAGTTCATTAATGATGGGTTTTACTCCGGGTCCAAAGTACCAGCGCAGTTCTTGTTGGGCGATAGGAACAGAAATCGTTGCATATTCATCTCGCTCTGCCGTTTGTGTTGCAACAAAAAAACCATGCTGTAGGCCACTTTGCACTCTTAGCTGTGCATCCGACCAAGCTGTCATTGTTATTTGATATGGTTGCGCCATACTATTCAAAGCACATTTCACCTTATCGATCGCCACACCTTTCATTTCACCATCAATATAATCTTGGTAAGGAGGCCAGTTTTGTGTTGTTAGCTGGAGGCGAGCAGGGCCAAATGCGGCTTGTGCGTTAGCATTAGCTGTATTCGCTATGGTGAACAAAACCGCAGCAAAAAAGGCAAGAAACGTCATGATTTTTGTCATTCATGCCCTCCGACTAATTCCGAGATTTTCAATATAGATACGGGCGGGTAATAGTCCAGAGTTTGGGCAGCCCCGACGTTAACAATGTATGAATATTGAGTCAGAGACTCGATGGGAATGTCGCTAACAGAGGACTTGCCTGTCAGGATTTGTTCGGCTTTATAACCTGCAAACTGGCCGGCGTTATAATAACGGCTTACTATTCCAAAGAGGGCATCATTGTTTCTTATTGGCGACTCTGTGGCTGAAAACGTTACAATTCCATGTTGATGAAGATTTTCTACAATGTTTTGACCCTTGCTAATGATGTAAGAATCTGGAGGAAGGTAGGCTAATTGAACGCCATCTTCTTGCATCATGGACACAACTTTATCTATTGAATCTGAGTCAGGTTTGTCATTTCTTGTCCTAAGAGGGTAAAGAAAAATGTCTTTTTTGAACTCGGATGAAAGCGCTTGAATATTTCGTGCGGTTACCACTGAATTATTTTCTAAGGGGTTAAAGATAACGCCAATAGTATCGAGTCCTGAAAGTTGGCTAATTGCTTTTAGTTGAACATTGTGAGGCACTATATGGCTAACTCCTGTAAAGTTACGATGTTCTGCACCAAGAGAACTCACAATATTCGAACCAACAGGATCGGTAACAATACTGAATACGACAGGTGTTGCGCTTTTTTCTCTAAAGGCACTTGGTGAGCTTTCTGTGCCAAGTAAACCCAGAGTAATTGTTGTACCGAAGGTATAAATCAAATCGGGGTTCAATCTAGTCACACTTTTTAGGTGATTGGCCAACAGTGCTTTATCCCGCTTTGCATCCAAGATAGTATAGTGAGCGGACACTTTACCAGACAAATACTCCATAAACCCTCGTTCAGCATCAGTCATTCCACGCCAGAGCACCATGACAATATGTTTATCATCTTCAGAAGATTCTGCCGATGCTTCAAACGGTAGGATAGCCAATATAGCTAGAAGTAAAACTCTCATTTCACAACCTCCATTTGTTTTTTGTCTCTGTGGACAAAAGCGCTGTAAAAGCTCAATAGAATGACAGAGCTTATCAGTAACATAACACCGAACAGCAAAATGGTGCTTTCAAAGCTTAAAACACTCAAACATAGGCCAGCGACTAATGGACCTGAAATGTTTCCGATACGTTCGATTAGCCGGAATATACCGATTGTTTTCCCTTTGTCTAAGTGTGACTCTCCAAGATGTTCAATGACAAGTGCTACTTGAGGTGAGACACTAATACCGTGAGCAAAACCAACTAATATGACGATCAGAAGCAATCCTTGGGTGCCCGGAAGCGCAACAATATTGATCAATGCCACAGCACACAAAACCCCTCCAGAGAAAATGAAGGCCATTTTATTATTCCACTTATCTATCACTATTGCTGAAAGTGGAGCAAGAAATACAATGGCTAATCCGTAAGTCATCATTACACGCCCTGAAACGGCGCTACTCTCACCAAGAGATTGCAGATAAACAGGGCATATATAGTAAAGAAAGCCAGTTAAGATAATTTTAGCAGGTATGGCGCTAAACAAAGCCACTAGGGTGAAATACCTGTTGGAGAGCAATTTTTTAAAATCGGATAGTTTTACGGGGTTGCTTATAACATTGCTCTTACTGTGGTCAAAAGAAGCAGATATAAGTACTGAGCCTAACAAAGCAAGTAATGAGGCTAGAACGAACGTGATAGAATAACCTAGCTTGTCAGCTAAAACTCCACCTATTGCTGCTCCACATAGGGAGCCGGAAAAAAATGCTGAAGAGAAAGACGACATTCCTTTTGTTCTATTTTGAGAGGTTGTTGTATCAGTGATATATCCCTGTGCTGATATAAAGACAATACCAAATCCGATTGCTGTGATTACTCTAGTTATAAGAAGGACTTCCAAATTTGGGCTTATCGCTGTTGCAAACAAGCCTACTGAGATAATTCCGCCACCCCAAATAAGTGACTTTCGCCTACCAACTTTATCAGACCAGTACCCTGCGAACGGGAGAGAAATTGCCCAGAAAAGCATAAATAGTGAGATAGAAACACCTATAATTAGGTCTTGTGGTATCAAATTAAGAGAGCTTGGGATACTGGTGACGAAATTGGGGAAGAATGCCAACGACATGGTTTCAGCAAAAATTAAAATAAACAGCGGCAACCTCACAAAGCGATAATCTTGTATATTTGTCTGTGAGAAGGTTTTGTTATCGAATACTTTTTGAACCAATTGATTGAGTTTCCTCAACAATATGCCAAGTTCATCGTTAGTCTGTACTCGGACAATATGGTGGTGTTGTTGATTTTCATCGATGTCAATTAATTGTTTTATTCGCCTCCAAGGAAAAATGATCATCGCGTTGCAAACATACAAAATGATTTCCATCACGCACAAACTTGAAGCGATGAGCACAGTCAACATATCCATAATACTGTCTTTAATCAACTGTGGAACAATATTCGTGTTGGCCATCATTTGAAGCTGAATGAAGCCAGTTTTATCAATGGGGATAGACAGCAGACTGGCATCGGCATAATCCGGAAAAACGGTAGGGTATTGATAAAGTGTCTCATCACTTTCTTCTAGCCGAATCGACAATAACTCTGGGTGGTGATTTATATAGGCAGCAAATTCTTCTTCTAATCCTGTTAATCGGTTTAGTGGCACACCTTGTTCCACTAAGCGACTAATCATATTAGATAAAGTATCTCCAATTAGGTTTGATTTCTGTTGCAACTGATCTTGATACACGTTTGAAAGCATAGCCAATGATTGATAAGAACTACCCAAATTTGAGGCAATTGTTAAAACTATGGCCAGTGAAATGACAAGTAATGGGAAGTATTTGGCTCTAAACCTCTCCCAGCCTGTTCTAGTTTTATTGAGAATAATCAAATCCTTGATAGAGTTAAGGATTTGATTATTCGGCAAGTCTTCAGTATTGCTTAAATCTGTTGCTAACTGGACTCTACTGAGGAGAAAATCCAGTAGAAGATTTAGTATCCAATATCCTAGGACAGAGGTAATGAGTACACCAAATAGGGCATAAATTATTTGGGTCGAAAGTAAAACACGCTTTGCCTTATCTAGGTGAAAAGGAGAATAAAACAGTTTAAGTTCTCCTTCTTTAATGCTAAATGTGTTGATAATATCCGAAGTAATTAATCTGTCTGAATTGGATGGAACTCCATTTGTGGAGAATATAATTTCCCCGTTATTGTTCACAACTTGTATCGAGCTGATTCCACCCACTAACTTCGAGCGTCTTTCTATCAAGGCCTGAATATTTGATATGGAAGACAAAGGTAGGCCTAAGCTCATTGCTTGACGAATATCCTTGTCCGTTTCATCTACAACCACTTGAAAGGTGGAATCACTGGTTTGGGTTAGCCTTTTGTCAAAGTTTAAATAATTGAGAGTGGTATTCAAACCGTTAGAAAACAGCAAGACGATAATAATGGCAAAAACTAATTTAAGCCTTAGTGAGATAAATCTTTTCGAATTATCAATGCTGTGTTTGTCCATCTTGCTGTATATTCTCATCGTTATTGTATAGCGAGCTCGAACCCGAGTTCTGTATTTGCCGCCGCTACAGAAACTTGAGATATTGTTTGTCTCTGACTGAGTCTATTGATGCATTCTTCAGCAAGCTTTGGCATTAAAGAGCGGTTGATGATTTGTTCCACAGCCCGCCCCCCTGTTGTTGGATCGGTATTTTTGGCAACCACATAATCGACAAAGCCTTTATCCCATGTAAATGAAGCTTGATATTGCTCAGCAAGTTTTTTCTTAATTCTGTTCAGAGATATCTCAGTGATTTTTGATAGTTCTTCATCATTGAGTGGGTAGTAGGGGACAATGGTTGTTCGGCCTAGGAAAGCAGGTTTGAAGTAGTGTTGCAGGTCAGGCCGGATTGTTTCAAGCAACGCTTCACTGCTCAAGCGTTCACTTTTGTTTGAACAGGCATCGCAAATGGCTTGATCTGCTGCATTGGATGTCATGATGATAATGGTGTTTTTAAAGTCTACAGTACGACCTTCACTGTCTTTAATATGCCCTTTATCAAAAATTTGATAAAACAAGTCGTGTACTCCAGGGTGAGCTTTCTCCATTTCATCTAATAAAAGAACAGAATACGGATTACGGCGAATAGCTTCCGTTAACACGCCGCCCTCGCCAAATCCGACATAACCTGCTGGTGAGCCGAGCAACATAGAGATTTTGTGTTCTTCTTTAAACTCAGTCATGTTGATTATGGTTAAATCATTGTTTCCACCATATAGTTGCTCTGCAAGGGCCATAGCGGTTTCAGTTTTTCCGACACCACTAGGACCGCACATTAAAAAGACACCAATAGGTTTGCGGCTATCCGTTAGGCCTGCCCGTGAAATACGAATTGCTTTCGCAAGCTCTTGTTTAGCTACATTTTGCCCTATAACTCGCTTATCAAGTTCATCCTCTAATGATAAAAGACGGGCAATTTCATCACTCATCATGTTGCCGACGGGAATACCTGTCCAGTTGGCAATAACTTGAGCAATCGTGTTTTCATCTACCATTGCATTTACAAGTGGTTCTTCACCTTGTAGTGCTGTCAGTTTGTCGATGAGATTATTTAACTTGCTTTGTTTTGTTTTATCGGTTTGTTCGTTAGCCTGATCATCGCTAATTTCTTGCTGAAGTTGCTTAATATCATCAACAATCTCAACTTCTTGCTCCCATCGTGACTGGTAACTACTTAGCTTCTTCTCATTATCACTTATCTGCAAAGTGAGCTGCTCAATTTCCTTTTCTGATACTCCGAAAAGAGCATGTTCTTTTTCTAGAGCGGATTTTTCATTTTTTTGATAGCGTATTGTTTGCTCCAGTGCTTCAATGACTTCAGGTTTAGCTCCTTGTGTAAGAGCAATGCGTGCACTTGCGGTATCTAAGAGGCTGATTGCTTTGTCAGGTAGTTGACGACTGGGAAGATAACGGATAGATAAATGAACAGCAGCATCGATCGCAGCTTCTGTGATAAAGGCGCCATGATGACTTTGTAAAGAGGCGGCAATTCCTCTTAGCATCTGCTTGGCATCTTCAGCGTTTGGCTCTTCGATAGAGACGACCTGGAAACGGCGTGTTAGCGCTGGATCTTTTTCGAAATACTTTTTGTATTCAGCCCAAGTCGTTGCTGCAATGGTTTTAAATTCACCGCGAGCCAAGGCTGGCTTTAGCAAGTTTGCGGCGTCATTTTGACCCGCAGCACCTCCAGCTCCAATTAATGTATGTGCTTCATCGATAAAAACAATAATAGGGTGTTCACTATTTTTAACTTCGTTGATGACATCTTTAAGGCGATTTTCAAATTCGCCTTTTACACTCGCTCCAGCTTGCAATAACCCAAGGTCTAAAGAATGAATTTGAACACCTTGTAGAGCACTGGGGACTTCATTTGCGGCAATTCTAAGTGCGAGTCCTTCAACGACGGCTGTCTTACCCACTCCGGGTTCACCTACCATAATGGGGTTGTTCTGCCTTTTTCGACACAAAATATCAATGGCTTTGCGCACTTCACTGTTGCGCCCAGAGATAGGATCAATTTTCCCATCGATAGCTTGCTGCGTAAGGTTTGTTGTATATTTACTTAATGCATTGTTGCCTACGGGTGCTGCGTTGTTGTCTCCGGCAGCATGCGTGTTTTTGGCTCGGGCTACGGCCGTTTTGTTAATAAGTCCTTGTAGTGATTCTAACGAAACACTTTGCAAACTTTCTAATTGAAGAGTGTTCATACCCAATACGTTTTGCTGCAACATCGCTTGGATAAGGTGTAAGCTGATAATTTCACCATGGCCATAATTAACGGAAGCTATCATCCATGCATCTTTGACTATTTCAGTCAGTGCATGGCTGAGAGTGGGCTGGCCTTCATTTCCCTTAGGTAGTCGTGAAACTTTGGAAGATAATTCATTGACCAAGTTTTCTTGAGATAAATTTTGCGAATGAATTAAATTGGCTAGGTGTTGGTCCTGCTGAGACAAAAGTTGCAATATCCAGTGTTCAGTCTCGATAGCTGGCACATTTTGGTTCATCGCTGTGCCGGCTGAAACTTCAAGTGCCTGTTTTAACTCTGGTGAAAGCTTAGCAACTAAGTTTGTTAGTGTTACTTGCGTCATACCGTTTTCCTTTTATCTCAAAGGCAGTTAATACCTAACTCATTGTTTACACTGCAGCCATTTACTTTAGAAGAATACTGACTACTTGTTGGGGTTTACGTTCTGGCGCAAGGCAATCCACTTCGCCTAACTTCGCCGCGTTGTATTGGTTACTCGAAAGTCTTGGTCGGTTTAAATATTCTCGTTTAACGTTGAGGTAAATCGAGGTTGGAGTATTGTCACCTAGGTAATGTTGAATTAGCTCCTTCATGTGTTTTGCAAGTAGTGGGTCTGATTGTATTGAAATCAGTTCATTCTCAGTTCTTGGCGTAATAAACACCAAAAGATGACTGAAATGCGTTAAACATGTTTTTCCCAATAAAAAGCCCTGACCAATTCGACTGTTAAACTGATTTTCTTTGCCCAATCGAGTCAGAGAATCACAGGGAAGTTGACGTCTCTCATTCACTTTTGTCGACACCTTGATGTCAAAAGGAAAATAGTCGTTAAGTATTTGAGACAGAGTATTCAAGTTTCTTTGGCCTTGATTTAGAAGCATCGAATATTGGAGATAGTTCGAATGCTTCTGGTCAAGTGCGGATAAATTTCTAATTAAGCTGACTTTTTCTGGGTTAATCTCATTTTGTACAACCAGCCATTTTCCGGTTTCCAAATGGCTAACTAGTTCAAAATAACGTTGATTAAATACATCGAGAAAATCTTTCAAAGCATGTTCATCACGGTGCAATGCAGACAGTAACTCTTCATATATATAATTTGGTATAACCCCTTTTACTCCAGAGAGAGCTTGCTTGGCGAGTCGAAGCTTTAGGCGGTTATTTTTAAGAGAAAAGTACTGAATTTCACTGGCATCACCTGTGGGCATGGCTTCTGCTTTTAGCTCAAATTTGATTCGATTTGGATTTTGATTTACCCAGTGTGTCAAAAGCCTCATCGCTTGTGCGAAGTCATATTGTTGTGGGTGTAGGCTGAGATCGTTTATTAGTGACATCGATTGATTCAGTTAGCAACTACATGGCCAACTGACTCCCGTGAATTTTAGGGTATTGCTTTGCGATGCCATCGCGACCGTATATTTTTATAGATAATTGTATATATCGGTCGAAACTACAAAATTGCTGGAAAAATCGATTGAGTACATCGCTAAACGCGAGAAAACTGTTTTGCGTGTCAAGTGTTAGCTCAATTTCACTTCCTGGCGAAAATACATTTTTTCCCATAATACGTATTGCTGAAACTTGGGATCGAACAGACACATTGTGTATCATCTGGATTTCCTCGGCCAATATCTGCTCTCTGCTACATAGCTGGAGCATTTGCTTGAGTTTTTCTGTAGGGTTTTCTGCATGCAATAATGAGGAAAAATTGCCGTTTAAAAGACCTACAAATTGCCAATGTAAGTGTAAGTTTTGTTCACGTTCTATTGGTGCTGTTGGTGGATAGATAGCCGTAAATGTGCCCGGTATGTCAATGTTTTCTGAGCATTCCATCACACCATTGATACCACATGCTTGTTTTCCATTTGTACACAATAAGTAGGTGCCATATAACTTACTAAATTCCAATTCTTGAGAGGGTTTTAGACTGATAGCAAGCTTAAATTGTCCCGAAAGATCACGAGAACTTTGCCAATAATCAGCGTTGGGATCAGAGCGATAACTATCGCGAAATAGGGGAATTAATGGCTTTTCACCTTGGGGAGTGATCTCAAATACGTCCTTTACTTCCACAACGTCGATATTACTATCACTGTGCGCATCGGCGTTTACAGGGATAGTGAGGCACCTTTGGTCATAGCTCGTTGGTTCACCAGTCTGCTCAAACAGATTGATGGCTGGAATAACATCAAGTTTGAATACATGGTTATCGAACAAGCGCATAAATTCTGCTGGAATCGAGTGCATGAATAAGTTGAGTTTAATTTCACAGCTATCAAAGTTTTTTGCTGCACTGGCAAAGTCTTTTAAGCGGAAAAATTGACGTTTTTCTTTGAAAAAGAAAAATTCGTTGATTAGCTGAAAACCAGAAAACTGGTTGCCTTTTTGTGGCAAAAATAAAAATTCCAAGTCACTAATGCGATTTTTTAGCGTTTCTGCGCGCATTACAACATGGTTGTCGCAGTTTATGTCAGATACAGATATCGCTTTTGTTTGCCCAAGTAAAAGTTCGACGATCGAATCTGCATTGTTCTCAAACCCTTGTACAAATAAGTCTAGGTCGCGATGATTAAGTTGAGAAAATGGAATACTTGGGTCGCCAGTTGAGAGTGAAAGTTGAATGACGGCTGTGGACTGTTCCGTTCCTTTTGGGCGATTAAATTTAAAAGGTGCGCTAGATGCTGTTGTATCGACCAACTGAAATGGTGTTGTAATGAGTTTATCTACAGTTGTAAATTGGCACGTTTTACCTTTGGCATCAGAGGTAAAATGTGAGCCTTTGGGAATCACCGTTGATTCAGGAGTATCCCCTTGAGCTGACAAATGCATATAAGCGACACTTGGTACAGTTTGAGTGTAGCTAGGATAGATGACGCTTAGTAGTCCTTGAACCACTTCTGGCAATTGTTCAGAGAGCTGTTTTTCTAGTGTTGCATTTAAAAGAGAGACGCCATCGAGAAGTCGGGCAAGGCTTGGATCTTCAATCTGACCTTGATGGATATTAAGTCGTTCAGCATGCTCCGAATGCTGCTGACCAAACTGCCCAAGTGCGCGCCGCACAAATGTCAATTCTTGTTCGAAATAACGCATTAAAGGATCAGTCATAGCTGTCCTCCGTCATAACGGTTGTCAGATCGTTAAGCGATATTTTCGAATCAAAGACGAGCTCTTGTTCTCCTTTCGATGTTTTAGCTTTGGCAATGATGTTGAACACTAAAGCGTTTTCAGTCTCGTTACGCTCTAACAATTCAACCATCACTCGAGATAATCGAGGCTCAAAATGACGAATATAGCTTTCTAAGCGAATAGCCAATTGAGCTTGATCTAAACTTGCGCTCAATAATTGGACATCTTCAATCCCAAATCTAAGATTGGAACGTTGAATCTCAATGAAGCGATCATCAATATTCAGTAGTGATGATTCAGATTCAAGTAGTTTAGTCAAATGGTACTTAATGTCTTCGACTTCCTCATTTTGCGCCGAGTTTCTCGAATCTATAAATGCGCTCCAAAATCCCATTAGGCTGCCTCGTCTAGTTCTGTGGTCAGTACGACTTCACCTGTAAAGTGGTCATATTGGTATTGAGGTACAATTCTTAATGTGCATACAAAACTGCCGGGTTGAGTTTGTGATTCGGAAACAGATATTTTGGCAAAACTCAGTGGGTATTTTGCGAGAGTTTCTTCGTTAGCATAAATGACGTTACTGGAAAATTTTTCTATCCATTGGGTCAAGAACCGTTCACACTCAGATGCCGTATTAAAACTTCCGAGCATTTCACGTACCTGAACTTTGAGATAGTGTGCGATACGACAAGACATTAGGCAGGTCTGAATCTGAGTTAAGACTTTATCGTTATCAGAGATGCCACTTTGCCATATCGAGTTATTACCATTAAAAAAATATTTATCAGTTAAAGGACTTTTGGTGAGAGGAATAAAGCCATTTTGGGCGTAGAATGTTGAGATTTTTCCAAACAAAACTACGTTAGTTTGGGGCTCTCTTATGAATAAACTGTCGTGGTGATCAATATTGATCACTGCACCTTGAGATTTATCATTCCAACGGGATTTCAAAAAACCAAACCAATTGACTCTGTGATATTCACGCATGATAGTCGTTGTGAAAGCAAATCCAGCATTTCCCCAAAGTCCAGTCCCAGATTCATTATAGATAAATCCAACTTTCATATTTTTGTATTGGTATCGCATGCGTATCAAAGGCATAACAAAACCAATAAAGCGGCAACTTTGCTTTTCGCGAAGTGATTGCCAAGCCCGAAAATCAGGTCCTGCAATGATCTTTTCTATTCTGTTGACATCAGAGATCCAGTCTGCGCCGGGTTCAACGAAAAAACTCTCATTGGGAGAAAAAATCATCGGACATAACGTAGATTCACCAAGCTTGCTGAGTAATTCTATCGTAAATAAGTCGTCGTAATCTGCGTCAAACTCCATGTCAACAGCAATTGGATGGGTAAATAAAATGCAGCCAAAAGGTTCTCCACCTAAAGTATTCAGCTCCTTATTTCCAATTTTATTGTACAAACTAGAGGCTTTAACACTATATGCTTGGTTGACATCATAGGAAACTTCCTTCCAATGCATATCAAGTACTTTAACTTTAACTCTTTGATTATTTATGGGTAAAGTGACCAAACCGCGTAGCCCCAACCAGTTTATGTGTAGTTGTTCAAGGTCTGGATCATGAATAATGCAATCCATCTGAGCAGAAAGCTTACTATCTAAACAAGCGATTAGGTTTGCAATAAAATTAATCAAAGCGGATTTGCTCGTCAAAGCATCTGAGTTGATTTCAAACACCAAAGAGAGTGCCGTCTCGAGAAAGTCGCCGTCGTTAGCGTCTATATCTAAGAATTTTTCCTGCCATTCTACATCGAAGCCTACTCTCATATCACCTCCAGAACCTACCAAAATAATGCAGGTCGGGCTTAGCCGACCTGCAGTACAATTAGCCAGGAATTTTGGCAACCATGCGAACGGATGTCGTCAGTTCTTCTAGTTGTAGCCAAGGTCTCAGATGTGCTACTGCAGAATATGAACCCGGACGTCCCGGTTGCTCAACTACTTCGATTCTTGACTCACATAGCGGCGTTTTGGCTCTTTGTTCATTACCGATAGCACCGGCATTGGTGTATTGATCGATCCAAAGTTGCAGCTCACGTTGAATATCAGGTGCTTCCAAGTTCGACCCCAATTTGTCTCGTCCCATGACTTTCAGATAATGAGCAATTCGGCTACTTGCCATGATGTAGGGGAGTCGAGCGGAAATCGCAGCATTTGCTGTGGCATCTGGATCGGTATATGTTTTGGGTTTCTGTGTTGTTTGACCGCCAATAAATACACCGTAATTTGAGTTTTTATAATGAACAAGAGGCAAGAAGCCGAGATCGCTGAGCTCTTTTTCCCTTTCATCGGTTAAGTTAACTTCCGTTGGACATTGTTGAACAAGGTCCCCAGCTTCTGTTTTGTACGTGAGGTTAGGAAGATTTTCTACCTTTCCGCCGTTATCTAAGCCTCGAATTGAAGTACACCAGCCAGATGCAGTATAGGCTTGAGTCATTTTAAGCCCAAGTTCATAGGCTGCGTTAGACCATACCAATTGGTCATTGCTTGACGGATTTGGATTACCATCCATATCAGTGTCAAGCTCTTCGTAATCGAATAACTCAGTTGAAAGACCTTTTTGTCCATAAGGTAAGCGGGCAAGGGTTCTTGGTAAGGTAAGTGATACATACCTTGCATCATCACTTTCACGAAATGCGTTCCAAGCAGCGTATGCGGGTGAATCAAAGCCTGCTGCTACAGGTTTACCTTCATCAAAGGTTGTGAAATTGTTGAATTCAAACATTTGTGCATTGGCAGCCGCAATGAAAGGTGCGTGGCAGGCAGCGGCCACTTCACCCATATAACGAAGTAAGGCCACATCTTCATCTTTGGCACTGAATTCATAATCACCGATGAAAGTACCATATGGCTCACCACCTGCAGTACCGAATTCACCTTGATAGACAGCATTAAATAGTGGGCTACGGTCTATTGCGGGGGCGTCTTCAAATTGGTCCAGCAGTTCTTCTTGGGAGAAATCGACCATTTTGATTTTTAGGTCTCGTCCTAGTTCACTTTCTTTGTGTGATCACCAAGCGATTCTGTCGTACCTTAATTACCAAGCGACTTTGTCATTACGTTAAC
>NZ_BSPW01000025.1 GCF_030161235.1 Vibrio zhanjiangensis | reverse complement strand
TGTAAGGATACGACAGAGTCGAATGGTATTTATCCCGTCAAGATCCCTCAGTAATGACACCCCAAACCCACCTCGCTGAAATCGAAATGCCGCCTCTTGCATTTTTAAACGTTGCTCGAGCTGATCGGAAGAAAACCCTAAACCGCGTGCAACTTTATGAAGTACATTTCGTTCACTAGGGTGGAGGTCACCATCAGCAAATGCTGCCGATATTTGTAACTCTAGGAAGAATTGCATCAAATCAAATCTTCCACCTGCAGAGATACGCACACGTTCTAAAACCGTTTCCAAAGGAAAGTCACGCTCTTTGCCTTCTCGAAAAGCCTCTTGTGCAGCTCTTCGCTGCTCACCATGCAAACTCATGCGCTCCATCATGGTCGTTGCTAACTGAATTTCCTCTTGTGTGACCTGCCCTTTCGCTTTCGCAACATGCCCCATCACAGCAAATGCAGCTTTAAAAAACTCAGCTTGCTTCTCACTTTGGCTCGGTCCAGTGCCAAAATCTGAATTAAAGCCTGCCAGTTTCAGGCGACGAGCTTTATCAAACTGATGACCTATAAACAAACCAAAAATAGCCCCAAAAGGTCCCCCCATAAGAAAACCAAAAAAAGTACCCAATATTTTGCCGAAAATATGCATTGTTTGCTCTCAATCTCTGAATTTTTTCTTCATAAGGCAGTCTGATAGTGCTGTAAGCGACAAATTCCTTTATCATAAGGACCGTTTAATTTTAAATTCGGTCACCCATTCACCGGATGTATCAAGTTCAACAGGATAGTCAAACTCGATGTCACGTTTTCCTCGTACCTTGTTAGCCACTTCAATTAGCGCCGCCTTATTAATATCCCAGGCTAAGGCTGAAGATTCACACATGGATACTCAGCCCAAAGTATCCTCTAGTAAGAGTGAAGTATTAGACCCTATCGACCAATGTTTGGTCAATGAGGTGGAGCCAGAAAACGCCAAACAACAGCCAGTAAATGTTGATGCTGATCGTCTTGAGGCTATCAATGGTGATAAAGCGACTTACTCAGGAAATGTTACCGTTGTCCAAGGTAAAAAACGCATGAAAGCGGATAATGTAACTGTTCATCAGAAAGATAACATTGTGGTGGCAGAAGGAAACGTTGTATTTAGCGATGGGCAACTTAAAACCCTCTCAGACAAAGCCGTACACAATCTAAACTCTGAAGAAGTAACGCTAGAAAATACCAACTATCAATTTTTGTGTGAACCAGGGCGAGGGGAAGCGGTATATGTAGCGAAAACTGGAAAAGCAGTATACCAAATCGAAGATGGTACCATAACGTCTTGTCCTGAAGGTGACAGTTCTTGGCGCATGAGAGCATCAAATATTGATGTAGACCAGAATGAAGAAGAGGCCACCTTCTACAATCCACGCTTTGAAATCCAAAATATCCCCGTCTTTTATTTGCCATTTTTAACAGTACCAATCGGTGATACTCGTAAAACAGGCTTTCTTTACCCAACCGTTTCCTATGGGTCGAGTGACGGGTTCGAAATGGAAGTTCCCATATACTGGAACCTTGCTCCAAATTACGACTTGGAAACAACAATTAAGTCGATGCAAAATCGTGGAACTCAATTGAATAGTGAATTCCGATATTTGTCCGATTTGGGTTACAGTACAATCAAATCTGAATATTTGCCCGACGATAAAAAATATCCAGAGCAAGGCGATCGCTGGGGAATACAGTGGCAACATTCAGGTATCTATGATGAGAACTGGAAGCTTGGAGTCGATTATTCGAAAGTGAGCGATATCCGGTATTTCTCCGATACCGGCTCCGGCCTAGGTAACCAGTCAGACGGACAATTGATCCAAGAAGCCGTTGTAACTTACCGCTCAGCAAGCTGGGATGCTTCTATCTTAACTCGAGATTTTCAAGTTTTGACTGAAAGCAATAACACGCCGTACCGTTTGTTACCACAGCTAGATTTTAACTACTATTCACCGGAAGTGATGCGCTACCTCGACGTAGATCTTAAAAGTCATATATCAAAATTTGATACTGATGATAAGGAAAAGCCCTCGGCGACGAGAGTACATATCGAGCCAGGCTTGAAGGTTCCGATTGGTACTTCTTGGGGCACTTGGACAACAGAAGCTAGGTTACTCGGAACGTATTACCAGCAGGACTTAAGCACTGTTGATTTAGCTAAACTGTCCGACGAAGGCTATAGCTTAAAAGAATCAACGTCACGCGTTATTCCTGAGTTTAGATCGCATGCCGGAATAACTCTTGAGCGCGATACTGTTATCTTCGATAACTACACGCAAACCCTTGAACCACAAGTGCAATATCTATACGTACCGGATCAAGACCAAAGCGATATCTATTTATACGATACTACCCTGCTGCAGACTGACTATTATGGTCTTTTTCGCAGTCGCAAATATAGTGGCGTCGATCGTATCGCTGCAGCCAACCAATTTAGCTATGGTGCCTCTACTCGATTTTTTGATAATCAATATAAGGAAAGGCTCAATATTTCCTTTGGCCAGATCTTCTACCTTGATAAGGACACCAAAAATTCATCACTCAACAACGACGATAACAACAAGTCAAAGTACTCTGCATGGGCGGTTGAAATGGATTTCAACTACGATGACTACTTGTTTTACCATGGTGGAATACAGTATGACGTTGATACCAGTGAGCTTCAGTTAGGTAATAGTACCGTTGAGTATCGCTTTGACAAAGGCTATGTTCAAGCTAATTATCGCTACGTAACCCGAGAGTATATAGAGAATACGCTTGGCGATAGCATTGGTGATTTAGATGCAATAACCGAAGACGGCATATCTCAAGCTGGATTGCTCGCAAGCTATCAGTTAACTCGCAAATGGAGTGCAAGCGGTCAGTATTTTTATGACTTAACGACCGAGAACTCTCTCGAGTGGCTCGCGGGTATCAACTATCGTTCAGACTGCTGGTATATTGGATTTAGTTACAGTAATCAGCTAAAAAACTGGGAACCTAGTTTCTCAAGTTATCCAAACTCCACACCCGTTTATGAAAACAACTTTAGTGTAAACTTCGGCATTATTGGCTTTGGTACTAGCATAGGATCAGATTCAGGAGTCGCAACCGAGAGTGGATCAAGTAACTCCCTAGGCTACGGCCGCCCATTTTTTCTTAACAATTAAATTTGAGTCCTGGAGTCAAAAGACACAGGTAAGGCTATCTACAGGTAATTCGATGAAACTTTGGAACAAAATTTTACTTGGGCTTTTGGTTACGTGCCAGTGGAGTACCGTGTATGCAACACCAAATGAACTGGACAAGGTTGCTGTTATTGTCAACAGTGGTGTAATACTACAAAGTGATATTGAAACATCACTAAAAACTATCCGTGCGAATGCTAAAGACAACCAGCAAACGCTGCCGGACGATGACACACTCAGAGAGCAAGTAACTGAAAAGTTGATTGTCGATACGATACAGCAACAGGAAGCCGAAAGGATCGGCGTGCGCATTGATGATAATAGACTCAACAAAACCATCGAAGACATTGCAAAAAATAACCAACAAACTCTCGAACAACTCTATGCTTCGATAGCCAAAGAAGGCCTTAGCTACAGCCAGTTTCGAGAACAAGTCCGTAAGGAAATAGCAGCCAGTGAGGCTCGAAATGCTCTTGTCCGTCGACGTATCAATATACTACCTGCAGAAGTGGATAATCTCGCCAATGTTTTAGCAAAAGAAACTAATGCCACCGTACAATATAAAGTGGGGCATATTCAGTTAAGAATCGATGAGAAAGAAGATAAATCGGCCGTTGAAACCAAAGCCAATCAAATTGTGCAAAAGCTTAACCAAGGTGCCGATTTTAACACTTTGGCTTATACCTACTCTAAGGGCCCGAAAGCTCTGCAAGGAGGGGACTGGGGTTGGATGAGAAAAGAAGAGATGCCGACCATCTTTGCAGATCAGATCAAATTACAAAATAAAGGCAGTATCATTGGCCCATTTAGAAGTGGAGTTGGTTTTCATATTTTGAAGATCGAAGACGTCAAAGGCTTGGAAACCGTTGCCGTCACCGAAATACAAGCCAGACATATCCTCATAAAACCAACGGTAATTTTAAGTGATGAAGGAGTACAAAATGAGCTGCTTGATATCACCCGTAAGATTGAGTCTGGAGAGGCCACATTTGGAGAGATGGCACAACAATATAGCCAAGACCCTGGCTCTGCATCTCAACAAGGTGAATTAGGCTATCAAACATCAGATATCTATGTCCCTGAGTTTAAACATCAAATAGATACTCTTCCCATAGGTAAAATCAGTGAACCCTTTAAAACCGTACATGGCTGGCATATCGTTGAGGTTATGGATAAAAGAGAAGTAGACCGTACAGACTCAGCTTTAAAAAACAAAGCCTATCGAATTATCTTTAACCGAAAGTTCAATGAAGAAGCCAGCGCTTGGTTACAGGAAATCAGAGCTAGTGCTTTTGTCGAAGTCATCCAGGAAAAACAAGATGGCAATTAAACGTATTGTTGTGACGGCTGGGGAACCTGCTGGAATTGGCCCTGATTTGGTAATTTCTCTCGCTGAACAAGATTGGCCCCATCAAATAGTGATATGTGCTGACAAAGAAATGTTGATGCAGCGTGCAAAGCTCCTGAATATCAATATTGAGCTAACCGGCTATGACCCACAGACTCCAGCATCACCACAAAAGTCCGGCACTCTGGTAATAGACCATATACCACTGTGCACTCCTGTCACACCTGGTCAATTAGATGTAAATAATAGCCAATACGTACTAGAAACTTTAAAACGTGCCTCTTTAGGATGTTTAAGTGGTGAATTTGATGCTGTGGTCACAGGTCCAGTACATAAAGGTATTATCAACCATTCAGGTGTCGCCTTTAGTGGACATACTGAGTACTTTGCCGAAGTTTCAAACACTCCTTTAGTTGTAATGATGCTCGCAACTGAGGGACTTAAAGTGGCCTTGGTGACCACCCATATTCCATTATCAGATGTCTCAAAGGCAGTTACGCCAGAGCGACTAGAGAGCATTGTTCAGATCCTCCACCAAGATTTGATCAGCAAATTTGCTATCGCATCGCCTAAAATATATGTCTGTGGACTCAATCCACACGCCGGTGAAGATGGCTGCCTAGGTACAGAAGAGATAGACACCATCATCCCAGCACTAGAGAAACTTCGTCTAAATAAAGAGATAGATGTTATAGGTCCATTACCTGCTGATACTATATTTAGCTCCAAATACCTTACCGATGCAGATGCAATATTGGGGATGTACCACGATCAGGTACTCCCTGTGTTAAAATATAAAGGCTTTGGTCGTTCAGTGAACGTCACTTTGGGTTTACCTTTTATCAGAACATCGGTTGATCATGGAACAGCATTAGACCTAGCAGGGACAGGAAAGGCTGATACAGGAAGTTTTACAACGGCACTCACCCAAGCAATAGAGCTTGTCGAAAACAAAATTTAGTAACTTTGAGAACACTATGAGAAATGATGTCCACTTAGGGCACAAAGCTAGAAAGCGCTTTGGTCAAAACTTCTTAAACGATCCATACATCATTGATGGAATCGTATCTGCAATAAACCCAAAACCTGGTCAGAATTTGGTTGAGATTGGTCCTGGTCTAGGGGCTATCACTGAACCTGTAGGACGAGAAGTAGACAGCTTTACAGTGATTGAACTTGACCGCGATCTAGCAGAGCGATTAAGACAACATCCTGAATTATCAAGTAAGTTAACGATTTACGAAGGCGATGCGATGCGATTTGACTTCGCGCAGCTAGTCAAACCAAATAATAGATTACGTATTTTCGGTAACTTACCATACAACATATCCACACCACTTATGTTCCACTTATTTGAATATCATAAGGATGTTCAAGACATGCATTTCATGTTGCAAAAAGAAGTGGTCAATCGATTAGCGGCAGGCCCAGGAACAAAAGCTTACGGTCGGTTAACGGTAATGGCTCAGTACTACTGTAAAGTAATCCCAGTTCTTGAAGTTCCACCTAGTGCCTTTGTACCACCACCAAAAGTTGATTCCGCCGTAGTTCGTCTTGTTCCATATGAAACACTGCCATATCCAGCAACAAGTCTCAACTGGTTAGACAGGGTCTGCAGAGAAGGGTTTAACCAAAGGCGTAAAACCGTAAGAAACTGCTATAAATCATTAGTTACTGTAGAAGTTTTAGAGGAGCTCGGCATCAGTCCAAGCATGCGTCCAGAAAACTTAACTCTAGAACAATTTGTCGATTTAGCTAATTGGTTAGACGCAAACCACAATTAACACTCATATAATTAGAGTTGTAGCTGAACACGAGACAGCTCTAATTTTTGACTGATACGCAGGAGTCCCAATGGCAGCCCCCCCTTGTATTAAAGTCCAAGTCCATACCAAATATATATCAGAGCAGTCTCAGCCTGATGAAAATCACTATGTCTTTGCCTACGTTATTACAATAAAAAACTTAAGTAATCAAACCGTTCAGCTAATCAGCCGTCGCTGGCTCATCACCGACGCTAACGGAAAGCAAATGACTATTGAAGGAGATGGAGTTGTGGGACAGCAGCCTTTTATCTCTGGAAATGACGAATACACCTACAGCAGCGGTACTGCAATCGAGACCCCTGTTGGGGTTATGCAAGGCCAATACATTTTACTTGATGAAAAAGGGAAAGAGTTTATTACTGAGATAGATCCATTCAGACTCGCTCTACCTAATATTTTAAACTAATTTTCACTACGGGATTTGTTGTGTCCAATTATATTATTGGTGATATTCAAGGTTGTTTCGACGAACTCGAATTACTACTCGAAAAAGCAAAATTTAGTACAAGTAATGATGTCCTCTGGGTAGTCGGCGATTTAGTCGCTCGCGGCCCAAAGTCACTAAAAACCCTACGTTTTATAAAAAGTTTAGGTAAAAGTGCTCGAGTTGTTCTCGGTAATCATGATTTACACCTTCTTAGCGTTTCCCTTGGCCTCTTTCCTGCTAAAAAAAAGGACAAAACTAGCGCCATTCTAAAAGCAAGCGATCGGGATGAACTATTAACTTGGTTACGCCATCAGCCTCTGCTCGCTGAGCATGATGAGTTTGTTATCTGCCACGCAGGAATTTCCCCTCAATGGACATTATCCACAGCGAGAAAATGCGCTGAAGAAGTCGAAGCGATATTAAGAGGTGATCAGTGGCCTTGGTTGGTTAAAAATATGTATGATAACAAACCAAACTTATGGTCTAGTAGACTCGAGGGAATCGAACGATACCGCTATATCATTAATGCTTTTACTAGAATGAGGTATTGCTTTCCAGATGCTAGCTTAGATATGGAGTGCAAACGCTCTCCTAAAGAATTAGTTGGCAGTGATTTAAAGCCTTGGTTTGAACTCAAACGCTCAAAAAAAATAAAAAAAACCATTCTATTTGGTCACTGGGCGGCACTTGAAGGTTGTAATCGCAAGCGAGTAATAGGTTTAGATACTGGCTGTGTATGGGGAGGACGTTTAACTATGATTCGTTGGGAAGATAGGAAATACTTTACCCAGCGTAGTGTCACTCAATTCACTGGCTGAATGACCACAAGTAAGAGTAAACCGCATATAAAAACCCCAGCATCGCTGCTGGGGTTTAGAAGAAGTGGCGGAGCGGACGGGACTCGAACCCGCGACCCCCGGCGTGACAGGCCGGTATTCTAACCAACTGAACTACCGCTCCGCACTGGTTAGACCTAAGTCTAAATGTAAAGCCTGGCGATGTCCTACTCTCACATGGGGAAGCCCCACACTACCATCGGCGCTATTGCGTTTCACTTCTGAGTTCGGCATGGAATCAGGTGGGTCCACAACGCTATGGTCGCCAAGCAAAATTCTTTTTGGTGCTGATACCCAGACTCGAACTGGGGACCTCATCCTTACCAAGGATGCGCTCTACCACCTGAGCTATATCAGCATAATGTGCTCAAGATACATATCTAAAGCAGGGTATATAAAGCCTGGCGATGTCCTACTCTCACATGGGGAAACCCCACACTACCATCGGCGCTATT
>NZ_BSPW01000024.1 GCF_030161235.1 Vibrio zhanjiangensis | reverse complement strand
TAAACCGAAATGGGTGATCGGATAATCCCGAAATAACTGATCGGAATGCTCCGAAATATGCAGGGATGCGAACCATTTCTGCTACACAAAGAAACTGGGTCAACCAGCGAATCCAAGAGGCTCTTGCCAAACGTTTTCCAAAAGCCGACATAAAGGTTAAAACAATCACGGGCCAAGTAGAAGGGGCATATGCTTGGCTAACCGCCAACTATATTAATGGCTCGTTTATCCACAATCAAAAAACCACGGGCATCATGGATCTAGGCGGCGCGTCGACCCAAATAACTTATGCAAGCCAAACCGGAGATAAGCTTTTCAAGGTTGCGGTAGGTAATCAAGAGTTCACCCTTTCTTCGACCAGCTATCTTGGTCTCGGTCAAAACTTGGCAATCAGCCAATACCTCAACCAATCTGCATGTTTTCCCAAAAACTACCCGTTACCCAACGGTCTAAAAGGAACTGGAGAGTTTGATGAATGCGCAGCAAAAATTGAACCGCTGATAAACCGCGTCCATAGTGTCAACACAGGCACATCAAGGCCAGAGAAAAACTCAGCTTTTTATGCCATCAGCAGCTTCTTTTATACTGGCTCTGAACTTGGAATAAACGATACTTTTAGCCTAAGTAACCTTGAGGCAGTCGGCAGAGATTTCTGCTCCCAACAATGGTCAGATGTAGAGCAAGGTAAATCACATTACCTGTACACACCTCATGTTTATGCCAACTGCTTTGCCGCTGCCTATCAGCATGCTTTGCTCAGTAAAGGCTACCAGCTTGCCGACGATACAAACAACATCAAAGTGTTAAATGAGCTCAACGGCAAAGCCATCAGCTGGACACTTGGCCCAGTCCTCGCACCGGATTTATGAGGATTGAGGAAAGTTTAAGAACCAAATACAACAAACCCCAGCAGTGCTGGGGTTTGTTGCAAAGATAATAATCATCCTAAATACGCAGGTAAACCCAAAAACCAAAGCCAAGGATCATATAAGCTGCAAACCACCACCAAAGTTTTTTGTAGGCTGTATATAGCGAACCGATAAAAAAACTTAAAGGAGTAATTATAAGCCAAAAGATCGGAACCAATAACCCATCCACCCAAGGTGGGTAATTATTTATAGCTGGTCTTGGGATGTTTCCATTAAAAACCATGCTATCCCAAATCAAAATATACCAACATAAGGGCAACAACAAAAGTGAATAGCGAATAAAAGTCATCATAAAGAAAAATCCATTTTTGTGATAAATGGTTTGTATCCATATCCTTTAAAATGTTGAAGCAAATACCAAGAACGAAAACCGCTAATTAACTCAAAAGGCTTATCTCCATTCATTGGATTGTTATTGATATCTTTTTTATCTAAACCGAAATAATCTTGAACTTCATACTTAAAAAAACCTCGAATTTGACTTCCTTTGTATTCAAGTTGTTCAACATAAACACGCATAGACCAAATGCCATGAACATTAAGAACTGTTCCATCAAAAAGGTTCTTATGAGGATCTAAAATATCCCCAACCAAAAATTGTGGTAGCGGTTTACCTTTTGAAGACATCATGTATTGACTCGAAATACCAATAATATCATCGGGTAACTTACCATTTTTAAGACTCTCTTCTAAACACTTTTTTAGAGCCTGATGAAAATTAGCGGTTGTTTCGTGCTCCTTTAGTGCACTAGTTAACGATGGATTACTGTAATAACCGCCCTCGTTACGCTCAAACTTATCGACCATTTCAAAAAAGATATCTTTAGACCAATAATGGGAAGTTACCACCTACAGGTTTCCACTCTTCAGCCAATTTACGCTCAGCAAGAACGCGCTCTCTGTTTTCAGCTCAGCGTTTCTCATCTTTAGCGGTATAGGTTCATTAAACTAAAATAGTGGAGTTTTATAGTAAAGATAACAATCATCCTAAATACGCAAGTAAACCCAAAAACCAAAGCCAAGGATCATATAAGCTGCAAACCACCACCAAAGCTTTTTACACACTGTGTATATTGAACCGATAAAAAACATAATCGGCGTTCCAATAAACATCAAGAATGGTATTAAAGAACTTGGAAGAAGCCCTATAGAAGGAGGATCTTCGGGGTGAGGAAAAGAATCATAAAACAGACCATTAATATGCAGTTCAAAACCAAAAGCAATAGTGAGCCATAGATATAAAAACCATATCAAAGGAATAAAAAGTAAAGTATATCTATGAACCACATTCCTTACCTCAATAGACTTTCATTAAACTAAAATAGTGGAGTTTTATAGTAAAGATAACAATCATCCTAAATACGCAAGTAAACCCAAAAACCAAAGCCAAGGATCATATAAGCAGCAAACCACCACCAAAGTTTTTTGTAGGCTGTATATGCAGAGCCTACAAAGAAACTTAAAGGCATTACAACAAGTAATAAAATAGGACCAATAATATCTTCTACCCATGCCGGATAATTATAATCACTATTCAACCTTGGAATACCCAAATGTAAAACCATGCTATCCCAAACTAAGACATAGCAATAAAGAGGTATAAATAAAAAAATAAATTTAATATATTTAATCATAATTCGAAACTTATTTCAGTTATAAAAGGTTTGATTCCATAGCCTTTATAATGCTGTAAAATATACCAAGACCTGAAACCCTCTAACCATTCATAAGGCTTGCCGTCATTTTCTTTGACATCATCAAATGAATTATGATCGATATCTCTAACATCTAAGCCAAAATGGTCTTGAATCTCGTACCTAAACTTCCCTCTAACTTGTCTTCCTTTATATTCAAGCATTTCCACATAAACCTTCATTGACCAAATACCGTGAACTGATAAAACCGTTCCATCGGAAAGGTTAGGATGAGGGTCTAACTTAATAGGACTTCCAACTAAGAACCGAGGTAAAGGTTTACCTTTTGAAGACATCATGTATTGGCTTGAAATACCAAGAATATCATCGGGTAACTTACCGTTTTTAAGACTCTCTTCTAAACACTTTTTTAGAGCCTGATGAAAATTAGCGGTTGTTTCGTGCTCCTTTAGTGCACTAGTTAACGATGGGTTACTGTAATAACCGCCCTCGTTACGCTCAAACTTATCGACCATTTCAAAAAAGATATCTTTAGTTTCTCCTTTTGTTGAAAAGCCAATCCCTAAAGCAACATCATTTGCCAAACTACGCATACGCTCGAAATGTTCACTTACAGGCAAAGTAAATTGGTCTTCACCAAAAACAGCAATATCTGTGAAAGGTAAATTTATGGAATTATCTTCAAAAGGAGTCATTAAACCATATTGTTCAATTTCCTCTTTGGTCTCATCACCAAAAGTCATGTCAGGCGCATCAAAATCATCCATTTTGTTTTGTGTTTGATAGACCAATAATGGGAAGTTGCCCTCTACAGGTTTCCACTCTTCAGCCAATTTACGCTCAGCAAGAACGCGCTCTCTGTTTTCAGCCCAGCGTTGATAATCCTTAGCGGTGTAAGTTAGTTCCGCTCTGCGTTCTTGACGTTGACGCTCCGCTCTTTCTCTTGTGGTTTCTTGCCTTTCTTCAGGGGCATATGGGAAAGATTCATATCGCATTTCAGTTCTCCCACACGAAAATAAAGGCGATGATACCAATAGTTTCAGTAAGTTATAACCTCCTATAAGGCATTTTTATACATTAATCAGCCAAATAGTTATTTTGACTATCAAAACGCTCTAAGTGACAATTTTAGTTGCTATCTTCGAGGGCAAACTCGGCTAAAGTAGGATGTACTTACGAATTGGACATGATACGGTTTAACGGAATTGGCTAGATTACGGATAAGATTAGGAAGAGCACAAGAAAGACTTGACCCATCTTCCTGCCTGGGTAACTAAAAGCCATAATGGGAAGCTAATAGGCTTCCCATTGCTTTTGCCTCGACGAATCTGTGTGAACGTATACGCTTACTGTAATTAAAGAGAGCTAACTCTTAAAACAAGGTAACCCCTGAGACAAACGCCATTCTTTGACAATCCTAACAATATTTTCTGGTGTCCCATCTTCAGGAGTATTTGGGTAATAAATTAGGTCAGAGCCGTCTGGGTGGCCTGTCATTTTTTCAAAATGTAAAACCGCATCGATATGTTCTTGTTCAGTAGAATAATCGTCAACACAAATCCTATTAACTAATTGAAAAAACTCAACTTCGGTGTAATTGGATATCGAAAGCTTCAACTGCATAATCAGATACATCATTCCTATAGCTATTTCTAATTTTTAAAACACTGAATTCCTTGTTTTTTATACCAACTCTTTATCTCTTCGATAACACCACGAGGTGAGTCTTCTCTTTCAGCAGTAGGGTGGAATATCAACCCATTTCCTTCAGGATGGTCAACGATATTTGCAAAATGTTCTGCTAACTTGGAGATATGTTTATCGTATTCATGATTTGGTAAATCATTTGTATCAGTGTCTTCAAAAAAATCTTCAAGTAATCGATAAAACTCGGATTCAGTGTAGTCTTGCAGTTGGTCTTTCAATTCCATATTACGAGCCTCTATGTATATCTATATGCCTTTTGGGTGTTACAATGCATAGATTATCTATATCATACACTTTGCCACCATACTGTATTTCTTCTTTATGGTGAATTTCATATCTTTGTCTTCCACCAACTTGATCTTCTGGGATTGAGAATGGAGCACATCCCCTCTTAATTAGTCTCTGATTAGAGCGACTAAATTGACTTAAAAGAGACGAGTCTTCTGCAATCGCACTCCAAAATGCTTCTCTAAACGCATCAAAGCTGCTGAACTCTTTACCTCTAAGCTTATCCGCAATTTGTGATGGAACTGGTGCCCCTAGCCCTTCACTAGCTTTCTCCAGCCATATACCTGTGACATCTTCCCCGCTCCCAGTGACTACCCCAGACTCATCACGCGCTGTTTTCCGGAAAACTAGGTAAAGAGGTGGCAATCCTGAATCCGCTGGGAAAGTCACTAGATATTCAGCGAGATCTTCCTCAGGATAGAGAATTGTACCTATTTCTTGCTGATGTTCTTCAATTGGGCGCACCCAAATATTGTGAACATCGAGCTGATCATTTTCGGGTAATACCGTATCGGGTGTTAGCCTATCCGTTGAGCCATCGGGTGTCCACGTTATACTAATGCCATTGTCTAACTGAGCAACAAAATTTTGCCCTTGCTGAACGGCCTCACGCTTTGCGACCAGACCACCATATGGACTGCCTTCACCCGTTTTAATGCCCACCACCTGCTGTTTGCCATTTTCATCTTGGTACATATTGAAACGTACACGCATGGTCTTGGCGTCACTGGTGGCAAAATCTGAGTTCCCCGTTAAGGTGCTATCTCCCGGCAGAGAAGGCCATAAGGCAGCGACTAAAAAGCCCCCCATCCGCGCAAAACCAGCCAATACTTCTCCTGAAATTGACCATGTCCCTAGGGTATTGCTGGTACTAGTGCTAAGAATACCTAGGTTGGTCGTCGCAGAATTGGCAGGAATCGCGAATAAAGCCGCCTTACCATAATCAGTTGCTTTGGACGCGGTTGTGATTGTAGTTAAGTTGGCAACAGACACTTCTTTGCCAAACAATTTCTCGCTATTGATTGCTTTAAACTGCGTTCCTGAAATCAATAATTCTGAGTAATCGTAATGAGTGTTCGCGGCGCAGTTGTAGATGCAAGGTGAGAGAGGCGGCAGCGCGGTTTCTGGTTCAAACGATTGCTCAGGTTTCGCGGCTGGACGCTCAGCGACAGACTGTTTTGGCGCTGCGAGCAATTCTTGAGTATCCAGCTTGATACCGTGCTCTGAAATCCAGTCATCATTGAGGTTATCTAGCTGTTCTCGCGTAATTTGCTGCTCAAGATAAATCAGGCTCTGGCTTTCAACTTCTTGGCCTGCTAGCTTCCAATAAACTAAAATCGCATTTTGCAGGCGATTGTAGCCCTGTTCATCATTTAAGTTTTCATGAGTAGAACAGGTGGCGTAAAATGCCCATTTCCCCTCACCAAGCAGCTTATACTCTTGCACTAATCGGTTATTGTAAAAATGGTAGTAGTAGCCTTCGGTAGGCAGGCCTAAACGCTCCCCTAACTGGACGGATGGAACCACAGGGATAAAGGCTTCTTGAACCACACCAGAGCCTATTGGGTTCACTTGAACATTGTCAGGTAGGCTGATACCCATGGAATAATCAGCCACTTTAACCACTAATTTCTTCGGCTCATCAAAGGCCGTGTGAGCAATGTATTTGGTGCCGTGCTCAGTGGATTCTTTTTGCCAGCGAGCAATCATCGCCTCTTGTTTGGTCTTAGCCAGTTGAAACGCGCAGCCTACACTCTTTTTAAGCGTTTCATCGGAGCAAGCGATTTCAAAACAATATTCGTATTTAAGCTTGGGCGGCGCATCAGAAGTGTCCGGTTTGACCGGCTCTGGAACATAAATGTCATCGATGCTTGGTGCATAGGCAGCGCTACTCGAAACTGCTGACCTACCTGCCGCTCCCCTAGACACGTTAGCTCTAGAGAGGAAAGCATTTTTTGCTTCAGGTAATAAGGCTTGTTGCCCTTCAGTGGTTAAACGCCATGTTTTGCCTGTTCCATCTCTTTGCATCACAGGCTTTGCAGGCGAATCCGTCAATAGCGCCAATTCACCGCTTTTGAGCTTATCTTTAAAGTGAGAGAAATTCATCCCATGCGGGACAACAGTGCCGACTGCCTTTTCAGTTAATCTTTCAATGTCCCCTTCGACTTGCGCAAACTCATGCGTCATCAGTTCAGTTAGCCGTATTACTCTATAAGTCACAGTTACATCCATACGTCACTTTTTAATGCGGCGTATTCTACCCAATTAATCAGTAATACAGGATTTACAACCAGTTATTAAAACTGTGAATGACAAACAATGTGAGTTTAATCTACTTAAACACCGATAAAAATAACCAATACATCAGTAAATGCACGCGCCAGTGCGCCAATTTTTGATTGTTTCAGAGACTAATGGTGAGATTGTTCTTTATATTACTTTCTTAACTATAAATGTTGTTCGCTAGTTATTGAGTTAGCATTATTCTTTATCTGGTTTTTGGGGCAGTTTTAGATATCAATACGCTACTGATTAATATTGAAGCCATTACATTTAACAAACATACAGTATGCAGAGTGACCGTTGGACACAGATTAAAAGAAAGGTCACACTAACTCGACATTATTCGATATCTTAATGTTCGAAAAATACAGGTGGCGACTCATGATGAACGAAGAATTGTTCGCAAAATTAATTGCAGAGATTAAAGTAGGAAAGCACTTACCGGATGCAATTTATCTCCATAAAGATGCTTTGAGCGCTCTCCCGAAAATTCTCACTCAATTTATTCCCGCAGTAGCGAGAGCAGTCAACTTAGATGAAACAAATTGGAATCTAGTTAAACTGTTTAAGAAGGAATTCCGTTTATCTTTACTCTATTACCCTGATTTTTATATCGACTCTTATCCTGCTTTGAATCAAAGCTTGAACGTGAATCTCTCCAAGTTAAGCCATAGAGCAACTAACTACCAAGACTCTGATAACCCTCCAATATTGCATCGTAAAGAAACCATGGTTTTGCCCTCAAGCCCTTATTACGAGCACTTTGTCGCTCTCACTCAGGAAGGAGAAAACGCTGGTCTGTATAGCAATAGTCGTCTGATTGGTTTTAAGCGCTCTTGGGAAAATTTGATCGCACGTCATGGCTATGAGTTGGTCGATGGGCGCTTGTTTCGCTCTTCTGCCATTATTAAAAAGAATGAGCTAGGTATCGATCGTCATAGGACCGCCCTAGTTCGCCATGAACTATCAGCACCAATGAAAACCTTGGTGAAACACGGATACCTTGAGGGGAGTTATTCAATATTTGACTATGGCTGTGGTCGAGGTGATGATTTACGTGAGCTAGAAGCACACGGTCTTGATGCTTTGGGATGGGACCCAAATTTTCAACCTGATAGTGACAAATGCCAGTCGGACATTGTCAATCTTGGCTTTGTATTAAATGTAATTGAAGATCAAGATGAGCGTTTAGAAGCTTTATTAGGTGCCTGGGAATTAACCCAACAGCTCCTTGTCGTATCGGTAATGCTTGCGAATGATAGTTGCATCGCACAGTTTAAACCCTACAAAGATGGTATTATCACTACTCGAAATACCTTTCAAAAATACTATGCCCAAGCTGAAATCAAGGCATATATTGAGAGAAGTTTGCAGGAGGATGCTATCGCCGTTGCACCGGGTATCTTTTACATCTTCAAAGATAAACTCGAAGAACAACAATATCTCCAGCGAAAATACAAGCGTCACCATTCTTGGCAACAACTGACTTCACCAGCTCCACACGATGCCAAAGATAAAGCAAAACTATTGGTTGTCCAAAACCAAGCACTATTTGACTCCTTCTGGCTTCAATGTTTAGAACTTGGGCGAATTCCAGCAAGTGATGAATTCGAACAATCTGAGCAAGTACGAGCGCTTATTGGATCGCATAAAAAAGTCTTCAACCTACTCAGAGAGCTGCACGGCTCCAAAGAATTTGAGCACGCCCAAAAACGCCGCAAGGAAGATTTGCTAGTGTATTTTGCACTCAGTCTTTTTGAAAAAAGAAAGCCCTACACACAACAACCCGAATCGCTTAAACGAGATATTAAAGCACTATTTGAAGACTACAAAACGGCACAATCACTTGCAACAGAGCTTCTATTTGCAATTGCTGACAATGAACTTATCAATCAGCAGTGCATTAAAGCACACGATCAACTCAAAGCTAGCGTTTTTAACCAAGGCCACTCGCTAATTTTTCACCGTAATTTCATTGATGACTTGCCGCTGCTTCTGCGCGCCTATGTTGGTGCGGGACTGCAGATGTATGGTGAGCTTGACGAGCAAATTGACCTAGTTAAAATCCACACAACTTCTGGCAAGCTCACTTTGACCAGCTACGATGAGTACCAAAAGTCGGTGCCATTTTTAGCCGAGCGAATCAAAATTAAAATGGCAGACCAAGAAATCGACTTTTTTGATTATGTGTCCGAGCATCGTAGGCCACCGCTGCTCAACAAACATCTCTACATGGCAGAGAGCGACAATAACTATGAGAAGCAAAAACGCTTTGATAAACGATTAGCAAAACTCATGGATTTCGAGCCAAACGAAGAGACTCAGATGCATAGGGCTGAGTTTGACGTGTTGTTGGGGAAAAATAACAAGATGGTTAAAGCTTTTTCTATCATCAACTCCACTCCGAGTAAACCCCAATAATATTGAAGTAGACCATAGAAATCTGTCTTTTCTACCTGTAAACTACTGCATCAAGTTTGTCATATTTGCATAAAAAACAAGCATAAACTTGATTAAAACAGCAAATAATAATTTTTAGTTTGTCAAAAAATAACAAACTAGCTAATATTTATGTCATTAATTGACGCTCGTCAGGTTTCACTATGCAAAATCAAGATTCAGGCTACTGCTATTCTTTTCCTGCGGTTAGAGGAATTCAAGCTGGTCGACCATTCTATATTGCGACATGCCCCCTAAGAATTATTCCAAAGATTTTTAGCTATAACGAAGATGATGTTCCACCAGAGCTAAGAGCCCAGAGGACACTCAACAAAACTCGAATACCCGAGATGGTGAAATACCTTCTCGATAACCCTAAAGATTATGTATTCTCTGCTCTTACTGCCTCCGTTGGAGTTAATATATCATTTGATGATCATGACGGTGCACCCAATCTGGGCATATTGAAGATACCTATGGAGGCTCAAATCTTAGTTAATGACGGGCAGCATCGCCGTAAAGCTATTGAAGAAGCGTTGAGAGAAAACCCTGACCTAGGGCAAGACAATATCCCTGTTCTCTTTTTCATTGATGAAGGCCTAACCCGAAGCCAACAAATGTTTGCTGACCTCAATAAATATGCGGTTAAGCCAAGCCCGTCACTTGGTACCTTGTACGATCATAGAGATGAGAGCTCTGAGCTGGCTCGCGAACTTGCTACCAGCGTCAGACCTTTTATTGGCCTGACGGAGATGGAGAAATCGAATGTCAGCCCTAAATCGAACAAACTGTTCACTTTAAGCAGTATCAAGCAATCGACCCGTGCTCTTTTGAGCAAGGGGCCAAAAGACGGATTCAGTGACGAAGAGAAAAAACTGGCAGCAGAGTTCTGGGAAGAAGTCACGCTTCACATCAAAGATTGGCAAATGACCATAGATAAAGAAGTATCACCTGCGCAGCTAAGACAAGAATACATTCATGCTCACGGCGTCGGGTTACATGCCATCGGCCTTCTAGGGAAACATCTACTTTGCCAAGAGCCACAAAACTGGAAACGCAGACTTCAGCGTCTATCTCAAGTTAACTGGTTGAAGACCAATCCTGAATGGGTCAAGCGAAGCATGAACCACGGAAAGCTCAGTAAATCCACGACAAACATTCAACTTACTGCCAACGCACTAAAAATCGAATTGGGACTCCCATTGACCCCCGAAGAAAAAGCTCAAGAGAAGCAGTTATCATGATACATGAGCTACAACTGGCTGAAGATTTAGCCGAATACGAAGAATTCATCAACACAGAAGACTTCGCCAACAACAGATTAAGCCATTATATCGCTGACGTACAGCGAGTCTATTGCGCGGACAAGCGCCCTTGGGTCATTGGTTACAGTGGCGGTAAAGACTCTTCGGCTGTTATGTCACTCGTTTATTTAGCTCTACTGGGGCTAGAACCAGAAGACCGACATAAACCCATCTTCGTTGTCAGCTCTGACACGCTGGTAGAAACGCCTGTTGTTGTAAATCACATAAAAGATTCATTAGCGGCAATAGAAAAAGGAGCCAAGAGAGACAACTTGCCCATTACATGTCATAAAGTTGTTCCTCAAGACAATCAAACATTCTGGGCGAACTTACTCGGCAAAGGATATCCGGCACCAACGCGCTCTTTCCGTTGGTGTACAGAACGAATGAAAATTGACCCAGTCAGTGACTTTATCAAATCTAAAGTCTCGCAGTTTGACGAAGTAATTGTCGTTCTTGGCTCACGTAGTCAAGAAAGTGCATCACGTGCGCAAGTAATTGCTAAGCATAAAATAGATGGCTCCAGATTGGCTCGCCATACCACACTTTCCAACGCATTCATTTTTACCCCTATCGATACATGGGGGGTAGACGACGTATGGAAGTTGCTTCGTTTATGTCATTTAGAAACCAAACAAACACCCTATGGACCCAAAAATATTTGGATCGATAAATATGATCTTGAGTGGGAGAACCCCTGGGGAGGTAAAAACCTTGTGCTCTGGAATCTTTATAAAGATTCTTCAGGCCAAGGAGAATGCCCTATGGTTATTGATGAAACAACTCCCTCTTGTGGTAACTCTCGCTTTGGTTGCTGGACCTGTACTGTTGTGACCAAAGACCGCGCAATGGAGAGTCTTATCCAAAACGGTGAAGAGTGGATGGCTCCTCTCCTTGAGTTTCGTAATAAATTGTCAATGACAACCGATCCTGCGAACAAAGCAGAGTTCAGAAACCACAAACGTCGCACAGGTAAAGTTAGCTACCAATACGCCAAAGAAGGCGAAGACATCACAACAGAACGTAAGCACGTTCCGGGACCATACTGGCTAAAGTATCGCCGGCAGTGGTTACGCGAGTTACTTGAGCTAGATAAGAAATTTAAAGCTGAAGGAAGAGAGATCGAGCTTATCACCGTTCCAGAGCTTCATGCTATCCGTCAAGAGTGGATTCACGATCCAAATGAGCCAGATTGGAATGACTCTCTACCCGCAATCTTCAAAGAAGTTTATGGATATGACCTTGATTGGGTCTATGACGACAACGCGAGTTTTAGTAAAGATGACGCACAGCTCATCCATGAGCTTTGTGGCAACTTTGATATTGAACCAGAGATGATCATGAAACTTATCGAGCTGGAAGTCTCAATGGAAGGTTTGAGTCGCCGTAGCGGTATTTCAAATAAAATAGCATCCCTATTAAAGCAAGATTGGGGAAGCTTAGAAGAAATCAAACAAAAACATGCTTCTCTGCAGAGTAAAGCCGAGTTTGATGTCCACCAAAAAGAGATCGATCGCTATAACGAACAACTTGCCGATCTAGATAAGCAGCTTCAAAAAGAGTTTTAAATACTGAAATGCTAATAACAAAACTAACTCTCAATAACTTTCGAGTGTTCCGTGGTGAACATGAAATTGACTTGCGCCCAGCTCCTGCTCGTCTGAGTAAAAATGGCCCTATTGAAGGTACCGAACGACCAATCATTCTGTTTGGTGGCCTTAACGGTGCTGGTAAAACATCGATTCTGACAGCTGTACGACTCGCTCTTTTTGGCCGTCAATCATTTAGCCAAGCGTTGTCAAATGGTGAGTACATTGAGGCCCTATCCGAACTTATCCATAAAGGCGTTGGCCATGGTGGCGTTCAAGATAACGCATCGATTGAGCTTGAGTTTAAATACAGCCAAAACGGCGAAGAAAGCACTTATAAAGTGATTCGCGGCTGGAAACGCGGTAAGAAAGATAATCTATGCCTTGAAAAAGACGGTGTTCAAATACCAGAACTCAATTACGAGCAGTGCCAAGGCTTCCTTAATGAACTTATCCCAACAGGCATTGCTGACTTATTCTTCTTCGACGGCGAGAAAATCGCGGAACTAGCGGAAGATGAGTCTGGCAGCATACTCAAAACAGCAGTACGTCGCCTACTCGGTTTAGATGTCATCGCAAAGCTCAAGAGTGACTTAAATATCTTCTTGAAGAAACAGGGTTTTAGTGCACTAAGCCAATCGTTAAAAGAGGAAATGAATTCTCTTGATGAGCAACGTATCAGCCACGAGCGCAATGCAGAGAAACTTCGTGGTGAAGCGGACATCGTTGCTGCACAAATCGAGCTGACATCGCACGATATTCTTAGTCTAGAGAATAAGTTATCTCAAAGCGGTGGGGCTTGGGCTAAAACAAGAGAAGATGAGCAACACAAAGTAGATAGCTTGCTTAAAGAGAAAGTAGAGCTTGAAAAGCAAATCCGCATGGAAATGGAGACAAGTCTTCCATTCGCCCTAGCCCCTAATGCAATGAAGCGCCTGCAAACACAGATACAACAAGAACAGCAGATCAAAAAGAAACAGAACTTTGGCAATGAGCTAGACTCATTCTTAGAAACACTGCGTTCAAAGTACCCAAGTTTTGATACAGAGATGGCTCAAAGTGCGATTGCTGATAGCTTCAAAGCACACGTGGGTGAGTTTGATTCTGCCGAGTTGCTTTTGGATATCTCCGACCGTCAAGCGAATACTATAGACTATCAACTCTTTAATCTGTCTCAAGAGTCTTTTTCACGTTTCGATGAAGCGCGAGTTCGTCTTCAAAAAGTTGTAGAAGAGATCGATAACGCCTCAACCAATATTGCACGAGCTCCTGATCAAGAACAAGTACAAGTACTGTTTTCAGATGTACGCGCATTAGACAAGAAAAAAGAAAAGCTGATTATCGAATATCATACTTTACTTGAGGAATCAAAACGAGAATTACGTCAAGCATTGGAGAAAGCCCGCCAAATTCAGAAACTACACGACAAGCACAAAGATCAATCCAATAAAGATCATAGTGTCATCAATGCTCAAAACTCTATCTTATTGCTTGAGAAATTTGGTGAGCAGCTAACTAAGGCTCGCGTCAACCAATTAGAGAAAGAGTTCGTCCAGTCTTATAAGAAGCTAGCTCGTAAAGATGATTTGCAGCTATCCGCGTCAATTAACCCAGCATCGTTTGATGTTGAACTAGTTGATGAACACGGTATTAAGATCAGTCGCAAAGCAATGTCTGCGGGCGAAAAACAAATCTACGCGATCTCAATTTTAGAAGCACTTGGCCGTACATCCGGCCGGAAATTGCCAATTATTATCGATACTCCGCTAGGGCGATTAGATTCACATCACCGTGATAAATTGGTTGAAAATTACTTCCCTACTGCCAGCCACCAAGTTGTAATTCTATCAACAGACACCGAGATCGATAGACACTACACCAAGCTTATTCAAGACGACATTGCTCGCACCTACGAAATTTGTTTCGACGGTAGGACTAAATCGTCAACGTTGAAGAAAGGTTACTTCTGGAGAGAACCAACTAAGGAGGCGGTGTAATGCTACCTAATCGCATGAGCCTGACTCGAACTACTGAAGAGCAGCTCAAAAAGTTGAAGGGCTATACTGGTATCACTCCAAACGTATCGGCACGTATAGCTTTCTTCCGTTCGATTGAAAGTGATTTTCGATACCAAGGCCAAGAAGCTAAATTAGACGGCTCACTTGTGTTAGATAAGTATACTTGGCTTGGCGAGACTAGTGATGTAACCGAGTTAGTATTGAAGATGTACTACCCAGAACTTGATACGAAAGAGTACCAACAAGCTTGGGCAGCACATGTTGAAGATGGGATTGCTTCGATTCGAACACACAGATCTTGTTTAGAATTTAGTCTCCCGCTTTAAGCCAACCAATCGCATTTTAGCTATTGAATTTGTCCTCCGTTCAATAGCTAAAATTATCATTTAAATTGCGGCATCTTATAAGCGTACTATTTAAACTTATCTAAAAGCTCTTCTTTAAAGCGAGGTTGGCTCATTTTGCGAACATCTGATGTGTCTTTGTCCACCGTGTATGTGCAGATATGAGCTTCCAAAATATCCATCTTACGAGCCAGAGGAACATCAGGAAATTCTTGATTGAGGTAAATCATATAGTAGTGCTTAATATCTAAGCTTTCATATGAAGAACTTTCATATGCTGACTTAATAGAGTAAAAATCAATTACAAGCCCTTCAGATTCATCAATATCAAACTTCTGATCACCGAAGATTGCGTTATAATTTTTAGTGAAAATACTCTTCTTGCTACTTGTAGATTTTTCTGGGAAACCCTGTTTGGCATACAGCAACTGACCGAATTTTATCATTGTAATGCTATATTCATAATTAGCATCTCCTTTACCTAAATCTCCAGACTTCCTAACATAATTAATGTTTTTTTCTTTTAGGTATTTTTCTATTTGAAACTGTCTTTCATCAGAAGACTTAAGATCAGCTGGTGAGATTGAGTTTTGGCTATTTGTATATTCAGCAATATTATTAATTTCACCAGTATTTGATTTACCCGTCATGAATATTCTTACAAGAACCTCACTATATGGTAAATAGTCCGTTATGTGATCTTCATGTTGAGAGTTAAAATTATGAATAGTTCTTACCGTTTGGCCACCATTTAGAACTTGAAAGTTATCAATTATAATTTTCTGCTTAGTATTTCCATTTATGGATTCCGTTTCGATACCTTGAGCAACAATTGTAATTCCATTGTTGTACATAAAAAATTTTGAAGGGTTATCTTTTAGTGTTTCTTTTATATTTTCATTGTATTTAGATTTTTGAACAAAACCTCGAACGTTGTCAAACAAAACGCCAAAATCAAGTTTCACATCACTTAGCTCTCTATAATTTTCTAAGTTGTGATTATTCCGAAGATTCTTATCATTGCATGTAATTCGTACAATTTCACTACTCTTTAGTCTTGCAATATAAGATATTGAAGAAGATAAGTCACTTTCACTATATGACATTAAAGCATTATTGGGTAAAACTAAAGTTGCACTAATTGGTTCAGGCCTAATAGAAACCATCTCAGAGATCTCTTTTAAACAAATAGCATTGACCTCCACATCAAAAGAGTTGGAAATATTTTTAATATGCGGATCTGAGAGATCTACTGTAGACATATCATTACTTACAAAGTAAATCCTAGTTTTCCAAACGTCATTAGAGTTGTATAAGTCTTTTATTTTTTCTGCGTATTCACGAGGTTTACCTGAAAAGTGACTAATATCACCTTCAGCCAAAGCTGTGATATATTTCAATGATGTTGTAACATCATTGAGCTTTTGTCTAGAATCAGCACTGAATTTTTCTCTATACTTGAAGTTAAATAAGTTTACTATTTTCTCTTCATCATCAATATATATAGCATCAATACCACCATCATCGTACCTATTACCAAGAATAATTGAGTTGAAATTAGTATCGGTTATAGAGTCCCTCGCATCTTCGATATCATTTACACCATAAAGAATATCTAAAATAAAGAAATAAAAACCAAACCTTGCTTGCTCAACTTGATCAGTTATTTTTATATCTAAAACTCTTTCAGCTTCCTTGTAATAATTAATAGATTTAATTCTTATAACTTTGAAGTCATTTATATTAGCCATCCGACCACCTTTAAAATTGACATATGAGATTTAAATTAAAAATAATATCCAAATTTAATCAATAGTAAAAAAATTTTTATCCACTTCAAAAATTTGATAAATTTTGGCAATAGCGACACCGAGGCCATATTGTACTAGTAACTCGGTCAACGAATCCCCGTCAATTAGGGTTATAGTCATATTTTGGGCATCATGTGCGTGTTGAGCTGCTTGCTCAGTAAATTTAGAAGACGTAAAGAAAACTCCCTTTCTAGCCCCTTTTATTGCCATAGCGCCTATAAAGTCCCTAATTTCAGAAGGGCTTACTTTATTATTTTCATAACGTTTAGCTTGTATATATATTTTCTCTAAACCAAGCTTGTCCTCATTAATAATGCCATCTATACCTTCGTCGCCTTTACCTCCGACAACATTCCCTGAAGTGGATTGGTCCCAACCATATCCCATTTTCAATAGCAATTTTACTACTAGAGATTCAAAAAACTCAGGTTCAGATAACTTAATATATTCTAAAAGTTGTTCACTGACCGACTTTATGTGTGCACTGTAGGCAGAATGTATTTTCTCTTCTGGGAGCTCGTCCCTTTTAATCTTATTTTCAGGAACGACCTCCTTCTTTTCACCATCCCAAACTTGGTATAAAGCGTTTCTTGAACTGACTTGTCCATTAACTTGCATAAAAAGCTTTTTGGGGCTGGCACTTGGAAAATCTATACCATAACAATGTTTTCTTATTTTACTTCTGACAACAGCCTGAGGATCTTTAGCACCGAAAGAGTAGTATGATTGATCAATAATCTTTTTATAAATTTCTTTATGACTAAGCGGCTCTTTAGCTTCACTCAAAACTTTTGTTATAGCATCAATTATCGTCATTAAACAACCTAAAATAAAATAGTGTTCGCAGCGCCATTTTATACGAATCTAATAAATGCGCTCCAAATATTGATAAAAAACCTAAAATAGCCATTAAAATCAGAGTATTATTAAATTAACTCCCAGAATGCTCTATCTCTCATTGGCAGTATCTTCTTCGCTCCATCAATGTATAAGCTGTAATGTTTCTCGAGCTTATTGATGGTTTCCATCAACTTTTCTTGTTCGGCTTTCTCGTTCACACCAAACATCGCTTTTAGCTCTTGTGGACGAATCTTCGCAACACGGTGAATTACCCATGTAAGCACATAGCTTGAGTAGTCGTTCTCACCCGTTTGGAAATGGGTGATGTCTTGTGTTGATAGAATGACGCCCACGCCGTACTCGCGCCCTTCCTTCAAGATTTTGCGTAAGCTTGGGAAGTTTTGAGACATAAAGTTATCGGCTTCATCCACCAAAATCATCTTGGTAATTTGCCGGAAATCACCTTGAACTTCTGGCTTACCTTTCTTCTGCATTTGTGAGTAGAAAAGGTCTAACGTAAGTGCGACCACAAGGTTCTGAATTTCTGCTGGGTAACCTGCCAGCTCAACAACTGTAATGCCATCAACAAGATCGTAAAGGCTCATACACTTGGTGTTGTCGTCTTCAAAGATCTCCAGCTCATATAAGCTTTCAAGCGCCGCGTATAACGAGTCCTCATCTGGCTCAGTGTCTATAAATAGAGCCCAAACGTCTGCGATTGTTGGAGCCGCTTTTGTCCAAGAACTAGGGTCTGCTTTGCGAATCCCAGCCAGCTCATAAGCTTCCCCCACCAGCTTGCGTAAACGCAATTGCTGTTTTTGTCCTAAGCCGAAGGCTTTACCCATGGTCTCTGAGAAACCTCGAGCGGTATGCACTGGCAGCATTGGTGTATCACCAAATAGGCTCAGCGGGTTATATGGCAGCTTATGTAAATTAAACTTTTTGCCTGCTGTCGCATGCTGGAATTTATCGTCTACGTAATCAGACTTGTAATCGAAAATCAGCATACCTATTGATGCGCTATTTACGTTGTCTGCTTGATTGCGATAAAGCTGGGTGATCACCGACTTAGTAAACTGAGTTTTGCCCGTCCCCATAGTGCCTATGATACCTGTGTTGGTATTCATAAACTTGGCGGTATTGGTTGGCTCCCAATTCAGCGGTGCTTGCGTCAAAGCATTATGACCAAAAAGCACATTTAAGTTAGTACCCGATGGTTGTGACTTAAATGTATCCATACCTCCCAAAGCACTTTGTACCAAGTTGCTTTTCTGTGGGGCTATTTGCTCTGCTTCGGCTTCAGAGTGACGTTCTTCAACTTCGGTGTTTAGCTCAACCATAGAGTTACCTGTTTCTTGGTGTACATTGTCACTCATCACACAAGCTTGGTTTACTACTTCGAGCGCTTCTGCTTGAGTTTTACCACAAAGAACATATTCATTCGGTACGTGGCAGAGCTTTACGATATCTAACTCATTAAGCACTTCTTGCAGTGGCGTTTCGACCAAACGAGGAAGCAAGGCCATCGGAAGATCAACTGTTAACACACCTTCCAACATTTGGTATTCAGGTTGCAAACAGCTCGCACCTTCAAGGTGACTCACAACAAAGCCGTCTGGGTAATCAGCGACTTTTGCTAGCGAGTAATCGCCTTTCAACCACTCTTCTTTGTTGTCTAGCAGCGCGTCAAAGTAGTCTGGAGCGAACACATTGTATAAGCGGTACTTGTCTACCTGCATTAGCACTTGACGCATGAACAGGCCGCGATAAAGTTTGCTTGCAAGGTTGTCATTACCAAGCAGATCTTCGCTCAGGTAACGCAACAACTCTTTTGCTTGTTTAACTGCTTTTTTGTAGTCAGGAATTGAACCCGTTTTAACTTCAACTGGCAGCAAGTACATGCCTTGCCCTTTAAAGCCTACGAGCAATACATCATCAGAAATCTCACCTTTTTTGTAGCCATGAACGTTACGCGAGAATTCACTGTCTGACATTTTCAGTCCGATGTTACCTGAGACACGGATCATTTCTGCCACAGAAAGTGGAACCCAAGTAATGTCTGAGTTGTGCACTAAGCTGGTCACAAACTTATACGCACCAATAACACCTTTACGCTCTTTGTTGATGGTTGGCGCGCAGGTCATCATCTTCAACAACCAATCGCCATTAAAAGCATTGAACTCGTTAATTTGCCCACCATCCCCCTGCTTAAGGACTTTTTCGAACAGACCACGCTGCGCCGTTACGGTAATCGCATCGTAGCTGGATGAGCTGGTGTACTGATCGGAATAGTGAATCAGCACCACATCTTCATTGCTGTGGAAGAAGTCTAATGTCACTTTAGGATCAATGATGGTTGTCCAAATGGAGCTGTCGTATGTGCGCTCTAGCAAACCTTTAAAATCTTCACTCACTGCAAGCGCTACTGCGTTTGCACCGTGATATTGCGTGTTTGGTTTTAACGCCGGCTTGAGTAAAGCACCAACGTATTTGGCGACCATCAGGTGTGGGTGGTCTTGATAATCGGTGCCCTTCAAACCAAAGCCAGTAAAGTAAGAACCAGATTTACTCTCAGACGCATCACCCGTTAATAGACCATCACATGCAATACCCGAAGCCATGTCTTCGATTGCAATGTCTGAGCAATCCACTTTGTCGTTATTACGGAAGAACGAGAGGTGCGCGTATGACTGACCGTCTTTATTTGCCTGCTCATTGGTAAACTTGCTGTAGGTTAAACGGGTGCGAAGGACATCAATAATGGTATCCGCCAATTCACGTATTTTGCCTTTGTTCAGCTCTAACCACTCTTTCAGTTCGTCGTAATTGGCGGTTTCTGCAAAGCGGTCGAACGCATTGAACGTCAGTTTGTCATCATAAAGGTTGATGTGAATCGAAGCCGCTTGCTCTTGATTGCTACGGATGTAATCCACTAGCCCCATGAATAGCTCTTCAGCGCTGTCTTGATTCACTGCGTTAATGATGATGCTCTTCTCAGAACCTGTGAATAATTGACTAAATGCGGTTTGGAACTCATCGATCTTTTCTTTGACGAGTTTACGAACGAACGACAGTGAGCTCTTTTCTCGAGGGACACTCTTGATCCAAAATGTGTTTTCTTTCACTCGTAGGTTGTAAGCAAACTCGTGCTGAGGATGATAGACATAGGGCAACAAGCCTTTTGGAGATAGGCGCTCAAACGTCACATCTGGCAAACTAGCGAAGCTTTCATCTTCACGAATCACTTTGCGTAGGTTTAGATAGTAAGCCAAGATTAGCGGGTGGAACGGAGAGAAATATTCTTCACCTTCAGATTTAACCAAACCAATTCGCAGCGCATTTTTTTGCTCTTTGGTCAGCATACTGCCCGTTGGAATCGCCTCAAAATAAGCAAGACTTGCATCGACTACATTTTGTACAAGTGTCGTAAATTCATCACCCCAAGAGACTAAAGATGGTGTACTACGACGCAGCGCAAGATAATCATACAATTCAACATAGGATGAATGCATGGCGTCATCAATGGCTTGTACATCATCCAACTTAATTGTGTTAGAGTCAGAGATAGAAACGACTTTGTCATTGATGAAGGCTTCTTCCCAGCGCAGCAATTTTAAGCGAACACTGGGTACAACGAATTCGCTGTTATCAATACTAACTTTACTCTTTTGAGAGTAAAATTCGCCGTTGTACTCATCTTTAAATAACTTATGGTAACGCCCTCGGTTAAGCAATAATGGTAAGCTCAGTGAGTCTGTCGCTACAGCACCTTCAACATTGAACTCAAGCTGGTTGTCACCAGATTTTACTGCGAAATTAATCTCATCCGCTTCATTGGCAAGTGCATCAAAGTCAACCAGTGAATGTTCTGCTACATCTACCACTTGTTTTGCATCCGTCAAAGAACAAGCTGTGCCCTCTTCAGATCGAATCAACAGCTTATTTTCTTCCATGTTCAAGGTTAAACGCTGCTTCGCAGGCGCTGGCTCGATCAAGAAGATGTTTTTGAATGGCTCAATGTAAAATTCACCCTTGCGAACCACGAGGCAGCGGAAGTTGTAGACCTCAGACTTGTTCTCGCGCTTGAGCGCTAGGTTAAAAAATAAGGGTTCGTTGTTGTATGTTCCTTTCAAGCTTGCTCGAGTTTTCTTCAGGCCATTCAACGTTGAAATCACCTCTTGGTTACCAAGCGCTTTAGCGGGTTGAATTTTAAACTGGCTTTTTTCTAGATTACTTGCACCTTGGAAAATCAACTTCAATTCAAAGTCATTGACGCCTTCATCTAGCTCAATAATAAGGTGGCGATCACGCATACCGGCTTTGGTTTCTGCACGATTACGCGCAGTTATGGTCATGCCTTCGCTAGCTTGCTCTTCTTCAAGGACAAGTTGCTGCTGTTCGTTGCGTTTTTTCTCTTGTAGAAACGCTTCAAACTCAACATCTTTCCATGCACCAGTTTCAGAGAAGTTTTCGTTAATGAATCTTTCACCAAACGACTTCAAACGATCCTGGAGCTGATCACCGAAGTGTTCCACTTCAAAAGAAAGTTCTTCATAGAGTGTACGGTTGTCTTCAAGACGTTTTTTAATTTGCTTTGGATTACCACTCATCTCTGCAACGAGCGGGTCTTCAAACATACCGAGCTCATTAAAACGAAGCTCACCGTCCTCTACCGCTTTGTACAGTGATTCAAAACCGAACATGGTCGCACCGTCCTCAAGGATCGCATCAAACTGGTCATCCAAAAGACAATTAGACACATCACGACCTTTGTCCTGTTGGGCAATCAATCCTTTCATCGCCGCTTTGATCTTGTCTGGGCTCCATACTTGACCAAGCTGAGCCAGATCTTCTGCCGAATTAATCAAGGTATCCAACGAACTATTGTGGATAACAACCAAGGCACAGCCCTTCAAGTAGCCTGACTGACTTGCAACTTCATCACGTAGGTGAGATATGTAGTTTTCTGTAAAGCCTTGGTACTCAGCAGGATTTTCACTGTTAATAACAGGCACAATCTTACAGTTAGGCAACTGAATAAATGGTAGCTCGATACCGTTGCTCGCTCTAATACTACTTTGTGAATGCGCAATCATCGCTTGGTACAAACGCACACTATTCTCGCTATCTGGTGACTTGAACTGATAACGAAAGCCTGCCTTTATGTGAGCTTCAGCATCAGCCAGAAACTGATCAACTAGAAAGGTCTCAAATTGTTTTACGGACATAAACTGCGTCTCCACTATCACTCATGCGCTCAACGTTCCCAATGCGCTCGTAGAATTTAATTAGTTCTTGTTCGGTTTGTTTATCAACAAAAATGCCACGTTGATTAAATGCGGCAATCAGTTCGTGGAAACGGAGTTTATCCCTTTCTCCAACAACAAGGTTGGTCAATAAAATGATGTAGTCTTGGTTAAGTACCAGCACTCGGCCACTGCGACCTCGGTTTTGAATAAAGTGAGCAGCAAGATACTTTTCTACTTCAGAAACGTATTTTTTGTTGATGTTGAATCGCTCGCCGATACGAAATTGTGCCATGGCTAACTTCATGATGTTGCCAAGCCAGTCCAGCGCAGATTCTGATTCATCAAATGATGTAATAAGTCCACGCTGTGCTTTAAATGCTCGCGCAAAATTCTCTAAGTCACTCTTTAGGTGTTCATAGCGTGATTCTTGAATACCCTTTGAAATCTCCCACAATGGTACTTTGACAGCACTCTTGTCCCCCATGCTAGGCTGGAGAAGTTCTAGCATTGTCAACATTGGGAACAAACGAGACGCCGATTCATTGAAAAGCTTGTAGCCATGATTTTTGATGTGCGTACGTTCATTGCTAGCACGCTCATGATCCATGATGAAGTACAACGGCTTCGCTGTTGGCTCCTCACCAGAACGCCAATCTGTGAGCGATAAGCTTAACTGAGCGGTGTAAGCAAACCCGTAAAAGGACAAAAACGATTCGAATTCACTTAACAGGTACTTAGGTCGACTTGCCAAGAACTTCAAATCATCACGAAATGCTTTAGATAGGTATGGTAAGTATGGATGCTCACTTGCTTGCATCGATGAGTCGCTTTCCATCTTTTTACGCAGAGTTGAAAGGATCTCTCGCTCAATAAAATTGAGTTTTGAATCAAACGCTTCGACACGCGTGTTCTGAAGCAAATTGATAAACATTGAAGCAATACGGGAGTCACCTGCTGCAAACTCACCTTTTTGCGCTCGAAATAGTAAAAGCTCAGGGCTCACAGAGAAGATATCTTTGTTATCAAAGTACATCTCTCGCAGTACTTCCCAAAACTCCTCTTCGCCTAGCTTTTCGTCAAACGCGGTCTGACAATCAGAAACAAAATCCTCGTATTTGTAGCCTTCAATCTTCTTACGTAATAATCCACGAGATACAAGACCAATTACCGCATCGCTATCAAAGTCATTACCTTTGGTACGTATTGGCAAATAACTGTTCAAGATGTTTTTATTGGGTACGTTTTCCGCCGTTTGTGGCAATTTCTGATTAAACGGTTTGATGTATTTATCCATTGTCATCTTAAATACCACTCACTTCGAAATATTCGTCATCTTCATTGACGATCTTGTAGCGCTTATCATTTTTCAGGATAAACAAGGTGTTCTTCTCGTTCGCAACGGTAATGATCTGTTCAATCACCTCATCTAACAGAAGCACCGCGTTTTTATCATGCTTGTTAGGTCGATACCCTTGGTTAATCTTTTCTAACAACTCAAGTAAGTTGATACTGATTGGCATCGGAAGCAGTGTATTATCATCAACTCGGATATGCGCATTGAAAAAACCAATTTTGCTCACACCTTGAGTTTTAATTGCCGTAAAATCAGGTTTCACCTCAAGTTCAGCAGCGGTTTTAAAGCCGTTATATTCTGAGATAAAAAACTGGTCTTTATCAAGCGTTGGAGAGTTGCGATTACAATAACGGTGAATCGCCGCAATTAGGATGTCTTTATAGAACTTGTTTAGCTCTTTTTTCTGTTTACCAGAACCATCAAACTCACGGTGAAGCAGCCAAGTATTCGCGTACTGATTCACTAAAGAGTTATCGAAGTCAACTTTCAGCTCGTTGATATATTTATTTGTAAGCTGCCCTTCATCTTTGAGCAAGTAAACCATACGCAGGTAAGAAGCTGCATTTGATACATCAAATACACCGAGCGGTTTCACTTGTTCTTTCAACTGAGTAAAGCCATCTTCTTCAATGCCTAAACCAAATTGGAGAATGAACTCATCAATCTTGCGAGTATGAATATTGCTTGGGTCAAAGCTCTGAATATGCTCGAGTAACTCGTTATCGGTACTGGAGAACAAGTTGTCGAACAGATATTCTTCCATTGCTAAGATCTGGAAGACAAAATCCAATAAAGCACGTGCTGTTAAAAATTGATCTTTGATCAAACGCGCTTTGAGTAACAGAGCGATAATGTTCTTTTGAACGGACTGCAAACCCAATAACGCGTAGTTTGCAGTCAATACGCTGTGACCAGACTTTTTCACTTCACTATCGTAGAGCGCATAAAACGGGTTATCTAAAGTTGGCTCAGTCAAGCGAGCAAGAAATTGAGCGGCAAAATCGGATGTGCTCACTTCGTGGCCAAGAGTGAATTTCGGGTACTGTTCGAAATCTAGGAATGTATGGTTTGGTGCAATCTCATCTTCTCTATTTTCCAAAAAAGCCTTTATTGAAGATTTAATATCGTTATGAAGCTCTGAGCCCTCCTCGGCATAGTTCCCCAACATGCCAATATTGATACCAATGACCAAAGGCTGCTCATTATCTTTAAAGTCACTAAAACAACGATCAAGTGTTTGAATAGCGGTATGACTTGGATTAAAGCTATGAGTCGCATCAAGATGAAAGCGATGAGTCGATTTGTATTTTTGACTGTACTTGGTCAATATCTCAGATTTACCATCTCCACTGCTACCACATAAAAATACGATTTCGTTTTTCTTGGCTGATAATAGCGATTGGTCAAAGTCAACTTCAATATTCGTTTCTATATAAAGATATTTTTTGTAATCATCCAATATTTCATGGTGTTTATCTCGTTCCGTGCTAACTGCATACGGTGATGATTTGGAGAGAATGCTGAGGGCTTTTGCAAGATTCAAGTCTTATACTCTTATTCTTTTATATCAACGCAACACATACTACAAGAAATTGATACAGATTGAATCATAAGCTAGTGTATTTTGTGATTTGCAAACACATACTAAATCACTAACAATTAATGAGTAATTTGACACTAGAGCAGTTATTGAAACCCAAAGACAGCCTTAAACCAAAAACACCAAAGCTCAACACTGGCTTTGGTGTTCTCACAGAGAATTTTTGGAAGAGGGTTAAACCCTATACTCTTTCACCTCAATCTGTTTGAGCATTGCTTCGAGTTCGGCGGGTGAGGATAAACCGACTCCGGTTTGCAAGACCGCAAGTGCGCCCATGGCGGTTGCGTGGGCGAGTTGTTTGCTAGGCTGGTCAAACTGGCTGGCCCAGCAAAATGCCGCGACCACAGAATCGCCTGCGCCTACTGTGCTAACGGGTGTTAGAGTTGGAGGGGTCGATATCAGCACTTGTTGCTGGTTTACCCAAATGAGGCCTTTTTCGCCCATCGAAAGCAATACATTCTCAATGCCTTGGTTGACCAGTTCCATGGCCGCCGCAACGCCTTGAGAGATAGAAACCACAGGCTTGCCAAGCAACTCTGACACCTCTGACTCGTTGGGTTTAATCATCCAAGGTTTTGCTGCCATGCCCTGACGCAGCATCTCCTTACTGCTGTCCAGAACCACTTTTTTACCCAGATTTTTAAGCTCTTTTATCCAACTCACAACCATTTGCGGCTCAATATTTTCAGGCAAACTTCCCGAGAAAATAAAGCCTTGATGGGTATTGGCAAGCTTAAGCAGCTGCTTGTGTAAGCGGTCAATGTCTTCTTGAGTAACGGCAAAGCCATTAAAGTTAATATCCGTTGTGTCACCTGAATTGTCATGGATTTTGATATTGGTTCGATTGGTTCCTGCAACCATGACGAACTTATTGACCAAACCATACTGATCAAACAGCGCTTCAAATAGCTCGCTATTCTCTTGCCCCAAAAAACCCGTTAACGTGACCGATGCGCCTAAATCCGACAATACTCGGCCGACATTAATGCCCTTACCCGCCGCATCACGCTGATGTTCTTTGACTGTGTTAACTTGGTTAACCGCAAATCCATTGGCCTTAGCCGATAAGTCGATGGCAGGGTTGAGCGTCACTGTGACCCATTTTGTTTGCTTCACAATATTTTCCTTAATCCGCAGATAGCCTTGGTCGTTAAAAGCGCACAAATCATCACCGTCACCACTCGCTCACCTTAATATCAAGATATTGAGCTAGAGTATCGACGAGCAATTTATGGTCCTCATATTGAGGCAAGCCAGAGACCGATATTGCGCCGACCACGCCAGTGCCTTTGATGATGAGTGGGAAACTTCCTCCATATGGAGCAAACTGCTTTTCATCAACAAAGGAAGCTTGCTGTATGGTTTTGCCTTTGGCCTGATAGTATTGACCCATATACCATGAGCTGTGGTGATAGCGCTCAACCACATTGCGTTTACGCTCAATCCAACACAAGTTGTCAGGGGTGGTGTTTGGCATAGCGAAACAAAACAGGCAATGGTGGTTTTTGACTATCTCAATGGCAACATTAGCAGACTGCTTTTCGGCGTTTTCTTTGAGCAAACTTCCCAACTCCCACGCTGCTTGATTATCAAAAGATTGAAACTGTAGTCGCGCTTCTTGCGCGAGCAGTTGGTTTAGGTTGGTGATCATAAAAGCTCCTTCACACACCATCATGCTCTCTAAGCCTTGTCAAAAATGGCAAAGCTAAAGCGCATGACGAGCGGCTTCTTATGCGAGTTCGAGTTCTTGTTTAAGAAGTGCTTCCACTTGCTCATCCGTACTTGCGTGCATGAGCTGATCTCTGAAATCTGCGTGCATGATCTTACGAGCCAATTTGGAAAAGATTTTCATGTGCTGATCGCCTGCTGCATGCTTGTTCAGCGTTAACATGATAATGAACTGCGCTTGCTCATCACCCCATGCAATGGGATTGGCTAAACGGCACACGCTGATCGCTGACTGCTCAATATGCTCACTTTTAGTATGAGGAATGGCAAAACCAAAGCCTAAACCGGTCGAAAAGACATCTTCACGCGCCCACAAATCATCAGCAAGTTTATTTGGATAACGGCAGCGTCCAGTAATAAACAAATTGTCGGCCAGTGTTTTAATGACCTCTTCTTTACTGCGAAGGTCGAGATCTAAGCTAATGCAATCTTTGGCCACCATAGGTGCTTCGGCTTGCGTCATTCGAAACTGAGCAAGAAGGTGCTCAACTTCATGGACGGTTCGGCAATTCATGGCTTTATTAAGCAATTGACGACACTCGCGACTATCGAGTTTTGAGATACGCTCTTTGGTTGCTGCAATGCTTGGTGCATTCATACTGATTTCATCGAGACCTAAGCCTATCAACAGAGGAAGAACAGAACCTTTTGCCCCTAACTCACCACACAAACCAATCCATTTACCGTGACGATGCACTTCTCGCACCACATGGTCAAGCGTGCGCAAAAAGGCGGGGTTCAAACTGTTGTAGCTATTCACTACCTTGGCGTTATCACGATCAACCGCCATTAAGTACTGAGTGAGGTCATTAGACCCAATCGAGAAGAAGTCAATTTCTTCGCAGCACTGGTCGATGATAAATGCAATGGACGGCACTTCCAACATTATGCCCAGAGGGACACGCTCTGCAAAGGGGACTTGCTCTTTGCGAAGCTCTTGACGCACTTCTGCCAGAACATCTTTGACCCATAAAATCTCTTCCATAGAGGAAATCATCGGAATCATGATTTTGAGGTTACCATGCGCTGACGCTCGCAAAATAGCGCGCAATTGAGTTTTGAACATCTCAACAAACTCAGGATAAATACGCACGGCGCGATAGCCCAAAAATGGGTTATTTTCGGCTGGGATATTAAGATAAGCAACGGGCTTGTCACCACCTATATCAATGGTTCTAACGATGATCGATTTACCATTAGCTGCCTCACACGCCTGACAGAAAATATTGTAAAGTTCATTTTCATCGGGTGCACAAGTGCGATCCATATAAAGCATCTCGGTACGAAACAAGCCAATCGCTTCGGCCCCATTTAAAAAGGCTTGAGGCGCTTCAACAGAATGGGCAATATTGGCCGCAATTTCATACGCTTTACCCTCTTTGGTTGTCGCAGCTAAATCACGATATTTGGCTTGGCGAGTTGCAACAATCTGTTTGACTTTTTGCTCTTGCTGGTAATAACGTTCAACTGGCTCTGTAATGTCAGTGACAATAACCCCCAAATGACCATCAAGGATAACTTGCGACCCAATACATTCGCTGAGTGCTTCAGCATCCAGACCAACAATGGTTGGAATCGCGAAAGAGCGCGCTAAAATCACGGTGTGAGACGTGCTGCCTCCGTGAGACAAAATAAGCCCTTTGAGTAGAGATTTGTCGAGCTCCAAAAACTGGCTGGGTGTGAGATCTTGCGCGAGACAAACGGTGGGCTCAAGTAATTGCGTTTGACTAACAAAGCGTTCTTCGCCGTAAATACTTTGCAGCAATTGATAACAGACATCACGAATATCAAGCTCTCGCTCTTTCATGTACTGGCTGGATGAATTTTTTATCATGTCACCAAAGTGTTTGGCTGTCGCAATGATCGCCTCAGCGCAGCTTCGGCCTTCTGTAAGGTGGCGGATTATCGTCTGTTGAAACTCTTCATCATTCACAATGGATAAATGTGCTTGAAGCACTTGGCTTTCGGTGTGCTGTGACGATGTAAGCTGAATCGAAATCGACTTAACAACGGACGCTAAACCGTGCTTCATTTGCAGCTGCTCGTCACTTGGCGAAAGTGCTGAAGGAAGGTTATCCAAATTGTCGAAGTTCACCGCTCCCATCATCGACAAGATTCCGCGACCGATACCATCACTCACTGCGCGACCTTGTTGATGGTCTATGTTCAAGTTTGAAAAATTGCGCGGCAAAGGCGCTAAGGCGATGTCACTGCTTTGGTTATTTTGCAGCGGCTCGTCACAGTGAGGAAACTCATTGGTAAGAAATTGCTTGAGCTGATCGAGGGCTGTGTCTTCATCTTGACCACTTATCGTAATGACGCACTCATCACCAAGCAGTGTATCCGTCCCAATAAGAGACAATACGCTTTTCGCGTTCCCACTCATTCCTGTGCGCTGGTTTTGCCAAGTAATCTCCGAACAAAACTGGTTACACAGAGCTTCAACATGGCTAGCTGGCCGTGCATGAACACCATTTAATAATTCGCAACAAAAAGAGAAGGTTTTCATTTCGTATTGTCCTTTTTACTTCTATGTAATAAACGGAGCTGATGTAACAACAATATCAAATCACCTCACTTCAACCATTGGATAAAAATGCTAATTACTGGATTTTTGTTATATTCAGGCTTAAGTGTGAAGAACATCAAATTTACTATCCATTTTGGTGGCTTTGCGTTTAGCCAAAGCATAACCAAGTAGAAAAAATCCACATATAACTGATTAATAATAATTTTTTATTAGTTACCTAACAAAACTTGATCTGGACAAGAATATAGATAGAGATCAAATTTTGCCTAAGTCCTAACAAATATCCAGTAAATAGCATAAAAATCCTCTAACTAGGCAGCATAAATACTCACAATATTGGGTTCAAAGCTTAAGTAGCTAAACTAACGTGAAACAGATTCAATAAAAATAACTTGGCCACAAGGATAGGTCTATGAACGATTTAATCACTATCTTAAAAGACACCAGACGACATCTGATGACTGGCGTATCTCATATGATCCCATTCGTTGTTGCCGGCGGTATTTTACTCGCAGCTTCCGTCATGCTGTATGGTGAAGGCGCAGTACCAAAAGAGGGAACCTGGCTACATGATCTCTTTTCTATTGGGGTGGCCGGTTTTCAACTTATGGTACCAATCTTAGCGGCCTATATAGGCTACTCCATCGCTGACCGTTCTGCGCTTGCGCCTTCAGCCATCGCGGCTTTTATTGGCGCTAACATGTACAACACCGGCTTCTTTGGTGCGATATTTGCCGGTCTTCTCGGTGGTATCGTCGTCTTCTACCTGAAGAAGATAAAAGTCCCGACCTTTGCGCGCTCTATTATGCCCATTTTCGTCATTCCCATTATTGGTACTTTCATTACCGCCAGTGCCATTGTTTGGGGTATCGGCGAGCCGATAGGCAGCGCGACTGCCGCACTGACTGACTTTCTAAAAAGCATGCAAGATCAAAGCATCGTTGTTTTGGCGATTATTATGGGCGGTATGCTGGCCTTTGATATGGGTGGCCCTGTAAACAAAGTCGCTTACGCATTCGTGATCTTATGTGTCGGTGAAGGCATCTACAATGTCGCAGGTATTTCATCCGTTGCCGTCGCAGTACCACCCATCGGTATGGGACTGGCTACTTTCCTAAATAAAAAGCTCTATGACTCGAGCGAACAAGAAGCGGGCCGAGCGTCTATTTTGATGGGCACTATGGGCATCAGTGAAGGCGCGATCCCTTTCGCAGCCGGCGACCCACTGCGCGTCATTCCGTCCATTATGATTGGCACCGCGGCTGGAGCCGTAACCGCGGCACTGCTCGGTGTCCAGAGCTACGCGGCTTGGGGTGGTCTAATCGTTTTACCCGTTGTCGATGGTCGCATTAGTTTTATCGTCGCGCTGGCGGTCGGTTCACTCGTTACCGCTTTGCTGGTGAACTTCCTCAAAGCTCGTCGCCCAGTGGCAGAAGAGGCCAAAGAAGATTCTGATGATATCGATATCGACATCGAAATCGGTTAACCAAATCCAATAACAAAGGCCTCAGTGCCATTCACCCTATCGCAACACGAATAGAAACAAAAGGAACAAGATTATGACGAGTATCGTAGCAGTAACCGCATGTCCTTCAGGCGTTGCACACACTTATATGGCGGCAGAAGCCATCGAATCCGCAGCCAAAGCAAAGGGCTGGGATTGTACAGTCGAGACTCAAGGCTCTATTGGTATTGAAAACGAGCTGACTGAGAGTGCGATTAAATCCGCAGATATTGTTATCCTAACTAAGGATATTGACATTAAAAACAGTGAGCGTTTCGAGGGTAAAACCGTTGTTCGTATTGGTGTCAGTGACGCAGTAAAACGCGCCGGAGCCGTCATGGATAAGATTGACGCTCATTTAGCAAAAGCAACCGCTTAACAAGGCATTAAATCATCGACTACCCTTCCCCCTCCCTTTGCGAGGGGTGAGGGAAAGACCTAATGAGAGACCAAGGGCAAATAGGCTGAGCGATCGCACTCGATAACGTTATTGTCACGGTTAACCAGCCAAAAGCGTCAAACCATTTTGGCATTGTATTGCAAGGAGCCACACAGATGAGCACCCCAAGAATAGAGCAACTCAAATCCGCACTGTTTGAATCACAACGTGAAATATCTCTTGAACGCGCTTTGCTTTACACCGAAAGTTATCAAGCCACTCAAGGTCAGCACACACTGATCCGCCGCGCCAAAGCCACCGCCCATATTCTTGATAACGTCGAAATCTCCATTCGTGATAACGAGTTAATTGCGGGTAATCGCACCGTCAAAGCACGCGCTGGCATCGCTTCTCCTGAAATGGACCCTTATTGGATTGCAAAAGAGCTCGACACCTTTATATCTCGTCCTCAAGACAAATTTTTCATCTCAGAACAAGACAAGCAAGTCTATCGAGATAGGTTATTAAACTACTGGTCAGGGCATTCGATGAAAGATTTTATCAATGCGCAAATCCCAGCCGATGTAAAAGATGCCATCGGGCAAAAGATTTTTAGTGTTAACCAAACAGACAAAGGCCAAGGACATATCATCATAGACTTTGAGCGTCTGCTCAAACATGGTCTTGGTTATCTACTCGATGAAATGCAACGCCTTGCAATGACTCATCACGACAACGTATTTTATGCTGCGGTGGTGATTGTGTTGCAAGCGTCGATTCGCCATATATACCGCTACGGGACGCTGGCAACCACAATGGCGAATGAGTGCCAAGATTCGGTGCGTCGCCAAGAGCTGGAAACCATCGCCTTAATCTCAAATAAAATCGCCACTCAAAAGCCAGACTCCTTCTACGAAGCATGTCAGCTATTTTGGTACATGAATATCCTTTTACAATACGAGTCAAACGCAAGCTCACTGTCTCTTGGGCGATTTGATCAATACATGTTGCCTTTCTACCAACGGTCCATTGAGAGCGGAGAATCCCACGCATTTATACAAGAACTGCTGGAAAGCTTATGGATAAAAACCAACGACATCGTATTGCTTCGCTCATCCAGTAGCGCCAAATTTTTTGCCGGATTTCCAACCGGTTACACCATTTTGCTTGGCGGTCTAACCCACACAGGTAAAAGTGCGGTAAATGCGTTATCAAATTTGTGTTTAGAGGCTTATCAGAGCGTTCAACTGCCTCAACCTAACTTGGGTGTGCGTGTGAATGAATTCATCGACCGTCACTTCCTATTAAAAACGGCGCAAACCATTCGTTTAGGTACTGGCATTCCGCAAATATTTAATGATGAAGTGGTGGTTCCTGCCTTTTTAAATCGCGGAGTATCCCTTGAAGACTCACGAGACTATTCCGTCGTGGGATGTGTTGAGCTTTCTATTCCCGGGAAAACATACGGCCTGCATGATATTGCCATGTTCAACTTACTTAAGGTGATGGAACTGGTATTACAGCGCAATGTAGATAGCCCTGATATAAGCTTTGAGTTTTTGTTAAAAGAGATTCGCGTTGCGATTAAGCACTACGTAAAACTCATGGTCGAAGGCTCCAATATCTGTGATATTGGCCACCGTGACTGGGCACCCGTTCCTCTGCTTTCTTCATTTATTAGTGACTGCGTCAAAGCAGGTCAAGACATTACATATGGCGGGGCACGGTATAATTTCTCAGGAGTGCAAGGGATAGGTATTGCCAATCTCTCCGATTCTTTGCACGCTCTAAAGCGCTATGTGTTTGAAGAAAAGCGTTCAAGCTTCAAAGAGTTTGTCGATATTCTCACTGCGAACTTCGCTGGGCCAGACGGCAAGCAAATTCGAACTCGTCTTATGAACAAATATGACAAATATGGCAATGATATCGATGAGGTTGACAATTTAGGTTCAGAGCTACTGCGTATGTTCTGCCTCGAAGTGGAGAAATATCATAATCCTCGCGGCGGAAAATTCACACCTGGCTGTTACACAGTCTCAGCCCATGTTCCACTGGGTGAAGTAGTTGGCGCAACCGCCGATGGCCGCTTATCTGGGGAGCAGCTCGCCGATGGCGGCTTATCCCCCATGCTTGGTAAAGATCAAATCGGCCCAACGGCGGTTCTTAAATCTGTCAGCAAACTGGATAATTATTTGCTGTCAAATGGCAGCTTGCTCAATGTGAAGTTTTCACCCGCCACTTTAGCAGGTCAGCAAGGACTGAATAAACTGTCTGATTTCATCCGTGCTTTTATGAAGCTCAAACTCCAACACATTCAATTTAATGTACTCAGTGCAGAGACCATTAAAGCGGCTCAAAGCAATCCACAGAATTACGCGGGTCTCGTAGTACGTGTGGCTGGCTATAGCGCTTTTTTCGTCGAGCTGTCAAAAGAGATTCAAGATGACATCATTCGCCGCACCACTCATGAACTGTAACACGATCAGCAAAATTGAGCCCCACCCGGTTACTGGGCGAATCTTTAACATCCAGCGCTACTCTCTGCATGATGGGTCTGGAATTCGCACTGTGGTTTTCTTTAAGGGCTGCCCGTTGCGCTGTCCTTGGTGCGCAAACCCAGAGTCGCGATCGCACAGAACAACCTTCCAACGTAATAAAGCCAAGTGTATTCACTGCAAAACTTGTGCAATGGATGTGGATGAATGCCCAAGTGGCGCATGGCAACAAGTCGGCACGGATATGACCGTCGACGACGTGATCGCAGAGGTCACCAAAGATGACATTTTCTTTACCACTTCACATGGTGGTATCACCTTGTCCGGTGGCGAAGTGCTTTCTCAAGCAAAATTTGCCATTGCGTTGCTCGAAAAGCTCAAGACATTAGGTTATCAAACCGCCATCGAAACCTCGGGCCATGGTAATGCGAAACATCTGATCAAGATAGCCAAGCTATGCGACCAAGTTTTGTTTGACTTCAAAATTATGGACCCAGACAAAGCCAAAACCATTATAGGTATTCATTTAGAGCACGCATTGGACAACTTTAAACAGCTTGCTGAACATAAGATCAATCTTGTCCCTCGCCTCCCTCTTATCCCTGGCTACACAATAGATCTGATCAATATCGACAAGATACTCGACTATCTACGCCCATTTAAATTGACCGACATTCACTTATTGCCTTTTCACCAATATGGCTCAGCCAAATACCAAACCTTGGGCATCGAGTATCAACTACAAGACGTGCCTGCTCCCAGCAACCTTGTGGTGGAGAGCATACGTCAGCACATCGCAGCCCATGGCTACCATGTCATCATAGGAGGATAATTGTGACAGCGAAAATACTGGTTACGGGAGCAAAAGGCTTCTTCGGCACTCGTTTTATCAACCGCTATCAAGGTGAGTTTGAGATCCTTGGTTTAGACTCAAAACAGCTTGATATCACCGACAATAACAAAGTCATCAAAACCTTTGATGACTTTGAACCGGACTATGTCATTCATGCCGCAGCAATCGCCATTACCGATTTCTGTAACCAACACCCTGACGTTGCTTACCAAGTCAATGTTCAAGGCGCTATCAACGTTGCTAAAGCGTGTAAAACCCACCAAGCCAAACTTGTTTTTATTTCAAGCGAACAAGTGTTTAACGGTAATCCCGAAGCCGGCCCTTACAAAGAAACGGATCATCCCATTCCAGATACGATTTATGGGCAAAACAAGCTCGAGGCTGAAAATACACTGCGTTCCATCCTAGATGATATGTGGATTCTTCGTTTCACTTGGTTATTTGGATTACCAGAACGTAATACAAGCATCAACCCCAATGTAATTTGGAATGCCCTTCAAGCATTGATCAAGGGTTCGGTAATGAAAGAGCGCAGTAATGAATTTCGCGGCCTCACCTATGTCCACGAACTGATTGAACAATTTCCAACAATTTTCACCATTCCATATGGAACTTACCACACTGGCGCGCACAACTCGCTGAGCCGATATCAGATAGCTGAGCACATCTTAACTGAGCTTGGTCAACAACACCGTTTGGCTGAAGTCTTGGAGCGATGTGATGCCCCAACAATACGTGATGTTCGCTTAGATACAAGCAAACTTGGTGAGCTTGGTGTGAACTTTACCGAAAGTAAAACGGCGATCAGTCAGTGTTTGAAAGACTTTCATTTTACGTAAGCAATTTAAGGGAAAGCATCCTTTTTTATTAGGAGATTCGATATGATCTACATGTTAGATACCGCCAATATTGAGGCAATTTGCAGAGCCGTTGATCTATACCCTTTAGCGGGTGTAACGACGAATCCCTCCATCATCGCACAAGAAAATCGACCGCTTAAAGAGATTTTGCTGGGTATCAGAGAGTGTATCGGCAGAGAGCGCATGCTGCATGCGCAAGTTATGGGTAGCGATGCGCAAACAATGTTGCTAGAAGCGATCGCAATGAGAGCACTTGATCCAGAGATCATCATCAAGGTACCTGTAACCCAGCAAGGTATTAAAGCAATAAAACTGATTGCCGCAAAAGGCATTCGTATCACGGCTACCGCTATTCTTACTCCACAGCAAGCGCTCATGGCTGCCGTTGCCGGTGCAGAATTTTTGGCACCTTATGTCAATCGGCTCGACAATATTTGCAGTGATGGCATCAACCTAGCGGCGGAGATTGGATTATTAATCAAACACTACCATCTCAGTGCAAAAGTACTCGGAGCCTCGTTCAAGAATGTTCAGCAAATACACCAGCTCGCTCTTGCTGGCGCACACTCTGTCACTGTTTCACCAGATGTGTTCGATCTTCTACTTAGTCATCCATTGACCGATTCTGGTGTGGCTGGATTTAGAGCCGATTGGGAAAAAATATACGGAGACAATACCAATGTGCTAGATGCACTTTAGTGTGATCGATGATAAATTTTTAACATTAAATAATGATACAATGACCAATAAGCAACCAGCAATAAGCCCAATATTGCCGTAAGGTTTGGGCGTTACTCAATGACGGAAACAAAGGATCGCCAGAATGAAAATAGTAGGCGTTACTGCGTGTATTAGTGGCGTAGCACACACTTACATGGCTGCCGAAGTGCTTGAAAAAACGTGTAAAAAAGCTGGCTATAACATATCTGTGGAAACACAGGGCGCGCTAGGGAGTGAGAATTATCTCGACGAGAGTGTCATCGATGCCGCAGATGTTGCGGTTATCATTGCCGACATCAATATTGAGGGCGTTGAACGGTTTAACCATACGCGGATAGTTCGCTGCTCCATTGCCCATTTTTTGCGCAACAGCGATCAAGTGTTGCACGCGATTGAAAAAATACGCAATGCGCCCCCTAATGCAGAGCTTATCCTCTAATCCATAGGCCTAATATTCGAACTTACATACTGCGCACGATACTCAGATGGAGAACGCGCAGTTTGATTTTTAAACACTCGACAAAAGTAATTACTGTCCTTAAATCCACAGCGATGAGCTACCTCTTTCACTTTCATATCGTATTCAATAAGCAGATATTTGGCTCTCTCAAGGCGAACATGGTTTAAATATTCATTAAATTTAAGCTGGCCTTCTTTTTGAAAAAGCTGAGATAAATAATTAGGAGAGACATAAAAATGCTGCGCCACAGATTCACGTGTAAGCGGCTCATGATAGTGTTGTTCCAAGTGTTCTCTCACTGCTTCAAACAAAGCGTGGCTTTTGGATAGAGTCTCAACCGGTCTTTCAAGCAGATCAAGGATGTGGCTAAGCAAAGCACTTACCAATAAACGTTTGGTGTCTTGGCTTTCTGGCTGCTTAATCAGCTCTTCAATGGCATTAAGAATAAAAGCTCCGATTCGCGGACCACGACGCAAAACACTTTCTTTAATAGCAGAGTCAAACTGTTGTCCATCCCAACTGAGTAAACTCATACCAAAGCTTTGTTTGCCGGCCATTACCGTCAAGGTAACGACGGGCTTATTCCACACAGGCTTATTCCAACTCTCTGCGGGCAAATATAACACTCCGCCTTGTTTTAACGTGTATTGAGTATCGATCCCAAGGCTATTGCCCACCTCCATATCCAGCTCACCGATCAGTACCATTTCCACGCGCGGAAAATGCACCTGATAGGCTAGCTGAGGTGGTTTAGGGAGGTTTCCCGCAAAGTAAACATCGCTAATATTTTCCGAGTGCTTTGCATAGTGATTGAGTGCTTCAAGTAAATATTTTTTGTCTAGCATAATCGATAATACAGATAACCTTTCCATTTAATAAATAGCCAACATAACACACCACAATGTATTGCTATATATGTTCTTAAGCAAGATAAAAGAGCCCAATAAAATAGAATATGCCATACATCACACTTTCTTAACCAGCTAACAAAAATCCAGCATTTCGAACGATTACCCTACTTATAAACTTCGCATACTCGATTAATTTGAGTATCACCAACAGAAACAAAACCACAACAAGGTGCCCACTATGACACAGACTGCTCAACAGCATTTAAGCGCTCTAGGTGCCGACCTAGAACTCTCTGAAAAAATGACTCATGAACTCGATACTTTGGGATTCACTATTATTCACAATGTCGTGGATAGCGATTGGCTTGAAGAAATGCGTAGAACCATCGATATGTTAGCGGAACGTGAAGGTGATAACCTTGCCATCGAACACCACCAAGAAGAGGGGGTGACAAGGATCGCCAACCTTATCAACAAGGGCACGGTATGGGAAAAAGTCTGGGCACACCCGCTAGCGCTTTCTGCATGCAGGCATATTTTCGGTGGTGCGTTCAAGATCTCCAGCCTGAACGCTCGTGAAGCTCATCCAGACTGTGGCCACCAGCCGCTGCATGCTGACTGGAAAAAACCACGCCCAGACTACCCAAAAGTCCACCTGGTCAACTCAATCTGGGCTGTTGACGACTTGACGCGTGAAAACGGCGCGCCTCGTATCATCCCTGGTACGCATTTACGCAAAGAATTACCCGAAGACATTTTGGATGATGTCGAAGGAGAGCATCCAGATGAAATCTACTTAGAGTGTCCAGCAGGAAGTGTGATGATTTTTAACGCTCACACTTGGCATGGCGGGACTATCAACTATGCCGGAACTCGTCGCCGAGTGTTGCATGGTTTATACATTGACCGCAATGACGAGCCACAGCAAGACCAACAAAAGTGGCTAACAGAGCATACCGCTAGTCGACTCACTCCAGCACAAAAGTGGCTCCTAGACGTAGAGTAATGTGACCCGTTGTCAGCGTTTGTTTCAAAACGCTGAACCGCAAGTAAAGAGAGAATTTGTATGTCGATGCATAAACTCAATAATGTCATTCAAACCTATCCTTGGGGAAGCCTAACTTCCTTGCATGAGATGTTTAATGTCGACAATCCTCACCATACACCGCAAGCCGAAATGTGGATGGGTGCTCATCCGCGTGGCTGCTCTCGTACTTTGGATAAAGATATTGCGCTTGACGAACTATTGGCAAAAAATACCAAGAATATGCTGGGTACCTACACCGCTATGCGTTACGGTGAACTGCCATATTTGCTAAAAGTAATTGCCGCTGACTCGCCCCTATCTATTCAAGTTCATCCGAGTAAACAAAAAGCGGAAGATGGTTTTCAACGTGAGAACGATCAGGGTATTCCCATTGATGCTGACAACCGAAACTATAAAGATCCCAACCATAAGCCTGAGCTTGTTTATGCACTTACCTTCTTTCACGCGCTCAATGGCTTTAGGCCTGTTGATGACATCATTGCACTGTTTCACGAGCTGAATATTGATGTATTGAGCGAGCCGCTAGACGTGCTGGTGAGTCAACCCAACGAAAACGGCTTAAGCACATTTTTCACCCAAATCATACGACTGTCTGGTCATGACAAAGCGGATGCCCTTTTGGCATTGAAATCAGCGATTGGAAAGACGCCGAAAAGCCGTCTAGCCAGAGAAGCCTTTCACACCACAAAAATGCTAATGGCACACTATCAAGATGACGTCGGCCTATTTGCCCCCTTCATATTGAATATTGTCGAGTTAGCCCCTGGGGAAGCGATGTTTCTTGATGCGGAAACGCCTCATGCTTATTTGTCCGGTACCGCCCTTGAAATCATGGCCAACTCAGACAATGTATTGCGAGCAGGTTTAACCTCAAAGCATATTGATACTGAAGAGCTTCTAAGAAACTTATCGGCAAAATCCACCCCAGCTTCTAACTTGATTATGACTCCAGTAGTCAAGTCATCGAGATGGACATATCCGGTACCTGTGGACGATTTTTGCTTTGATATTGTGTTTTCAACACCAGATCATCAAACTCTCTATGTAAGAAGTGCTGAAGTGCTGTTCTGTATTGAGGGGAAGATACGCATAGAAGCGCCACATCACTGCGTGGTGTTGAGTAAAGGAGAGTCCGTACTGATCACCTGCGATTCTCAAGCCTATCAAGTGAGCGGCACTGGCACCCTAGCGCGAGCATACAATTAGGTACTTTTCGCAGGCTTAGAGCCTCACACCTAAATAACGAGAAAGATGGCTTAAAACAACAAACCCCAGCATTTCTGCTGGGGTTTTGAATGTGGCGGTGAGAAGCCGACCAAGTGAAATATCTTATTGATTAATAAAGACTTACATTAAGTCTACTTTCGGAGACATACACTCAGTCATACATAAAAATTTGTGACAAATGTTACATTAAATACCCATTTAGCCAAGCACGTAGCAATAATATAATTAGATGCGATAAAGAGTAACCACCAAACTAAATTGAATTAACCTTTCCCCTAACCCTTGAAACACTGTTCATAAAAACATATGTATATATGAACAGACAAAGGGAGAATCACATGAATACACCTCTGATTCACATTCGCCGCCACAGAGCAACCCAAGCGGCTAAATCAATGCTTAACTACCCTCTGAAGTACTTCGCAAATACAAATAACATCAAGCGTCTTGAGTCCATTGTCGAAGATGACGAACGTGCCTTGAAAGTTATCAACATACTAAAACAGCAACAAACACAATTTTCTAGTTACTTGAACTTTTCACAAGCATCGACGAGCGAACACAACCTCATCAAAAACCTAATAGAAAATCAATCAGAACAATACGTTAACATAAAATCCGAACTGTGCCCTGATGCTCCGTCCGAGCTTTTCGAGCTAGGAGTTACCAATATAGTTTCGAGGATGAACTTGAACTTGGCTGAGTCATTAAATGGCATTGGTGTCAGAAGTGACTTATCAGATAACAACGTATTTATTGCAGAGCTTCTCAATTCAGCATGGCTTGTTGACCATTTCGCTATGTATCTTGTCGGAGCCGTTGATTTATCGGAAGATGTAAGCGGAAATTTCATTTTTAAGCCTAAGCATGAAGATCAATTTACTCCACTCTGGTTTGGGAATGCATTAGAACAAAGTTCCCTACAAGCAGGAAACTACGCTATCGCAAAACTAGCTGCATCTAGTTATGCTCCCAACGCCAATGATCTCTCGTTACAAATGCTACATGCTCGAGTTTTAAGCTTAGTAGAGCAACACTGGAAACTTAAATCCTCCACAATTTTTGAAAAAGTATTCCACCAAAAAGCTGATTTGATAATGCTATTACTTGGAGCATATCAGAACCACTTATCCCAAGATTCGTTTACCGCTATAACTCGTGGAAAGATCGAAACATTGGTACGGCATTCGCCAAATCATCATGGGTTACTTAACACCTATGACGTTGTAAAAGCCTTTCAACAAGCTCTGCCTTCTGAAGATAGATTGTTTGACATCATGAATGACGGTCTAGTTTTAGGGAATACAGAGATTGTTCGTGGGCTTATAAAACAAGTTGAGCATTTCGCTGCAATTCAATTTGGAAATGATTGGCATGCAAACCTTGAAAAAGAACAATTAGCAGAGCTTTTTGGTAGCCTGAAAGAACATGCTCACATTGATGTATTGAACTTTGGACTTAAACAAGAACATATTGGCTTACGTACCCAGAATGAAATTGGCTTAGACATTGACTTCTTCATTCGCGACAACCGAACTAAAAAGGTTTACGCCGTACAACTCAAGCACATTGAATCGAACTTCAAGGCAAACTTAGCACTATGGCTCGACATACTAGCCGGCGCTAACGCAAAACTTGGAAAAGGTGTTACACAGTTAGAAAACCTTGGAGCGTTATGCAAAACCGATCAGAAGATACGAGATCGTTTGATCCAGCATGGAATTATTGAGAGTGAAATCCCTCATATTGTACCTATACTCGTTCATAACTGCGGTAGTATGGATATGATTAAGCTTCATTCAAACATTTGGCTATACGATATATCAACGTTTGTACGGGTATTGACTGGCAGAACTGCCATTTTAGACGTGTATGATGGAGAAAACTATCGCGCTGAAGGTTCGAGTAAATTCGACGCTTCTGGACTGAGATTAGACGAACCATTAGAAATTGTTCATGCCTATCTACAAGATGAACGTTTCCAGAAGCTTAAACACTTTGACGCTGGTCGACATATATCTCGCACAGCCAGAATAGAGGATACAACATTCTCTTCTATTGGATTAGCCCTTTAATCTAGTCAGCACCTAAATGGGCTCATTAAGAGCCCATTTTTCACATTAAGCACTCAACCAATGCTGATTGCTAAGAACCTTCTCTGCGATAGAAATTTGCCGTGGCGTGAACTGCTGCTTTCTCACATTCCAAGAATGAACACCTTCAATTACCTGGTCAGTATTTATCGCTTGCTCATACTTGTTTAACCAATGCACTGTTGCAAGGAGCTCTAGGCCTTGAGGTGACTCAAAACCTTCTACCAATCGAGAAACCTTTTCAAATCTCTCACGAGTATCGGGGTGCTGTTCTAAATATGCTTGTGCTTCTTTGATTGCACCTGGTACTAGCTGAAGTACTTTATCTGGCGCATCACCACCATCTGAATAACCAGAAACAAAATGCCCTTCAATCGCATTAAGCACATGGCGTAAGTTCTGCGCATAAGGTCCATAATGTGCTTTTTGATATTTCAAACGCAATGGTTCACCTGCTTCTTGCATGAAATATAAAAGCTTATGCACTTCAAGTAATGATACAGATGGATCGAGCAAACCTTTCAGGTAGCGCTGCATCAGTTCTATCAATACCGCTCTACCTGCTGTCATCTTTGGCTCTTCTTTCTGCTTTGCCATTCTGTCATTTTGAGGGGCACCTGATGGCTCATATAGCAATACTTGGACATCAGTTAGCGGCTTCATCGCTGCTTCGATTTTTTCATGCACCACCAGCCAATCAAGCCCGCCTAAGCCTGCACCTAATGGAGGAATAGCAATAGATTTGATGCCTAAACGTTGAATATCTTCCACCAATGCTGCTAAGCCAGATTCGATATCTTCAATTCTGCTTGCACCGCGCCAATGACGCTTGGTTGGGAAGTTCACAATAAAACGTGGACTCGCCAACTGCCCAGTTTCAAAGATAAACATTTTTCCTGGCTGAACGTCTTTGTTTTTACATGCAGCGGCATAAGCCTTGAAATTATCAGGCCACGCTTTCTTAAACTGCAATGCAATACCACGCCCCATCACACCGACACAGTTGACTGTATTTACAATAGCTTCTGCATCAGCGCGAAGTATATCACCACGAGTAATTTCGATCATATCTACGGCCTCCTCAGTAATACCAGTTAGAGTTAATTGTAACAGGCGGTCTGTGAGCTGCCATTTGCAACGTGTTGACTACCTGCTGATGAATAAGTGGAGATTGGACAGTGATCGCTTCAACTAAATGCCAAGGAAAACTTTGCTCTATAAGGAACTCAGCTTGCTTTCCTTCCTTACAGCCTTGCCACTGTCTCTCATGAATTGCAGGCCAATCCAGCTCATACAATTGAGCCAAATCGTTTCTATCTTCAAAGTAGTACGAACCTGCGTTTGACAGCGTAAATGCCCAACGATGTCCTTGCTGCTGCGCCCATTGCACTGTGGCATTGAGATCTGCTTGAAGATGAATAATCGGCCCCTGTCCACCTTTGTACGCCAGCTCATCACTGTCTGCTCGATGAATCACATACAACATGATTGAACGCGGGCAAAAGTAAAACGGCACGCATTGTCCTACGTACAAATCAGGATGGCTATCCAGTGTCAGCTCTGTCAAACGGCGCTGCTTGATCGTATTCATACCAATCGTAGTCCCCGCTGCTTGCTGTGCGATGATCTGGGCATCACATAAAAGCCCGTTCGAACCGAGAATAGAAGCTAATCGATCTACGTGGACAATATGAAAAATTTTAGGCTGCACTGGTACGGGCATTTATCATCCTTTCTATTGACACTAATTAAGCGTTCTTAGGCTCTGCATTAGGATTTACCATTACTTGACCATTCATTAACACTTGCCGATGGCTTCTCGACACTTTCTGGGCTTTTTCTTAATACAAAAGTGTCACTGTGTTTGGGCTCAAACCTGTTTCACGAATGACATCAAAAATTTTCAGTTTTCTCTCACCCATCATGCGGACAAAGTGACACTCAATCATGTCATCCTATCCATAGTGGCGAGACATTTTTGATGATGTAGGATTCTATCAAAGTTTATTCTTTAAGCTGAAAAATTTAATTTGAATTTTTGACCTCAAAATTCAATACTGCGTTTCGTCATTCGATGAAGCTCACGCTTCGTTACCCCTCTGAGATAACCATGATATCCGTTACGTTTATTTGGATTTACCAGCCAATCCAATTAGTAATGCTCCCAAGGCTGCTCCCGCAATGAAAGTACCTACATTGCTCCCCCCTTCAGACTTAGATTTTATTGCATTACCTCTAGGTTGCGCTTGAACAGACAACTGTTCACTTTCCTTGAGATTATTAACTGTATTCACAACCGAATTAAAAAGTTTATCTGGAGCAATACCAAGAGCTTTAGCACATTCAAACATCTGATCAACAGAGAATATTGACTTTCCTGATTCCAAACGACTGTAGCTAGCTTGTGAGAGCCCCATTTTTTCAGCTAATACGCTCTGCTCTATGCCTAGTTCTTTGCGCTTATTCGCGACAACCACACCCAGAATCGATGAGTAAGAAACCATTTTATCTTGCATTTTTACCACCAATAACCAAATAACACTTACTCAACAAAGTGCATATGTATAAGTTAAATGCATTGATATACGTTTTACGCATTTCAATGTGAATTTAGAATACACATACTTTAAATCAGTAAGGAAAATTTATGAAGAATAATCTTAGTATTGGTGATCTACTTTATCGTTCAAAGCTGCTGGTAGAACATGCCGGAATCTACCTGGGTAAAGGACGAGTACTTCACAACTCTCCAAATGGCAATGTAGAAATTTGTGCCTTAGAACAGTACTCAAATGGCAAACCAGTGAAAGTCGTCTTAAGCCATTTAAGTGAAGACATGAAAAACGAACTGTTTAGCCAAGCAGAACAATTAATCAAGAACGCTAGAAAATATGGGGTGTTAGACAATAACTGTGAGCATTTAGCCTCAACAGTGCTACACGGCAAGCCCTCCAGTGAGCAATTGCAAGGAGCGGGCCTTGGTGCTGTTGCAGGTTTACTTTTGGCTCACTGTAACCAATCGAAGAACTCTTTGCTGTACATATTAGCTGGTGGCCTTATAGGGTGTATGGCCGTCAATGCAACTCGTAAATACGATTGTGTTGTATAAGAAAAAACCGCGACAATGAAGCAACAAGCCTAAATTTTTGAGCCATTAAATACGAGATGTATCATTGCTCGATTTACTCACTGTTTCACAGATACAAGAAAAGACGCCCTTGGACGTCTTTTAACATAAAAGTGGCGGTGAGTGAGAGATTCGAACTCTCGATACGTTGCCGTATACACACTTTCCAGGCGTGCTCCTTCAGCCACTCGGACAACTCACCGAATCAAATTAAGGTCGGTTTCGATTACCGACGAGGCGCTAATTTAATGATTCTATTGGAGTAGGTCAAGCTAATTGGGGAAAAAAAATCTCGCTTCATGTCTGTTTGATTATTTAATGTCTGATTCGAGCGGATTTTCCCCGCTCGATACTCTTCATAGCAAGATTGACCAACTAACTGCAATAGTCATTCAGTGACACAGTGAGTACATCCAAATCCGACTGCATAGGGGTTTCTCCTCGCGAAATTTTTTCTTGGACGGCATTGAGAGTTTGCGTCAGTAAATCATCTTTCAAACCAGTAATTTCATTTTTTATCCGCTGAAAGTACTCTTGAGCATGAACAAAATTCTCATCCTCTAGCGCCATGAAAAATTTCAGTAGCAGTGGTTCCATTTCTTGTGGCGATACGTCCTTTTTGTCTCGCAAACCTGGTTTGTATTGATAAAGGCGATCATAAAAACGATACAAGGCATCATCAAGTTCAGTTTCATCAATGGGCTTCGAAATAACATAGTCCACCCCCGAATTCACCATACGCTCGCGCGTTTCCTTAAATACATCAGCGGTACAACCGAGTATGACAATATTCGCTTTTGAGCTCGTCAGTGATCGAATAGCGATCGTCGCTTCAACACCATCCATAATAGGCATGTGGTTGTCCATAAGGATGAGATCATAATTATTGTACGCCATCTTCTGCACACAGATTTCACCGTTTTCCGCCACTTCACACTCAAACCCTTTAGTCGTCATAAAGGAATTCATGATAATGGCATTGGTTCGGTTATCTTCAACAATTAGCGCTTTGAGGCCTTGATAGTTGAGGTTGGCATGTTCTCTGATATCAAGCCGGTGGGGTTCACATGGCTCCATCGAGAGCGTGACCCTAAAACTCGTACCAATACCGAGCTCACTGGTCACAGAAATCTCTCCATCCATCAGCTTGCAGATCTGTTTTACAATCGCAAGACCAAGCCCTGTACCACCAAAACGCCGAGTCGTCGAAGACTCAGCTTGCTCAAATGGGTTAAAGATTTTGTCGTGAGCTTCTTTGGCAATGCCAATGCCAGTATCTCGTACTGTGATTTCGAGGAAGTTGTGTCCTCTCTGGTAAATCTCCCGAAAATACACTTCAACATAACCACGAGAGGTAAATTTCACCGCATTATTGAGTAAGTTAAACAGCACTTGACGCAGGCGTGCTTTATCTGAGAGATACCAGCGTCCTTGAGGTACTTCAGAATACACCTTAAATTGCAGGCCTTTTTCAACACACAAGGTATAGTAGACACTCTTCACACTTCCTAATATCGACTCCAGCGGGAATGGGTGTGTTTCAAGTTCCAAAAAGCCTTGCTCAATTTTTGAAAAGTCCAGAATCTCATTCAATAGCGTCATCATGTGATCGCCTGAATCATACAAGGTTTTCATATGCTTTAGCTGTTCTTGGTTCAAATCTGTCTTCATCAAAATTTGCGCTGTACCTAACACGCCATTCATTGGCGTACGAATTTCATGTGAAAGCGTTGCCAAAAAAGCACTTTTCGCCTTGGTCGATGCCTGAGCTTTTTGCTTTTCTTGTTCGAGAAATTGGGTTTTTTGATTGAAGGCATCAATAAGCTGGCGAATTTCATCGTGACTGTTGTAACGCACATTTATTTCTCCGCCAGTTCGAGAATCATTGACTTTTTCGGCAATGAGCACGATGGGAGAAATAAGAAAGCGATTAATGAGTACATAACCCATCATCACACATATCAGCATGATTGGAATAATGCCCGCTTCTACTTTGGTGACAACGTAAAAGGCTTCTTCATCGACGAAGCGATTGGCATTAACAACGTCGATATGCCACTGAAAATCACCAAACTCAGTGCTACTCATGTAGATGCCTTTGACACCCTTGAAGTTGTAATCAGTAATGACATCACCATATGAATCTTTAAGTACCACACCTAACTCATATTCCTGCGCCTGCTTGCTGACAAAAGCGACGAGGCTTTCCAAAGAGATATCAATCGTCGCAACACCTACAGGTTCATCGTCGACAAAATACGGGGATGAGGCAGTAATCATCTGCACATGAGTAAAGGGATCAATATAGACTTGTGACCAAATAACCGTACCTGGTGGTTTATCGAGTACAGGCGCGAACCAAGACTCCTTGTCGTAGCCCCCAGATTCGGCATTATCCCATGAGAAAACTTGGTCTACTTTTCCATCTTTTGCGCGATTGAAAAATAAGCTTTTATAGGCTTTGGTTTTGTCAATAGAGTACGGTATCGGCCATATCCCCCCGCTGACCACTACTCCATCAAGTACTGAAAATAGTTCAAGCAACATGTTGGCCTGATGCTGTTGAGAATCCCCCGTGTTTCCGATACCAACCACACTCTGCAAAATCCCCACAGAACTATTGAGCGGCTCTTCAATCTCAGCCGCGAGCAATTCTGTTCTTAAGTCGAGATTTTTTTCCAATTGATCTCGAATCGGAGGCTCAACCACTAGATAACTCACTGACCCGATAATGGCAATCACAATTGCCATATAGACAGTGAGAGCTAAAAAGCTTTTTCTTTTTAGCGAAGAACGTATTTCCATAAGCCTTTGAATTTTTACTATTTGGATTAAATTATAGCGAATATACGCGGGCTGTAGCCTTTTTATGTCTCGTTTGGGCTGTTAGTATTGTCCCAAATTGACACGACCGCTTGGTACTGATTTGACATTACACGAAATACTCACCCAACCAGAGCTAAAAGATCGGCTAATCAACGAACCTAAAACTCAAGGTTTTGTCACTGCAATGGCCGCAGCACCAAATACGCTTCCCCCCCAAGAATGGATTCCTTTTTTATGGGGCGGGGAAGAAGTTGCTCCTTTTGGAGATGGTGAACAGCTGGAAAGCTACATTGAACTTATTATCGCAATGTGGAACGAATATCGCCCAGATCTCCTAGAAGATCAATGGGTATGGCCGCCAGAGTGTAAACTTGATGATGCTGATATTGTTAATCAAGCCGCTCGTGACTTCTGCGAAGGCTTACTTCAAGGCTGGCAGCTAACTAAAGATGACTGGGAAGCTATCATGCCTGAAAACAGCGAAGACAACGCGTTACTTGGTGGTGTTTTGTTGTCGATTAGTATGCTTTATGACCCAGAAACTTGCTTGGCAACACTGGCTGAGCAAGGGGTTGAAGGCTTAGAGCAATTTGAAGAAATCTTCAATGCCATTCCACCTATGCTGTGTGGGCTCACTGCTCGCGGCGCCTTACTGGTCGATCAAGATATATAAAGTAAAAAGCCGGCGCTAAGACGCCGGCTTTTTACTTATCTTCAATAATCGATAAAAAGTATTTGTGCTATCTCTGCCTTTTGGCCCGTAAGCCAAAGCCAAAGATTGCTAAAAGCATCATTGCAAAGGAAGTCGAGCCACCTGATTTTCCACCGTTATTTGACGCCGTGTCTCTTTCCTCATAGGAGTAGACGATAGAAATGGGTAATTCACTCGAAACTTGGTGATCGGTCATAACTTTTAAAGTTGCCTTATCTGAGTTTGCATAGACCGTCGATGCGTCAATGCTGATATCGATAGTACAAGCATCTCCATATTCCAACTTCGCTGAACAATTGTTACTTACCAGAGTCACGCCTTGTGGAAGATCAACTGATTCCACACTAAAAGTAGGATCGACAGAACCAGGGTCAGTATAGTTTCTAACTTCTATTGTAGAGAAGTAGTTTCCGCTTTTGGCTTTCAGTAGAATGTCTGGTGAATGGCTGACGCCAGATGTGTTTCTCTCAATCCAGCCATTGGTATTGAAGTAACCGACGTTAGAATAAACTCCATACTTATTTTTTTGCGCGCAACCGTATCCCCAGCTAACAACACCAACTTGCTTATATGAGCCTGCAGTCCCCATAACAAGAGGGCCACCGCTATCCCCTTGGCAAGAATCTTTGTTTTCTTCACCAGCACAAATTGAATAAGGGCCGACATTGGAGTAATTCCCTCCAATATTTTGGCAGGTTCCTTTGTCAACATAAGGTATAGACACTTCTTTTAGAGTATTGGAAGAACTTCCATCCTCTTGAGTTAGCCCCCAACCTGCTACTGTCAATTTACTGGTTGTAGTTAACGTATTCACCTCTGTTTCTGTAGCCAGTGTTATTTGAGGTGTCGTAACTGTGTTTTCTAGTTCAATAATCGCAATATCATTAGCAAACGTTGTAGCGTTGTAGCCACTGTGTATATAGTACGAACGAACAGACTCATATTTGTATATATCTCTTTTGTCTCTGTCCTCTGGTCCTATATATACACTCAACGCACTAACACTTTTGTCCTTAACACAGTGAGCCGCGGTTAAAACATACTTGTCACCAATAAGGCTACCACCACAAGCTTTGCTTCCTGATATAACATAGGTAATAAACGGCCAATCATTTTGGTCTGCATCGGCTCCTCCTACAATTCTCGCACTGGCCATTTTTTCTGTTGTCTCTAAACCCTGAGCAGCTGCAGTGCACGATGCGATTAAGCCTACCACTGCCGCCAATAGTGTTTTTTGCATATTATTATTCTTCCATTACATTCATATCAAATAAAATGCTGAAGATTAATAAAACAAACAAATAATGCAAGAATAAATATATGAATTGCAAATTAATGCAGCACGCATCACAAATTACTCAAATCATTGCTTTGCTGTGAAAAGCATTAGGTTTAGATTCACCCAGCCAAAAGTATTGATACAAAAGCATATAAAAACGGCGCTCATTGAGCGCCGACTTATTTCACTCGCTGATAACTTTTCCTTTGGGATTATTGATATGAATCTCTTTCCCTATCAGTGAGTTATATAAGGGCAACTTGAACCCTTGGTAGGCAGGCATTTTTCTACAACCATCTACTTTCAGTCTAATGATAGAAATTTGAGCACTATGTTTTGTCTCATTAACAACTTCTATCGCAAAATCTTGATTGTGACTGCATCCGTTAGAAAGTGCATCAAATTCGATTGAGTCAGCATTGATAGAGTAACTCGCAAGAGACACTACGCTCACTTCATCAATTTGTCTTTCAGACTTTGAGTAACACCCAAAGCCTGTCAAAGAACATACTACCAAAAACGAGCCAAGCCAAGATTTATACATGCCTTTCTTTTGCTCTCAAAGCTAGGCCAAATAGCCCTAACAACATCATTGCTAACGAAAACGTGCCACCTTTACCGCCTCCTGAGCTTGGCTGAGGTTTTGCGTCTGCATAGACTACATTCATCAATAAATCACCTGCAACACTGTGGTTGGTATCCACTTTCAATGTTGTACGATCCGAGCTGGCAAGCGCTACAGATGCATCGACTCTGACATCAATAGAACAAACATCATTGGTATTCAACGTTGTATTACAATTATTCGATATAAGGCTAACCCCAGCAGGTAGGATAACGTCTGTCACATTAAAGGCCTCTGCACTGAAGTTTGTAATCGGTAAATGTACGTCATGCTGACCACTTCTAGTTCTCAGTATCGTATTTTGCGTGTAGCTCACATTGGCCGTATTTTTTTCAATCCAGCCATTGCCTTCGAAGTGGCCAACATTAGCATAAACTCCAGGAGCGTTAGGATTCCCGCAGCCTAGGCCCCAACTCACAACACCGACTTGCTTATAGTCATTACCATTTTTAATCATTAGTGGGCCACCGCTATCTCCTTGGCACGAGTCTTTACCTCCCACCAAATCGCCAGCACAAATCGCATCATCACCAATCAAAAAGTAATCGAGCCCTAAATTTTGACATGTCCCTTTGTCAACAAACGGCACATCAACTTTGAAAAGCGTATTGGAAAACGACGAGGGATTATAAGCATCTTGCCTTCCCCACCCTGTTACAGTCAGAGTATCACCTGAATTTAAGTTATTCACATCTGCTTCTGCAGCTACTTGAACTTGCGGTGATGCAATTGGATGTTCTAATTCAACAATAGCGATATCGTTTTTCATCGTACGGTTATTGTAGTCTTGATGCATATAGTAGGAACGAACAGCAATGCGTTGTCCTTCACTAGATATATGACTTAAGTCATGGACACCCACTGCCACATCAAATTCGCTCGGTTCTATACCTTTAACGCAGTGAGCTGCGGTTAGCACATACCGCCCCCCAATAAAACTTGCACCACAAAATTGTCCTTGCTGTGTATCAGAAGTGAACTTGGCTACCATAGCCGCCATAAACGGCCAGTCATTTTTATTGGTCGCTACCCCCCCTATAATTCTTGAGGTCGGAGCATCTTCAGTTACCGTTATCTCACTAGCAACAGAAACAAACGGTGTACATAAACCCATGGCCAAAACAATTGAACTTTTTTGCATCGAATTTCCTATTAAAAAGCTATTTAAAAAATAAAAAGTCATTTTTTCGGCAACATTCTGGATCGAACAGATATCAAACAGTATCAGGTAAACACCTTAGTTAAAGTGAATACTCTAAAAATGATTGTTCTATAAAGAGTTTATTTTTCTATCTGAACATTTCATCACCGCAAGGTCATCGAGTGACAAAGATCAATATTGGAAAAACGAGGATAAGTAATATTTGGAGGGGAATTGAGCAGTATCGATTAGGGCAATACTGCCATAGATGGGAGTGTTCTATCTTTCCTTTACCTGTTTCCAGTTAAAAGTTTCAATTCGCTCATCAGCAATGTAAAACAAACGGCTTCCAGCACAGACTCTTGCACTCAATTCGGGATTGAGTTTGATACCAGAGCCAGTATCAATTGCGATCAATGTCGACTGATAGTCTTTCTTAAAAAACGAAAAAAGAGTTTCCACATTAGTTTCACTAGAATCTTGGGGGTAAACCGTTGAATATTGGGTCATTCCACGAGTGGAAGCCAAGAGTTCTTGATGAAGTGCACTAGAGCCTGGATCAACTGCCGCTTTCGCAAGCATTTCAGCGCCTACCGCTGGAATGCATTCCGCTTTAGGACAATGTTGGCTTAGAAGATGCCCTAAAGCTTCGTCTTTAAAATAGGCCAGAAGATGAGCATTTGGATTGACGTTTGCACAATAAAGCGAGGCTGATAAAGTAATATCATCTTCAAGGTTATCAACAATGATGCAGCTTGCCTGATCCACATTGGTGAGTTTCATTTCTTGTGAATCGGTATAACTGGTCACTTTGACAAAGCCAATTTGACCGGGTAATGGATTTTCAATCTCAGAACGGCAGCACAACACAATCGGGCGTTTACCTTCTTCTTCATGCTGCAACATACGAATGAGATGCATTGTGCGCTGGCCATTCCAACCCAAAAGTAATATGTGATTATCCATCCTAATTCTCCGCTTACCTAGTATGCCTGCCCGCCAATACTCTATCGCTCCTGATGCCGCTCGGCCCAACACCGCAGCAAATAAACTTAAACCACCCGGAATTACAAATAATGCCACAGCCCATTTGCCTGAATCCGATGAAGGTGATAAGTCGCCATAACCCACCGTTGAGGCGGTCACCATCAAGTAATAAATAAACTGTGAGCCGTTTTGTGTCAGATCAACTTCGCCAGCAAGCCAAAGTAGCCACCATGAAAGTCCGACATACAGAACGCTTAAAATAAGAATATTTTTATTACTAATATGAAAGACATGCGACTCAAACCATTTTTTGACGACTAACCATATGCCCATAAGTGCACCATATATTCAGTAAGGTGGACGAATATAAAACAAACTAGGATTTATCAAAGATAAACAACAGTCACAAACCTATAAATGTGATTTATATCAGGTTATTAGCATGTAGTTACCTGTTAAGGCGACATATGCAGTAGCTTAGACAAGAGACAAAATAAATAAAACAGCCATTAAGAAACACACCCATGGACCTAAGAGCATTTAATACTAAAGATTACAACCTGCTTATCCAGTGGATTGACTGTGAAAAACTCAATTATCAATGGGGTGGTCCAAATTTCAACTTCCCTTTAGATAGAATTCAAATACATGAGCACTGTAGCCAAACCAATGTTTTTCCATTTATCTTTGTCGTAGAGGGTACAGAGGCTGGATTCGTGGAATTATTTAAAGTCTCAGGTACGCACTTTCGCATATGCCGGGTTTTTGTACCTGAGCACTTTCGAGGGCAAGGCATCGCAAAACTGATGTTAAAGCAGCTTATTGCTTTAGCAAAAGAAAAATACCAAGCTGAAATGTTATCACTGGTTGTGTTCAACACAAATAAAACAGCAAAACGTTGTTATGAGTCGTTAGGTTTTGTCGAGACTTCCCTTGAAAAAGGAAAACGCTCTTGGGATGGTCAAGTTTGGGACCTAATCACTATGGAAATGCGATGTTGAGGGATTATTAATAAACGAGGAAAAAGGGCGGCTTTTATCAGGTCATATTTGCCTTGCCCTTGTTACCGTTTACTTAAAAAGGCTGAACTTACCCGTTATTTCTTTTAGCTCTGCTGTATCGCCAAACATACAAATACCAAAATACTCTAAATCTTGCTCTGCTTTCTCAGATGTCGCCATAACTTGTTGCTCTGACGAACCTACAATCATGGTGTCTGTAAAATCGGTAAATGGAATGTTTCGCTCTAGGAGCTCATTGCGAACTTTTCGAATTTTATTCGAGTTGTCCGCTTTTAGGACAATGAAAGGATAATGTGAAATCGATGGGTGTATGCCTTCATCCTTATCTTGATATTGTAAAAAACATAGCTTTGCAACATCACCGACTTGATCGACGAGCCCCACCGACATGTGACCTAGCGCATTGAATAATCTACCCATTTCTATTTTTTTATTGAGTACCGCGACAAACCTCTTTGAGTTTTCATCGGGAAGATTGGAAGAATCGAACATACTACACCTTCTTTTTATCACCTAGCGGAACCTTGCTGGTTCCTTTTTATATTGATAGACACTTCAGATAAGCAGGATGAATGTGAATCTAGAAACCCACATGAAATCACACTTAGCTTCAATTATCCGTCCTATTGCTGACGTGAACATTTCCATGCTCATTATTGACGATTTTGCTATCGAAGCCATTGTTATATGAACAGTCACATTTTTCAATAAAGTTTATATTTATTAAATAGATAATATGGACATTACTCTTGGTGTCTAACCATGATTTCTTTAACCATACTCTAAGTGGCAGTTTTAATGTACACAAGGCGTGACAGAAACCCGCATTGATTTGGGTAGTTTGAAGCGCAAAATTGGCAAACTGCACTAAAATGAAACTTGTTGCATTAACCAATCTATCAATTCGCCTTGTCGAAGGCCAAAGAAATTTGAGGAATAAGGCCATGCCACTACCAACAAACGTCAGTTATCCTATGCCGAGTAAAGTCTCGTTTTTGAACAAAACAGACTGGCAGCTCGACTCAAACAGAACCGTGCTACTGATCCATGATATGCAGCACTATTTTGTTGATATATACGAACCAGATTCATTTTTACTCCCTACCCTGCTAGGAAATATTGCCAAAATAAAACAATGGGCAAAACGAAAAGGTATACCTGTTATCTATACTCAAATAACATTTAATACCATAAGCCATACACATGCTTTAATCGAGGATTTTTGGGGGTTCGAAGAAATCACCCCTTGCTCAAAGATGATCACTCCCTTTATTGCTCCAGAAGAGGGCGATATCGTGATTAGTAAGTCTCATTACAGCGCAATGCAATCCGATGAACTTGCCCAGCACCTACAAGAACTCGGTCGAGACCAACTGCTGATCACCGGCTTGTATGCTAACTTAGGTTGCAGAATCACCGCTACCGATGCCCTGAAGAAAAATATTCAGGCGTTTATGGTCAGTGACGCTGTAGCGGATTTATCATATCAAGATCACATTAGTGCATTGAGTTATGTGGCTAACTACACGGGGTATGTCATCAATACACAAACCGTTCTAGAGCCGAAGCCAGTGGTGAGTTATCAATGGCTTTACGAAAAAGTCCAAGCACTAATGGAAGACTCTAACAGATTAGACCCAGAAAAAAATCTGTTAAATTGTGGGTTCGATTCTGGCCGAATGAAAAAGATTGCTTCAGAACTCAATCGGCTTGGTGTAACTATTGATTATGAGGAATTACACCACGAGCCAAGTATCGTAAATTGGTGGGCTCTGTTGGAAGAAAAAAATAAATCTATGCTCATTGGGTAATAAAGTTATTTGAGGTGAAGGCGCACGAACGGTGGACGTGCGCCTTTTGTTTTAGAAACATAGATGACCTTGTTCTGGGGTTGTTTAATCACAGCCACGCAGTACAGCAGTATTTTTATCTAAGGAGCCATTGCATTTCGTAATCTTATTCTGTTTACTAACCTCTGAGGCTATGCGTATAGCCCTATAAATAGCAACTTTCAAACCCTAAGTTAACCACAAATCGAACAGTAATTCTTATCGTAGATGACAAAATCATAAAGGGGGTTTCCAATGATGTCTTTAATCTTACTCATGCTCTTTATCGCTATGCTGTGTGCATTTACAGGAAAGAAATCGATGAGCTTTGGGTTGTTTTCTGTATCAGTCATACTCAGCGTATACTGGTTTCATCATCATGCCAATGATGCACTATCCATCTTGCTGTGAGGAGACGCCATGAACCGTAATCATATTAGTTTACTGAATACCCTTGGCTTGTTGGGTATGACTTTAGTACTCCTGATTGGATTCATTCTCCAATTCGCGCTCAATGAACTGCCCTGCCCACTGTGTCTACTTCAACGGGTTGGATTTATCATGGTAATGTTCGGCTTCCTACTCAATGTCAAATATGGCCCCGAACAACGCCACTACGGCATAGTATTGGTAGGTACACTGTTTGGCGCCGCAACCTCATTGCGCCAGATTTCCTTACACGTAATACCAGGAACACCTGGCTATGGTAGTCCCATATTTGGTATGCATTACTATACGTGGGCGTTTGTCTTGTTTGTTGTGACCATGTTGGCCGTTGCAATACTATTAATACTGTGGCGAGAAGAATGGAGTTCAAAGGCTTTTGAGATGAACAGCATTGGTCGTTGGGTTTGTCTGCTAGCGCTGGCTGTCGTTGCGCTTAATATTTTGTCGACTTTTGCCGAATGCGGACCCTATCAGTGTCCAGATAATCCCACGGGTTATTGGCTTTTCACCTAGCTTAAAAACCAACATTAACAAAGCCAGCGACTTGAACGCTGGCTTATTTCTATGTGAGCTTTGGCTGAAACAATTATGCGTTACCTTTTACCCTAATGTTCAGTTGTTCAGCAAAATCAAGCATACGATTTAGAGGGATCAACGATTTAACGCGCAATTCCTCGTCAACGAAAATTTCATGGTCTTCACCTCCTTGGCTTAACGCTTTTTCTATAGCTTGAAGGCCATTCATCGCCATCCAAGGGCAATGAGCACAACTACGACACGTCGCGCCTGCCCCGGCTGTTGGTGCTTCAATCAGTTCCTTCTCAGGCACCAATTGCTGCATCTTGAAAAAGATGCCTTTGTCTGTTGCGACAATCATTTGTTGGTTAGGTAACTCTTTCGCCGCTTTTATTAGCTGGCTTGTTGAACCAACTGCATCCGCTAGATCAACCACACTTGCGGGCGACTCAGGGTGAACTAAAACCGCAGCGTCAGGGTATAGGCCTTTCATTTTGCGCAAGGCATCTGCTGAAAATTCATCGTGAACGACACACTCACCATTCCAAAGCAGCATATCTGCTCCTGTCTTATTGGCAATATAGGAACCTAGGTGTCTATCGGGGCCCCAAATGATCGGTTTTCCTTCAGAGTCAATATGTTCGACAATATCCAGAGCGATACTGGAAGTCACCACCCAATCGGCTCGCGCTTTAACTGCAGCGGATGTATTGGCATAGACAACCACGGTATGATCCGGGTGTGCATCACAAAATTCTGAGAATTTGTCCGCAGGACAGCCTAAATCAAGAGAGCATTCCGCTTCAAGTGTGGGCATAAGAATGCGTTTTTCTGGCGTCAAGATTTTTGCTGACTCTCCCATAAAACGTACCCCACCAATCACTAAGGTGCTGGCTGGGTGGCGATTACCAAACTTCGCCATCTCTAATGAATCGCCAACGAAACCACCAGTTTCTTCTGCGAGGGCCTGTATTTCTGGATCGGTATAATAGTGAGCGATCAGTACCGCGTCTTTTTCTTTCAGCAACAACTTAATATTTTTTATGTGTGTCTGCTTTTGTTCATCGGACAAAGGGATCGGCTTGGGCGGAAATGGATAGGCAGTGTCAATAGTATTCAAAATGTGGCTCATTGCTCTTGCTCTAGGCAACGTTTAATAATCCGTATATTGTAACCCCAACTCAGTTAGAGATGCCAGTTTAGCGCATAATTAGTTGCTCGATGTTTAGTGATACCCTATTGAAAAAGGAGCGACACACGCTCCTTTTTTCTATTTAATTCGCTCTTGGGCAAGTTTCGCGGAAGCACTGCTCGGGTACTCATCGATAACCTGTTGATAGTACTTTGTTGCTTGCGCCGCATTGTTGTTGCGCTTGGCTATATCTCCGAGCTTGACTAAAGCATCTGCTCGTTTGTTGGACTTGGGATAAGCGACGACAGCTGCAAAACTTTCAGCCGCTTGCTTGTCCTGCTTCTTCGCAAAGTAAAGCTGTCCTAGCCAGTAATGAGTGTTCGGTGTAAATGTCGAATCAGGGTAATCTTTTTGGAACTGCTGAAATGCTGAGATAGCACCCGCATAGTCACGTTTCTTTAAAATGAGGTCAACCGCATCTTGGTAAGCCGTTTGCTCATTTGCATTGGTGCTGAACTTACCCTCGGGAGCAACATTGTTTTTTGTTGTTTCTGCAAGGGGGGCAGAACTCGCCTGACTACGAACTTTATCAAGCTCGATAAAAAGCTCGCGCTGGCGCTCAAGCATTTGCTGCATGTCATAGCTGTTTTTTTCCAGCTGTCCACGAAGATCGTTAATCTCCAAGGCCATATCATCTAGTTGCTGCTGCATTTGCAACTGCATACGATTGCGATTTTCAAGCAATCGTTCAAGACGCTGGACATCCGTTTCATTTGCCGCACCGGCATAAGAGGATACCGAAGCAGTAGTGCCACTCACATCTGATACTGGGGCTGGTACAGCGAACACTGAGTTCGCTGTACTTGCCAGTAACGTAAGCGTAATGACGCGCTTAAGGTTACTGAACATAAGAGTTATCCCTGATTAGTATACTAAAACCGCACGACGGTTTTTTGCATAAATATCTTCAGATTGACCCATTAGAAGAGGCTTCTCTTCACCGTAGCTAACAATTGAGATTTGGTCCGCTTGAACACCCAATGCTTGTAGATACTTCGCCACTGCATTTGCACGGCGCTCACCCAAAGCGATATTGTATTCTGGTGTACCGCGCTCATCAGCATGACCTTCCACTGTCACTTTAAGTGAAGGATTTTTACTTAAGTAAGAAGCGTGGGCCGCTAGCATTTCTTCGTAGTCACTAGCAATAGTGGCGTTATCAAACGCAAAGTAGATAGTTTGTGACTCACGAAGAGCCTGCTCTTTCAGTTCTTCTTCAGAAAGCTGACCATTTTCTCCAATTGGTGAAACAACTGTGGTGTCAACACCGTTTGCTGAGCCAGAAGTTGATTGGTTCGTTTCAGAGCCAGTAGCGTTTGCTGCGTCATCGCTTGAACTACATGCGGTAACCGCTAGAACTGGTAGCGCAATTAATAGCCCCTTAAGAACTTTGTTTAGTTGCATTGTTATATTTTCCTTAGTTTTGATACATATTACTGGCTACAAATATGGTGACCATGCCGGAGCACGCACACGACCATTTGTTGCGGGTAATCGAGCTTTAAAGCGTCCATCTATCGAGACCATAGAGAGTACATTGGTCTGATTAAAGATAGAACTGTAAATTACCATACCACCGTTTGGTGCGATACTCGGTGATTCATCTAGCAAAGTTTTGGTTAGAATCTGCACTGATCCTGTTTCCAAATCTTGTTTCGCTAAATGGAAACCAGAATTGGTACGATTTACCATGACCAAAAAGCGACCATCCGGTGTAATCTGCCCACCAAGATTCTGACTACCTTGCCAAGTCAGACGCTTAGTTGAGCCGTTTGCCAAATCTACTTTATATATTTGTGGTTTACCACCCTGATCTGATGTAAAGATCAATGATTTACCATCAGGGTGCCAAAAAGGTTCGGTATTGTTTGAGCGACCACGTGTAATTTGCGTCAGCTTACGAGTGTTTAAGTCCAGCGTATACACATGCAAACTGCCCGTTTTAGACAATACAAGTGCTAACTTATTGCCATCAGGTGAGAATCTAGGTGCCCCATTATGACGAGGATAAGAGGTGATTTTCTCACGCTTACCCGTGTAGATGTTCATAATAAAGATTTCAGCCTGGCCATTTTGAAAGCTCACATAAGCAAGTTTTTTACCATCGGGAGACCAAGCGGGCGACATAAGAGGTTGCTTAGAACGCAGTACTAGCTTCTCGTTGTAACCATCGTAGTCGGCCACTCTTAGCTGATAGGCATAGGTATCTTTTTCATTCACAACCACGTATGCAATACGGGTCAAAAATGCACCACGCTCACCGGTCAATTCTTTATAAACTAAATCTGAGATCCGGTGAGCGTATTCACGCAGCCTTTCACCGGGCACAGTCGCACGCTTGCTAAACAAGACATGCTCCTTTGACATAACTAACTGACCATCGGGGCTCAAAGCTTTGCCTTGACCTTGTGTTAATTGTCCGCGAACGACGTCAATTAACTGGTATTGAATGACGTAGTCGCCTTGTGCATTTTGTGAAATGGTACCAGTGAGTAGGGAGTCAACCCCCAAACCTGTCCACTTTTCAAAATGAACCTCACTATCACTATATGGCGTTTGAGGCATCTTACCGGTTGGCACAGGGCTAAACTTACCACTGCGCTGCAAGTCTGAAGCAATCACTGCTGATACATCGTGGGGTAAGGCGGTGGGCCCTTGCCATTTAAATGGCACAATAGCGATTGGTCTAGCCGAATCGATACCGTCTGTAATCACGATTTCCAGCTTAGCACTCGCTAACATTGGCTGTAGTAAAACCAACAAGCTCAACAACTTAACCATCATGCGATTAATATTAATTTTCACTATAATTCCCTATAGTTTGAATCTAAAATTGAAATCTCTAAACTCTCGTTGTAACTGTGCTTCTTTCGGAAAGTCAAATTCTTTTGCCTGAACAATCGCGGCTTTGGCGGCTCGGCAAAGGCTAGTATCACCTGCGACGACTTTGGCAGAAGAAACAATAGCTTTGTAGTCACCTGTAGGTATGAGCTGTATATTCAACACACACTCTTTACCAAAAAACGCATCTTCTTTTAATAGGTTTTGTTCAATGGCAATTCTATATTTTTCGATAAACCGAGAACGTTCATCGGCAAGAAACTGGGATTGAGCGGCACTATTCTGTTCAACTTCAGTTTCTAAACCTGAAAAGATATTATTCAGTGCCGCTTCTTGCTCCTTACGCTCTCGTTCAAGTCGCTCAAGCCGTTGTTTTTCTTTGCGTGCTTTTTCTGCCGCTTCTTTGGCCGCCTTTTCTTTCGCGATACGCTCTTTTTCAGCTTTCTGAGCCGCTTTCTCACGGGCAATACGCTCTTTCTCCGCTTTGGCAACGGCCGCTTCTTTGGCTTTACGCTCAGCTTCTAACTTGGCTGCCCGTTCCTTTTCTTGACGAACTCGAAGCTCAGCCGCTTTACGCTCTTTTTCCTTTTCTTGTCTCGCTTTCTCAGCTTCACGGGCTGCTTTTGCTTCAAGCGCTTGTTGCTCTTTCAGCTTACGGATGCGTTCTTCTTCCGCTTTGCGATTTTTTTCCAATTGCTCACTCTCACGGCGTAGCTTGTCTAAACGTTCTTGCTCTTTTTTGGCCGCTGCTTCTCGCTGGCTGCGTATTTGCTGCGCTTGCTGGCGAACAAGGCTAGGATCAATTACCACAGCCTGAACCATTTTGCCTGATGGCTCTGGCTTGGACATAGTAAAGTCTGCCCCCCACACCAGTGCTATGAGCAGCAACGCATGAAGTATCACGGAGATAACGATTGATTTACCGTAACCACTCTTTTTTTTCGGCTTACTATCTTTCATAACCAGAGAGCGCTTATTCCTTTATCTCGGTGAGCAACCCTACTTTAGGGATCCCCGCTCGACTTAATTCATCTAATACCAAAACAACTTGTGCATAGGGTGTTGCTGCATCACCGCCCACGGCAACAGGAGAGTCTGGCTTAAGTGACAGCTCTGCTTTAATCCGCACAATGACGTCTTGTAGCGAAAGCCCGCGAGTCACTTCCTCATCATTCACGCTCACACCCAGATTACCATCTCGGTCAATCTCAACAATGATAAAGCTCGCATCATTATCACCTGCTAGTTCAGACGCTGGTTTTGCTGTGGACGTTTTAGGCAGTTCAACATCAACCCCCTGAGTCACAAAGGGAGAAGTCACCATAAAAATGATCAGCAGAACTAACATGACGTCAATATACGGAACAACGTTAATCTCTGCGGTCATTTTTCGCTTTTTAGGTTGATAACCAGCCATTGATTTTAGCCCCTATTGGCAGAATCACGACCAGCCATCGCTTGGCGGTGCAAAATACTGTGAAATTCTTCAGAGAAAGTGGCATAGGTATGCTCTAGCTTGCCCACTTTGTTACTCAATCTGTTATAAGCCATTACTGCAGGAATAGCAGCAAACAGACCCATAGCAGTCGCAACTAACGCTTCAGCTATCCCGGGCGCAACCATGGATAAAGTTGCTTGCTTCACTTCACCCAAAGCAATAAAGGCGTGCATAATACCCCATACCGTACCAAACAAGCCTATGTATGGACTTATAGAACCAACCGTGGCAAGGAAAGGTAAATTTGTTTCAAGCTCATCAACTTCACGAGCGACAGCCACTCGCATTGCTCTACCTGTACCTTCCATAATAAAATCAGGCGACTCAGCGTTGGTTTTTCTTAAACGTGCAAATTCCGTAAAACCTGAGTAAAAAATTTCTTCCGTCCCGCTTAGATCATCTTTGCGTTTCTTTGCATTTTGATAAAGCGCGGCAAGGTCTGCTCCTGACCAAAATTGATCTTCAAAAGCTTCTGCACCCTTTGCGGCTTTAGACAAGACTTTGCTGCGTTTAATGATCATGGCCCAAGACACAATAGACATACCCAATAACGTGAGCATCACAATTTTTACGAGTAAGCTAGCTTGAAGAAATAGATCAAGCATTGAAATATCAGCGGTCACTTTGAGTAAACTCCATAATAATTTTTTGCGGTAAGGCTCTAGGCTTCATTTTTTGAGTATCGATGCATGCTACCTTAATCATTGCTTTACACAATATATTCCCCTCAGGATTTACGATCTCCTGACAGAAGGTCATGGAAGCTTTCTGAGCTTTTGCAACAGTCGCTTTAACTACTAGGCGATCCTCTAGACGAGCACCCTGTAAAAAGTCCATATCCACATGTCGGACTACAAAACTAATATTTTGTTCCCTCAGGCTTGAATTTGACATACCAATTTGAGTTAACCATTCAGTGCGGCAGCGCTCGAAGAATTTCAGAAAGTTGGCGTGGTAGACCATACCTCCAACATCGGTATCTTCATAATATACGGTGACTGGAAACTCAAATATGGGTTGATTTGTATCCACGCTCTTCCCTAGGTCAATATGATTTACCTTACTATACCTCACTTCAATACGGTTTGGGCAAGGAATAGTGACGTATTTTCATTACATTAAAAAATAGCACCGTGATAAAAATCGCGGTGCTATCCAATTTATCGACATTGGCTCAGCTATAAAAGCTCAGAACATTCTTACCGCCGTCAAATATATAAGAATCGATATTGAGAAGTAGGGACTAAACAAAACTTGCCAATACCAATTTTGCGGCTTAAATGCCAACCCGAACACCATGCTTGAGCACATAGCCCAAATCATAAGTGGCGTAATAACAATATTAAAGCCACCTATTTGTTCGGCATATAGCTTAGGGTCCCACATAACCAGAGCAACATGATAGAAGCCAAGTATCAGAGATAAGGCTCGCAGCAGAACCTTATCCATTGGAGCATGTAGTCTTGTGACCGGCCCCGCGATGCTAATCACTGTCTTTATCCATCATTTCGGTGTGCTCTAACCAAAGCGCATTGATAATGCCAAATGCACATGCCAGTAATACACCTAGAATCCATGCGAAATACCACATAATCTTTGCTCCTTAGTACAGTGAATCTTTGTTGTCTTCGATGAACTTATTATCCAGACGCCCAAACATCTTATAGTATGTCCACGAGGTATAACCGAGAATTACAGGTACCATGATAAAGGCTACGCCTGTCATTAAGTTAAGTGTTAGCTCAGATGAAGTGGCATCCCACATGGTCAGACTATGGCTTGGCATTAGCTTCGAGGGCATGATAAACGGGAACATGGCTAAACCCGCTGTGAAGATAATGCCCGCATTACCGACACTTGATGCGAAGAAAGCAATCCCGCCTCGGTCAAGACGCGAAGCTATTACCGTCACCAAGGACATCACAACTCCCAATGCTGGCGCAGTCCACATCAGTGGATATTGCTTAAAATTGTTCATCCAAGCACCCGTTCGACTAACCACTTCTTTTGCCAGCGGGTTTGATGCAGCGTTATGATCTAAGGCACTAGTGATGACGTAACCGTCAATATTCTGAACCCAGAAACCTGCTGCAACAAAGGCTGCAATGGTCAATAACCCAGTAATCTGTGCCACACTGCGTGAACGGGCGTGAACATCCTTGGTTGTCTTGAGCTGCAGCCATGTTGCACCTTGCATGATGATCATAAATAAGCTGACCAAACCACATAGCAAAGCAAATGGATTTAGTAGTTGAAAGAAAGAGCCTTGGTAAGTCGGCATCAAAAATTCATTCAGCTTAAAAGGAACGCCTTGCAACAGGTTTCCAAATGCGACACCAAAGATAATTGGGGGAACGAAACCACTGACTGAAATACAAACATCCCATGTCGCTCTCCACTTCTCGTCTTCAATTTTCGAACGGTATGCTAACCCGAGTGGGCGAAGCCATAAGGCCGCTAACGTTAGGATCATTGCCAAGTAAAAGCCGGAAAAAGAAGTGGCATACACCAAGGGCCATGCGGCAAATAACGCACCACCAGCGGTCACAAGCCAAACTTGGTTACCTTCCCAGTGAGGTGCAATAGAGTTGATCATCACTCGTCTCTCACTGTCGTTTTTACCTATCACAGGCACTAAAGCACCCACCCCCATATCAAAACCATCTGTTACCGCAAAGCCGACTAGAAGAACACCAATCAATACCCACCAGATAAGTCGTAAGATTTCATAATCAAACATAAGTTTTCTCCGTGCTTTACGCGTCTACTTGTCGGCTGACTTTACTTTCATAAGAGTCAGAATTCTGTTCGAAATGATAACGCCCAGTTTTCAAGCTACTAGGGCCTTTGCGAGCGAACTTGAGCATGAGGTAGACTTCGGCAATTAAAAACAAAGTGTACAAAGTCAAAATGGCAAACAAGGATGTCCAAATTTCTCCCGCTGTTAGCGCAGAAGCTGCAACATTCACTGGAAGGATTTCACCCACTGCCCACGGCTGACGACCAAATTCGGCGACGAACCATCCAGCTTCCACAGCAATCCAAGGAAGAGGAATACTGAGCAACGCAGCTTTAAGAACCCATGGCTTCTGCTCAATTTTTTGACGACATGTCTGAATAAACGCAGCACCAAACACAAGTAACATTACAACGCCACAAGCGACCATAATTCTAAACGACCAAAATAGTGGCCATACGGTTGGAATAGAGTCATCTGCGGCGGCTTGAATTTGTTCTTCGGAAGCATCCACCACATTTTCTGTGTAGCGCTTAAGTAACAGTCCATATCCTAAGTCACCTTTTACTTCATCAAAAGCGGACATATTTTCTTCAGACTTGTCACCTTCACGAAGCTTCTCTAAAAGGCCATAGGCATACATACCATTGCGGATGCGATCCACATGCTCATCTCTTAGATCGCGGAGACCTGTGACCTGTTCATCGATTGAACGGGTTGCGATAATACCCATTAAGTAAGGAATTTTTATCGCATAATCTGTGTTCATCGTTTCCTGATTCGGAACTCCGAACAAGGTAAATGAGGCTGGCGCAGGCTCTGTATGCCACTCAGCCTCGACCGCAGCCAGTTTCACTTTCTGTACTTCACCAAGCTCGTAGCCGGACTCATCGCCAAGAACAATAACCGAGATGACAGAAGCCATACCAAATGAAGCCGCGATAGCAAACGAGCGGCGTGCAAATGCGATATCACGACCTTTGAGTAGATAGTAGGCACTAATACCAAGTACAAACATGGCACCAGTGGTATAGCCAGACGCCACCGTATGAACGAACTTGACCTGAGCGACAGGGTTCAACACTACTTCGGCAAAGCTCACCATTTCCATGCGCATGGTTTCAAAATTAAATTCAGCTCCTACGGGATTTTGCATCCAACCATTTGCCACCAAAATCCAAAGTGCTGAGAAGTTTGAACCGAGTGCAACTAGCCAAGTCACTGCTAAGTGCTGTCGTTTAGTCAGTCTGTCCCAACCAAAGAAGAATAAACCAACGAAAGTGGATTCAAGAAAGAAAGCTACCAAAGCTTCAATGGCAAGCGGTGCACCAAAAATATCACCGACATAGTGGGAGTAATATGACCAGTTTGTACCAAACTGGAACTCCATAGTGAGGCCAGTCGCAACACCAAGCACAAAGTTAATACCAAAAAGCTTACCCCAGAACTTGGTCATGTCCTTGTAGATTTGCTTGTCCGTCATTACGTACAAGGATTCCATAATGGCTAAAAGGAACGCCATACCCAGAGTCAGTGGTACGAAGAGGAAGTGATACATCGCAGTAAGCGCAAACTGCAACCGCGACAGATCGACAACATCAATCATGTTTACTCCTATGTGTCACCTGATGACACTTTTTACATTAGTGCAGCAAAGTAACCATTGAAACGGAAGAAACAATGTTGCCAAGGTTGACCTATTGTTGCAAAAATGTACCATAACGGTTAGTTAATTGTTAAGCACAAGCTAATATAGCTTGTACTAATACTACTGCTAATAATGAGCTCTTTCAAAAGGTTTGTATTTGGGCTTCGCTTTGATTTCAATCAAGTTTTACTTGACATTCTTGATTAAAAAACCACCACTTTGATCTATATCAATAGTTTATACGAGCTTTTGTTAATTTGCGGTTATTTTGGAAGGGTAAGAGGCGTATACGAAGAACAACTGATTAACATCTTATAAGTTTAAGTTACTTTATTAATATTATAAATGTTTCATTATTGCGATCTGACTCACAAAAAATCAGAACCAGACAGATCATGTCTGGCTCTGAAAACTTATTTTTCAATCCCGAAATGTAAATACGCTCTGTCTGTAGCAATACGACCTCTTGGGGTTCTCTGCAAATACCCTTGCTGGATTAGGTAAGGTTCTAATACATCTTCAATGGTATCTTTTTCCTCACCAATGGCTGCAGCCATATTGTCTAAACCGACGGGTCCACCTGCAAATTTTTCCATAATAGCTAACAGCAGCTTTCTATCCATATAATCAAAGCCTTGCACGTCAACATCCAGCATATTTAAAGCCTTATCAGCAATATCTGCACAAATATGGCCATCTCCTTTCACTTCAGCATAATCACGAACTCGGCGCAGGAGACGATTGGCAATACGCGGGGTGCCTCGTGCTCGCCGAGCAACTTCAAGAGCACCTTCTTTTTCCATTGACAACCCTAAGCAGGCGGCACTGCGCTGGACGATGTGCTGCAGATCAGGAATTTTATAGTACTCAAGCCGCTGAGTAATGCCAAAGCGATCGCGCAGAGGTGAGGTAAGAGAGCCCGCTCTTGTTGTCGCTCCAATCAGAGTAAAAGGAGGCAAGTCAATTTTGATAGATCGCGCCGCTGGACCTTCACCAATCATGATATCCAGCTGATAATCTTCCATCGCCGGATACAATACTTCCTCAACCATTGGACTTAATCGATGAATTTCATCGATGAAGAGCACATCATTCTCCTCCAAGTTAGTCAATAGAGCAGCCAAGTCACCGGCTTTTTCAAGCACAGGTCCTGAGGTTGTACGTATATTAACGCCCATTTCGTTCGCTACAATATTGGCTAACGTCGTTTTTCCAAGCCCTGGAGGACCAAAGATAAGCAGATGGTCTAGTGCTTCTTGCCTGAGATTTGCTGCTTTAATAAAAATTTCCATTTGGTCACGAACATGGTCCTGACCTTGGTAATCTATAAGCTTTTTGGGGCGAATTGCTCTATCAATAACATCTTCATTTTTATAGGCATTGCTATCGGGGGCAATTAAACGATCAGCTTCAATCATTAACGGTTCCTAATCATGATCTAAACCATGGACTTCAGTGCTTCGCGTATCAGCTCTTCGCTACTCATGTCCTGAGTTTTCACTTGGGAGATAACCTTAGAAGCTTGAGTCGGTTTATAACCAAGTGCAAGCAAAGCACTCACTGCTTCTTCTTCAGCGTTGTTCACTTTGTTATGTTCAATCGCGTCTATTGGCGCCTCATCCGTGTAAGGAGTAAACAAGTCTCCGGCTCCCCACCCTTTGAGCCTGTCTTTCATCTCTACCACGAGTCGCTCAGCGGTTTTTTTACCAACGCCTGGCAATTTCACAAGCGTAGAGATGTCTTCGCGTTCAACCGTGGATACAAATTGACTTGCCGTCATCCCCGAGAGTATGCCCAATCCCAACTTGGGCCCAACACCATTCGCTTTTATGACTTCTCTAAACAAAGCGCGTTCTTTCACCGTATTGAATCCGTATAAAAGCTGCGCATCTTCACGAACCACAAAATGTGTATAAATAATTGCCTCTTCACCTACATGCGGTAATTCATAAAAGCAGCTCATCGGCATTTGAACTTCATAGCCAATACCATTGACCTCAATTAATAGCTCTGGGGGTTGTTTTTCCAGTAAAATTCCACGCAAACGTCCGATCACATTCAACACTCTTTATCGATGGATTTATGACAGAATAATAAAGAACTGGATGTTTATCCAGTTCTTTATTGTATGAATACTACGAAGTTAACGGTATCGCCCTCTTCGTGCACTGACTGCTTGCCCTGCTAGTGCAACCAGCGTCTTATTCGTATTGGCATGGCATATCGCCGCGCCAAGTGCATCTGCAGCATCGGATTGTGGTTTCGCAGGCAGTTTGAGAATGGACTGCACCATGTGCTGAACTTGATCTTTATCTGCTCCTCCAGTTCCCACTACCGCTTGCTTAATCAAACGAGCCGCATATTCATAGACTGGAAGTTCAGCATTGACAGCAGCCACTATTGCACTGCCTCTCGCTTGCCCTAACTTCAGCGCAGAATCAGCGTTTCTAGCCATGAAGACTTGTTCAATAGCAAACACATCAGGTTGGAATTGGGTAATGATTTCAGTGACACCAGCGTATATTTGTTTAAGACGGCCAGGCAAATCATTTTCTGAGGTACGGATACAGCCACTACCCAAATAATGTAGATGACGCCCTACTTGGCGGATTACACCATAACCTGTGACTCTGGAGCCAGGATCAATACCTAAGATAATCGACATAACATTAGCGAAGCCTATTCGTAAAAACACTCGGTATAGTAGCTCAGCAGAAAAACATTAGCGAGGCCCACTCTCATCGCTTGGTTAAAATGGCCAAACTCGCTCTAGGCGGCAAACTCACTTCAAGTACATCAACAGGTTTATCGTTTAGCTTTTCACCACTCCAATAGTCATGCCAATCTACCGCTATACGAGACGTCAAACACATAACTCGAATCGAGGAATCAAAATTAAACAGGCAATGCAGATCACTTTTATCATTCATTTTCAAATAGGCGTGATCAAGAGACAGAGACGAAAACCGCGCCGAATTTTGGTTATGCTTGTGACGCACAAAAAGGCGTGACAGCGTACTTTTGGCAAAATGGGATATGTGGTTGAGTGGATCTCCCGACATTAAAATACCGCCACAAGCCAGTAACACATTACGATGAAATTCAAGGTAGTGCGATTCTATGGCCTTATTAGACAAAGATATTAAAGTGGCGCAATCTGGATCAACTTGCCAAAGTTTTCTATGTTGCCAACTGCGGAAAAATGTCTCGCGGGCAATCTGAATAAATCGCTGACCATTACGCTCAACGTCATCTGACACTCGCATAGCATCAACCAGTCCTAATGACGGCCAAAAAGGAGCATTACAACCCAGCACTAGTGCACTACCTGCGCCTTGATTAATCGCACTCATACCCATGCGGTAGGCTTCTACTCCCGTAATCCCATTTTGTTCACGGGTACCTTTTAACGCTCCCCAAAATAACGCATCTAATTTAAAGAGCTCAATACCCCAATCTTTGCGCATGACCGTCATTATGTTGATGAGGTGCTCATGAACATCTGGATTAGTGGCATCCAAAATATACCAGGGCGTACAGCGCCAGCCACCATACGTCACTTCTTCAGCCTTAAGTGGCGATCCGTCTTGATGCGTAACCAACCAATCTTTGTGGTTACGAAAAATCTCCGACTCTTCTTGGACGATAAATGGAGCTAACCATATTGCCGTTTTTTTTCCACAACGCTTAATATCATGAGCTAATGGTTTTATACCGCGGGGAAACAAAGATGAAGGCATTAACCAGTCACCCATATATCTTTGGTATCCATCATCAATCATCACGTAATCCAGCGCTTCAAGACTTCCTGTCATCTGGTTAAGATTTGCAACTATTAGCTCTTGTGAGAGATTCTCATTGTAGGCATACCATGAACACCAGCCAATAGGTGATTGCTTTTTGGCTCCTAGTTTTGGAGCATGGTGAAGAGAAATAAAATGCGCATACTCAAAATAGAGTTGATTTAATGAGTCTCCTTGCAAAATAACCATTGATTCAAGTTGGTTGGATGACCAATCTTGTGGATACGTATCTTCACCATCTAAGCAAATTTTAACCCAATGTTGCTGCTCTACTTCGACTAATTCAAAATAACCAGAAAAGCGATAACAGGAGGTAAAACCGAACAAGGTATAACCTGACATTTCCTCCACCAACAGGTAATTGTAATAACGTTTGGCTGATGAAGAAGAATAAAGTCGGTAGGGGGCTGACTGCTCCGAATATCTACCTACATCCATGGGAGTTTCGATAGTTCCCGTCGTTTGGCTACACATTTGAAATCCGTCACCTAACAGCACGGCATTACGATCAAAGGCAAATTCAGTGATCGCCAACACGTATCCGCTACCAATTGGATCGTTGCTTAATCCTTGATACGCAAACTTTATCTCATTTCCTTTAAGTTCAGCCTGCAAGTTAATATCCCTCACTCGCAGACTAAGGCCGTTCTCCAAGGTGACTGAAAACGACATGTGGGATTCCCCATAAGTTTCCTATGCTTATCTATTGAAGTTAGGTTACTTCATTTTTCCTGTCTATTTTCTAGGGTAAACACTGGTGTTTTTCTTCAATAACATAGACTAAGCTGTTGCATGTATCACTTGTCTAGAACAATGTTAAGTTTGAGATAAAACATCGATTAGAAAAGTATTTACCCAAAGGATTCTGCATGAACAATAGTGGTGTGATAGATATACCGTGGTCGCTTCTTGCGCTGTTTTTTTCCACTCTCGCAATTCCTCTCTATATCAGTCGTCATTTCAACCTTAATATTGGACGAGATACTTTTACCAGCATTCTAAGAATGACCATTCAACTGTTATTAGTAGGCATTTATCTAGAGTATTTGTTTAAATTAAACAGTGTTTTAGTCAATATTACTTGGCTCATACTCATGACTTTAGTTGGGGCAAGTTCAATCATTAATAAGGCTAATCTCCCCTATAAAAGATTGATGTATCCTGTCACTACAAGTTTACTTTGTAGCTTACTTCCAATGTTAGCAGTACTATCCGTGCTGGTTATAAAACCAAAACCACTATTCAACGCTCAATACATAATTCCACTAGCTGGAATGTTACTTGGGAACTCGCTCAGCGGAAATATTGTGGCACTACAGAACCTGTTTACTTCCATCGATTCACGTTACAGCGAGTATGAAGCTGCAATAGCGTTAGGAGCTTCTTCAAAATTTGCAACGCAGTCCTTTGTTACTGAAGCAATCAGGAAATCACTGGCACCATCTTTAGCCACTATGGCCACAACTGGGTTAGTGACTCTGCCAGGTATGATGACAGGACAAATATTGGGAGGAGCGAGCCCTATTATAGCGATCAAATATCAGCTTCTGATCATGATCGCCATATTTGTGGCATTGTCGATATCTTTGAGCCTAACCCTCACTTTGACAATACATCATTGCATCAGCAAAGAGGGCAAAATATTGGTTATCCCTAAGCCTTAGTCATCGGTCTGATTGGTTATCCACAGAATCTGTGGATAACCATGTCATCGCTTTAAGGATAAGTGGGCTGTTGATGCAATAGGCGTACGCTATACAAGAGAATGGATAAATGCTGCCAAGCAATGGAAGAGGGTTGTTAATCTTTCAAATAAATCATCCAATACCACATGCCTACAAAAATCCCACCACCGATGATGTTCCCCAGAGTCACCGGTATTAAGTTGCTGGTCACAAAATTCATCAGGGTCAAATCTGCATAGTCAGATATATTTGCTCCTGTGATTTGCCAAAACTCTGCCGGCGCAAAGAACTTTATCCCAATCGCCATTGGAACTTGAAACATGTTCGCAATGCAATGCTCGAAACCCGCAGAGACAAACATGGCAACGGGTAAAATCATAACAACGATTTTATCAGTCAATGTTCGTCCACTAAATGTCATCCACACAGCAATACATACTAATACGTTACACATAATGCCGAGTGCAACGGCTGAAATAAAGTCATGATGTAATTTATGCTGTGAAATAGCCATGGCATTGAGTCCAACTTGTCCGTTGTCAAACATGTACTGCTTGGTGAGCAGCATACACGCGACCAAAAGTAACGCTCCAACAAGATTGCCACTGTATACTACTAACCAGTTTTTAATCAGCATTTTCCAACTAATTTTTCCACTGGCTCGCGCAACTAAAGTCAAAACAGAGCTGGTGAATAACTCTCCACCGGTCACAACAACAAGTATGAGGCCTAAGCTAAATGCTAGCCCACCAACAAACCTTGTCATTCCCCATGGTAGCTCTGCGGCCCCTGTGGTCACTATGGTATAAAATACAAACGCAATACCAATATGGATTCCAGCCGAGATAGCCAAGAGAAACGACTTAATGGGATCTTTGGTCACCTTACCGACACCAATTTCTGCTGCACGTTCTGCCATCTGTGGAGGTAACAAAGAATCAAAGTGGTTCAAGTTCATCATAAAGACATCTTTAAATATGTGGTTTTATGGCGGCGGATGATCACCGTTATTGAGGTGATTTTCAAGACCTAATTTTCATATTAACAAGCAAAAATATGACATTTGAGCCTATACACATACGCAAAATTAATATGATACCAATTAAGTATCAAAGCTATCGCTACTTTCCGTCGAAAAGCTGCCAATATTCAGCGATAGATAACATTTTTTTCCTCATTAGGTTGCCCAGTATCAGTACAAAGAATATGGTTGTTATGTTCCATTTTTACGGAGAGAACATTAATGAAATACACCACAGACAAAATTGCCGAACTCAATTTGTTACTCCAATTTGATCTCAGAAGTACAGCGACGGGCATTAAAGTCCACCAAGACGCAACAGACGAAATGCAAGCCGCTGTGGGCAGACTTTACAACAAAGGGTTATGTACTCTTCCCGATGGTGGGTATCTCACAGACGAAGGTATTGAAGTGGCGGAACATGCCGATAAAGTACTCAGAGTGCTCTCTAGTTAAGAAAGTCCATAAAAACTTAAAAAAACTACGGTTGATTCTTTGATAAATCTTTTAGATAGTTACTATGCCGCACCACAACAAAAGATGTGAAGAACTTGAAAAGCATATTAATTATCGGTGGTGGGTGGCTGGGAAAACCACTCGCTCACTACCTACAAACTATCGGCCACAAGGTAGCCGTTAGTCATACTACTGAAGTTGGGGTATCTAAAACAAATACTCCACAACTCAATGCCATACAGCTCGATCTGCAAAGTGACTTGTCTCATATCATAAAGACAATAGAAAGTACAGAGGCAAAGATTGTCATCGGCTGTTTTCCGCCTGGGTTTAGGAGCGGTAGTGGCGATGGCTATGCCATTAACTGGGATAAGCTCACCCAAGCATGTAAGGCTGCGAGTATAGAAAAAGTCATAATGGTAAGCTCAACCAGCGTTTACCCTAACATAGCAAAGCCTATGGTAGAGGATGACGCTTCCCTATCTAAAGCCATTGGGAGTATGGATTTTGATCACAAAGCCGTCGTGATGCTCCAAGCCGAGCAACACGTCATCGATTCAGGAATCAGCTATGGCATTGTGCGTTGCAGCGGCCTCGTTGGCCCAAATCGTCACCCTAGCCGGTTTATTAGCAAAATGAAGCAGGTTAGCTCAACCGCACCCGCCAATATGCTACATCTTACTGATGCTATCGGCGCGATCAGCTTTGTCACCGCGCTCCAACACAGCACAATAGTTAACGCGACGACACCAAACACAGTCAATAAAGCCGAGTTTTACCAAGCCGCACTCGATAGTGCTCAATCTGAAGAGACTTTACCGCCATTAGTCACTGACAACGATAAACAGATTCTCGCAGTTCACCTGCAAGAATTAGGATATAAATTCCACTATTGCCATACCTTAGAGCTTGTTTAAGTTGCTCTATTTTGTCGGCAGAAAATACATGTTTCGAAAAAATAGGGTGTATAAACACCCTATTTTTTGCTACGCACAAACATGCTACATCAATGGATAGCCACTTCCTTTTGACTTGGATACTTAAACTTAAGCTCATCTTTTCTCAAGTCAACTTTAACGGTACCACCATTTACTAGGGCACCGAATAGTAGCTCATTCGCTAGCGGTTTTTTAAGTTGCTCTTGAATAACACGCCCCATAGGTCTCGCTCCCATGGCTTTGTCGTAGCCTTTTATAGCTAACCAATGGCGAGCTTTATCGGATACTTCCAGTGAAACACCTCTAGCATCCAACTGTGCTTGAAGTTCAACTATGAACTTATCAACCACTTGATGAATGACCGTCTCATCTAGGCTATTGAACCAAATAACATTATCTAAACGGTTACGAAACTCAGGAGTGAACACCTTCTTGATTTCTGACATCGCATCATGGCTGTGATCTTGCTGAATTAAGCCAATCGATTTCTTAACCGTTTCCTGTACTCCCGCATTGGTTGTCATAACAAGAATAACATTGCGAAAATCAGCTTTGCGTCCGTTATTGTCTGTTAGAGTGCCGTTGTCCATCACTTGCAATAAGAGGTTAAAAATGTCGGGATGGGCTTTCTCTATCTCATCGAGCAATACCACTGAATGTGGATGTTTAATAACAGCATCTGTTAGCAAACCTCCTTGATCATAGCCAACATAACCTGGAGGTGCACCGATCAAACGGCTAACAGAATGTCGTTCACCATATTCAGACATATCGAAACGCAGCAATTCTATTCCCATTAGCTTAGACAGCTGAACCGTCACTTCTGTTTTACCAACACCCGTTGGACCTGCGAACAGGAACGAACCTACAGGTTTATTGTCTGCACCTAGGCCTGCACGAGTTAGTTTAATCGCCTCACTCAACACATCAATGGCATCATCTTGGCCAAAGACCAACATCTTCATCTTTTCATCAAGATTTTGCAGAATCTCTTTGTCAGAGGAAGATACCGACTTCTCTGGGATCCGTGCCATTTTGGCAACCATCGCTTCTATGTCAGCGACACCGACGGTTTTCTTACGGCGACTTGCTGGCGCAAGACGGTGGCGAGCGCCTGCTTCATCGATCACGTCAATAGCTTTATCCGGCAAATGACGTTCATTGATGTATTTTGCAGAAAGCTCAACGGCTGCACGAAGCGCCTTATTGGTGTAACGAACCTCGTGGTGCGCTTCATACTTGGATTTTAAACCCATTAAGATCTTTGTCGTGTCGTCTAGTGATGGCTCGACGATATCGATTTTCTGGAAGCGGCGAGAAAGTGCTCGCTCTTTGTCAAAAATATTACTGTATTCTTGATACGTGGTCGAACCAATACAACGTAACTTACCGCTGCTGAGCAAAGGTTTTATCAAGTTTGCAGCGTCAACCTGTCCACCAGACGCGGCTCCTGCACCGATTATGGTATGAATTTCATCAATGAAGAGTATTGCATCGTCTTCTTTCTCGAGCTGTTTCAAAATCGCTTTAAAACGCTTTTCAAAATCACCACGGTATTTGGTACCCGCAAGCAAAGAACCGATGTCTAAAGAATAAATGACACTCTTTTTGATGATATCAGGAACCAGACCTTCAACAATGCGCCACGCTAACCCTTCAGCAATGGCCGTTTTTCCTACTCCCGCTTCCCCAACAAATAAAGGGTTGTTCTTTCGACGACGGCACAGCACTTGTATTGTGCGTTCAAGCTCCTTGTCTCGACCGATGAGAGGGTCAATTTGCCCTTGCTTAGCAAGTAGGTTTAGGTTTGATGCGAAACTCTCCAAACGCTCTTCAGAGCCTGATTCTTCTGCACTATCATTGCTACTGAATGAATCAGAGGAAGATGAATCATCACTCGAGCTAGACGCTTTGGTAATACCATGAGAAATGAAGTTGACGATATCGAGACGGCTAATATCATTTTTTTTCATCAGGTATGCAGCGTGAGATTCTTGTTCACTAAAAATGGCAACGAGCACATTCGCACCAGTCACTTCACTGCGCCCAGATGACTGCACATGGAAAACCGCTCGTTGCAACACACGCTGAAAGCTTAGTGTAGGTTGAGTTTCTCGTGTTTCATCATTCTCTGGGATCAACGGGGTTGTTTGATCAATAAAGATATCCAGCTCATTTCTCAAAGCATCAATATCCGCCTGACACGCCAGTAGAGCCTCTCTGGCCGCATCATTTTCCAACAATGCTAGCAGGAGGTGCTCGACAGTCATGAACTCATGTCGTTTGTCTCTGGCGCGAGAGAATGCGCCGTTGAGACTCGACTCTAACTCTTTATTCAACATAAGTACCTCCTTTGCAGCAACTTAAATTGCTTAGTTAAGCTTTACACTTGCTCCATTGTACAAAGCAAGGGATGCTCGTTTTCCTGAGAATACATTGTAACTTGCGCTACTTTTGTTTCTGCGACTTCTGCAGTATACGTGCCACAAATCGCTTTACCCTCGTAATGCACCTTGAGCATAATTTGTGTCGCTTTGTCTATATCCATCGAAAAAAAACGCTCTAGAATTTCAATTACAAAGTCCATCGGTGTGTAATCGTCGTTATTCAAAACAACGTTGTACCTCGATGGTGGTGACACCTTGGTCTTTTCTAGCTCCAGTAAGTCCTGGTCTGGAGAAACCCATTCAAAATGCTTGCTCATGACACTTTACGTTTAAAACAACGTCCCTTATATACAATTTTAACACTTCAATGCGTTTAAAATTTAGATCTAGCTCCTATTAGTAAGGCTAAATTGAGCCAAGCAAATTTTGCCCTTACTTAGAGACTAATGCAGCAATTGTATCGCTGCAAATAAAAGATTTCTATCTAGCAAATTTATCTATCTAATTGATTAAAAAGAAACCAAAAACCAATATCTCTATTATAAAACACCCAATGCATAGTGAAAACAGTTGCAAGAACGCAAACGATAAAGGTGACTTGTTTACAAATATGCACAGTCCAAGAGGTTTTCTCTATTGACTGCTCCCAAGCATTGACTACATTGGTCAAATAGTGACTGGAAATTTAGCAGCGGCTGAATGATTATTCACTGATATGTTTACACACGGATTGTTCGTGTAATCACACAACTTCAGTAACAATATGCATGAGGGATGTATAGCATGGCTACAGGCACAGTAAAATGGTTTAACAATGCCAAAGGATTTGGTTTTATTTGTCCAGAAGGGGAAGATGGCGATGTATTCGCCCATTATTCCACAATAAAAATGGATGGGTATCGCACACTGAAAGCAGGCCAACAAGTAACGTTTGAAGTGGAGGAAGGCCCGAAAGGATACCATGCTAGCTCAGTGGTTCCTGTTGAAGCTCAAGCCATTAAATAATTCGCTGCTAGATTTCACTTACAGACACCTAGAGGTGTCAGAAATAAAAAACCGCCGATCAGTTCGGCGGTTTTTTTATTTAGAATAGCCAGCACTAACCATTGATGATGGCATTTAGTGTCGCACTTGGGCGCATAAGCTTTGAGGCTTTGTCAAACTCTGGCGCGTAGTAACCACCAAGGTCGCCTGGTACTCCTTGAACACCATTTAATTCCGCTACTATCTCACTTTCTTTTGAAGATAACGCTTGTGCTACAGGTGCAAATTCTTTCGCTAATTCAGCGTCAGATGTTTGCTCTGCGAGGGCTTGTGCCCAGTATGTTGCGAGATAATAATGGCTTCCACGGTTATCCAACTCACCCACTTTTCTCGACGGTGACTTATTTTGGTCAAGAAACTCGCCTGTCGCTTTATCCAGAGCATCTGCCAACACTTGAGCTTTAGCATTGCCTGTAACTGTACTTAAATGCTCCAGAGAAGCGGCTAGCGCTAAGAACTCACCCAGTGAGTCCCATCTTAGGTGATTCTCTTTCTCTACCTGTTGTACGTGCTTAGGAGCCGAGCCCCCAGCACCCGTTTCAAATAAACCACCACCGTTCATTAACGGCACAATAGACAACATCTTCGCCGAGGTACCCAACTCCAAAATTGGGAACAAATCTGTCAAATAGTCACGCAATACATTCCCAGTAACAGAAATAGTATCTAAGCCTTGTTTAATGCGTTCTAGAGAGAACTTACAAGCATCTAACGGCGCTAGTATTTTGATGTCCAGACCAGAGATATCATGCTGTGGCAGATATGAGTTGACCTTCTTAATCAACTGGGCGTCATGCGCTCGATTCTCATCTAACCAAAATACTGCTGGCGCACCTGTTGCGCGAGCTCGAGTCACGGCCAATTTCACCCAGTCTTGAATAGGCGCGTCCTTGACCTGACACATACGGAAAATATCACCTTCTTCAACCGCTTGCTCTAGTAGGACTGAGCCCGCCGTATCAACAACCCGCACGTTACCCGCCTGACCTAGAATAAACGTCTTATCATGTGAACCATACTCTTCGGCTTTTTGTGCCATCAAACCAACATTAGGTACACTGCCCATTGTCGTTGGATCGAAAGCGCCATTTTCCTTACAAAAATCAATAACCGCTTGGTAGATGCCAGCGTAGCTACGATCAGGGATCATTGCTTTAGTATCGCTTTGCTTACCATCAGGGCCCCACATTTGTCCTGAAGAACGCAGCATAGCAGGCATAGATGCATCGACAATAATATCGCTTGGCACATGCAAGTTAGTGATGCCTCTGTCTGAGTCGACCATGGCTAACGGCGGCTGGGTACGATATACATCTTGAATCGCCGCTTCAATTTCTGTTCTTTGATCTACGGGAAGTGACGTAATTTTGGCGTAGACGTCACCGATACCATTATTGACATCAACACCCAATTGCTCAAATACCTTACCGTATTTGGCAAACACATCTTTGTAATACACCTTAACCGCATGGCCAAAAATAACAGGATCAGAGACTTTCATCATGGTCGCTTTCATATGCAGCGAAAGCAGCACACCTTGCTGTTTGGCGTCAGCAATTTCGTTTTCAAAAAACTCAACAAGAGCTTTCTTATTCATCACAGAGCAATCAATAATTTCTTTGTCCTGCAGTGCAAAAGGGGCTTTAAGCTCTTTGATCGTACCATCGCTAGCAACAAACTCGATCTTAACCTGAGTTGCACCATTGACTGTATGTGACTTTTCACTGCCAAAAAAATCATTCGCGGACATGCTGGATACATGAGACTTGGAATCTTTTGACCAAGCTCCCATAGAATGTGGATTTTTTCTCGCGTAATTCTTAACCGATAATGGAGCTCGACGATCGGAGTTACCTTCACGAAGCACTGGGTTTACTGCGCTCCCCTTTATCTTGTCGTAGGTAGCCTGAATGTTTTTCTCTTCTTGCGTCTTTGGCTCTTCTGGGTAGTCAGGTAAATTGTACCCTTTCGATTGCAACTCTTTAATTGCCGCTTTTAACTGAGGAATAGAAGCAGAAATGTTTGGCAATTTTATGATGTTTGCTTGTGGTGTTTTAGCCAGATCACCAAGCTCAGCCAACGCATCACTAATACGCTGCTGCTCTGTTAAATACTCAGGGAAGTTTGCAAGAATACGCCCAGCAAGAGAGATATCACGAGTGTCAACTTCGATACCAGAAGAAGCCGTAAATGACTGAATAATAGGCAATAATGAATACGTTGCTAAAGCTGGAGCTTCATCTGTGATAGTGTAAATAATTGTAGGTTTTTCTGTAGGCATGAAATTTCCCTATCTGTTCTTGCAAAGCTCGTCACCAGACGGCTTTGGTTGATGTATCCGTAAACAAGCAAGCGATGACGTCACTCACTTATTAACGGCTTTGTTGTCTCTTTTGTCTTTTCCTTACGTCTCTTTTTAGCGTAAGATCCGTGAGAACAGTACGTTATGATTAAACAAAATCGGCACAATAGTCTATTGTTTTGTGGTTCCAATCCTGTTTTCGGGCGCGCTTATGATAGCTTAAAACCATTAGGTTTAAAATTTCCACCCACACTTCATTCACAATTTTGCAAGGTAGTTAACATGTCATCACGCTCGCAACGTGAGTCTTCTAAAACCTCTCATTGTTCACGCAAGCCAAGTTTTAAACGCGCTGAAAGCCGTGAACAGTCAAAATCGTATTCTCGGTCACCAAAGCGTCAATCCAAAAGTAACAAAAGTCGTGTAACTTCTGAAAATCGTACGCTTATCTTATTTAACAAGCCTTATGATACTCTTAGCCAATTTACCGATGGTCAAGGTAGAAAAACACTTGCCGACTATGTTTCGGTCAAAGATGTTTATGCTGCAGGCCGATTAGATCGCGACAGCGAAGGGTTAATGGTGCTGACAAATGATGGCCTATTGCAAGCCAAACTTACCCAACCCAACTCTAAATCACCCAAGACATACTGGGTTCAAGTTGACGGAAAACCCGAAGAAGAAGATCTAGAAAAACTGCGTCATGGCGTAGTACTAAAAGATGGCCCAACACTTCCAGCAGAGGTAAGAATCATCCCTGAACCCGATATCTGGCTACGTAATCCACCGGTGCGCTATCGAGCAAATATTCCTACAACTTGGTTAGCCATTACCATTATAGAAGGCCGAAATCGCCAAGTAAGAAGAATGACAGCTCACATCGGCTACCCTACGTTGCGCCTAATTCGCTGCTCTATTGGACAATTTGAGCTGGGAGAACTTCAGCCAGGAGAGTGGAAGACGCTTACCCTGTAAAAAAGCGCTTCAATCATGAAGCGCCTTTTACTGAATGGCTATTGACCAGCTGTTTAGCTACACAAATTAGCTCTCAATGCTCTCTTTGGCTGCCGTCACTGCGATCGCCAACTCTTCAAGTGCTGCTGGGTTTGCCACACTTGGAGCATCCGTTAACAGACAAGCCGCTGCCGTTGTCTTTGGAAATGCAATCACATCACGGATATTTTCGGTGCCACACAAAAGCATAACCAAACGGTCAAGACCAAAGGCTAGGCCTGCATGTGGTGGCGTGCCAAATTTAAGCGCATCGAGTAAGAAGCCAAACTTTTTCTTTTGTTCATCCGCTTCAATACCCAATATATCAAATACCGCAGCCTGCATTTCGGCGTTATGGATACGAACTGATCCTCCCCCCACCTCATAGCCGTTGATCACCATGTCATAAGCATTTGAGTTGGCTGATGCAGGATTCGCTTTCAGTTCTTGTGCACTAATACCCAAAGGAGAAGTAAATGGGTGATGCATGGCATGTAGATTACCCTCATCATCTTCTTCAAACATAGGGAAATCAACAACCCATAGTGGTGCCCATGCTGACTCATCCGTCAATTCTAAGTCTTTACCCAACTTGAGTCGCAGTGCTCCCAATGCTTCTGAAACTACATTGGCTCTATCTGCACCAAATAGGATAATGTCACCGGATTGAGCTTGAGTACGCTCTAAGATACCTTCAATCACGTCTTCGTTTAAGAATTTAGCCACTGGTGACTGAATACCGTCTAGCCCCCCAGCACGGTCATTAACTTTCATCCACGCAAGACCTTTAGCTCCGTAGATTCCAACAAATTCGGCATAACCATCGATCTGCTTGCGAGTAAGAGAAGCACCACCTGGTACACAAATTACGGCAACTCGACCTTTCTCATCATTGGCTGGACCGGAGAATACTTTGAAATCAACATCTTTGACTAGGTCAGCAACATCAACTAATTCCAATGGATTACGTAGATCTGGTTTATCAGAACCAAAACGGCGTATTGCCTCAGAAAAAGGCATCACTGGGAATGAACCTAAGTCCACGTCAAGCAGCTCTTGCCACATATTGCGAACCATTTTTTCTGTTGTGGCTCTGACCTCATCGGCCGTCATGAATGAGGTTTCAATATCAATTTGAGTAAACTCTGGCTGACGATCTGCACGCAAGTCTTCATCGCGAAAGCACTTGACGATTTGATAGTAGCGGTCAAAGCCTGACATCATGAGAAGCTGTTTAAATAGCTGCGGAGATTGTGGCAGCGCATAGAAGCTGCCTTTGTGCACACGACTTGGCACCAAATAATCTCGAGCGCCTTCTGGTGTCGCCTTGGTGAGCACTGGCGTTTCTATATCAAGAAAACCATTTTCATCAAGGAATCGACGCACAAAACTGGATGCTTTGGCACGTAGCTTAATCCGATCACTCATTTCTGGGCGACGTAGGTCTAAGTAGCGATATTTAAGGCGCTGCTCTTCAGTATTTTTTTGATTGAAGTCCAATGGAAGAACATCCGATCGATTGATGATCTCTAGGCCTTTGGCCAATATCTCAACTTCTCCAGTTGCCATATCTTGGTTGATCTGACTGTCTGGACGAAGTCGCACTTCCCCAGAAAGCTTGATACAAAATTCATTACGAAGCGAATTGGCCACTTCATACGCATCAGCCATGTCTGGATCGATGACTACCTGAACAATGCCTTCACGATCTCGCATATCAATGAAAATAAGTCCACCTAAGTCGCGGCGACGATTAACCCAACCGCAAAGCTCTACCGTTTGTCCTGCGAGGGACTTGTTCAAGTGACCACAGTAATGGGTACGCATAATGAATTTCCCAATCTCTTTTAGTATGTTAATTACTTTCCATCGGTGCTAAGTTTACCGATAATGCAAAGCTCCATTTATACGCTGAAAGTGTTTCAAGATCGACAACTCAACGCACAACTTATTGCGATTTATACTCTATTGATGCTTTTTAAACCAATAAAGGGCTAAAACAATAGCAATACAAAATTTGGCGCAGATTATAGCCTTATTCTGAGTGATTGAGCAAAACTCTCATCCATCAATATTGAAATGGCAACTACGATGATTTACCCAATCAGGTTTGGCCTCACTATGTGGTCTCACAATAATTGGCAACAAACTTTTTATGGCAGTGGTACAAAGAGCCATGAACGACTCGAAAAATACGCCAGTGTCTTTCACACCGTTGAGGGAAACACAACCTTTTATGCCACACCCAGCACCTCGACAGTGAAAAATTGGCTGGCGTCAACACATGACAAATTCCGCTTCACATTCAAGTTACCCAAAAGTATCACGCATCAACACATGCTGCGAGGCTGCCAGGCTGAGTTGAATAGCTTTATGTCCGTCTTAGCTCCCCTCCACCACCGTATCGGTTTATGGACTATCCAGTTGCCCGCTATTTTTGGCCCGGAACACGTTGACCAGCTTAAACAGTTTTGTGCTTTATTTCCCAAAGACTTTCCGATAGGCGTTGAAGTTCGCCATCCCGCGTTCTTCTCGAAAGGTAATGCAGAGCGTGACCTAAATGCTTGGCTTATCGAGAAAAAGTATGATCGAATTATCATGGATAGCCGGCCTATTTTTGCTGCAAGGCCCGACACTGAAGCCATTATCGACGCCCAACAAAAAAAGCCCAAGGTACCCGTTCATGCCATTGCGACTGCGCAAAATCCTATGGTGAGATTCATTGGTCATCCGCTAGAAAATAAAAACTATGATTTGTTCACTCCGTGGCTATCAAAACTGCCTGAATGGATTAAGCAGGGAAGACAGCCTTATGTCATGATTCATACCGCAGATAATATTGTTGCTCCTGAATTAGCAGCAAGCCTATACCGACAACTACAATCGAACATAAAGCTTCCTGATCTCAATACGTTTCCAGCGTCAAAAGGCAGTACACAAATCCAAATGTTTTAGTGCCGCCCATTGACCAATTTAAGTACCACTCATCAATAACCAACCAGTTCAATACATGACAGACGCTCAAAAATCACATAAAATGTACCGCTTTTAAATTTGTATTACTGCATGGTAGAAAAACCCGACGTTGAGAGAAGCTGTTATGAACCCCAAGAGTCACCCTGACACCATTTTTTCTGCACCTATCGACAAAATTGGGGACTTTACTTTCGATGAGCGTGTAGCAGAAGTATTTCCCGATATGATTCAACGCTCGGTACCCGGCTACAGTAACATTATTTCTGCAATCGGTATGCTTGCAGAGCGCTTTGTAAAAGCTCACTCAAATATCTATGACTTAGGCTGTTCTCTCGGCGCAGCGACTCTTTCGATGCGCCGACATATCACCCATGAAGGCTGCAAAATTATTGCTGTCGATAACTCTTCAGCCATGGTGGAGCGTTGTAAACTCCATATCAATGCTTATCGTAGCAACACCCCAGTTGATGTCGTAGAGGCAGACATTCGCGATATAGAAATCGATAATGCGTCAGTTGTGGTGCTTAACTTCACGCTTCAATTCCTTTCGCCAAAAGATCGCTATGCTCTATTGGAAAAGATATATAAAGGCTTGCGTCCTGGTGGCATTTTAATTGTTTCAGAAAAGTTTGTCTTCGAGGACAGTATGTCCAACGAGTTACTTATCGATTTACATCATGACTTTAAGCGAGCGAACGGCTATAGCGAACTAGAAATTAGCCAAAAGCGCAGTGCGATAGAAAATGTGATGCGTCCAGACTCTAAAAAGGCACACAAAGAACGTTTCGCACAAATTGGCTTTAGTAGCTTTGATGTTTGGTTTCAATGCTTTAACTTCGGTTCAATGTTTGCAATCAAATAGACAGGAGCACTGCACTCCTCGTGCTCCATTGACCAATATAAATTCCAACTCCACTATCAGTGAAAAACTATGTTTAACTTTGCCAATTTTTATCAGTTAATCGCAACCGATACTCGCCTTCAACCTTGGCTTAATGTGTTACCTCAGCAGCTCACAGATTGGCAGAACGCTGAACATGGTGACTTTGAGCGCTGGCTCAAAGCCTTAAGCAAAATTCCCGCAGGTGCTCCTGATAACCTTGAGCTAAAAAGTTCGGTAATGTTATCCAACCACACACCGCTTGCCTCTGGTGAACTCAAGAAGCTGGAAAGTTTGCTGCGTACCTTCCATCCTTGGCGCAAAGGTCCATATCATTTACATGGCATTCATATTGATACGGAATGGCGAAGCGATTGGAAATGGGATCGAGTGTTACCCCATATAACCTCCCTGAAAAACCGCAATGTTCTCGATGTTGGCTGTGGCAATGGCTATCACATGTGGCGCATGCTAGGAGAAGGTGCTCGTCTGTGCGTTGGCATTGATCCATCTCACTTGTTTTTAATCCAGTTTGAAGCGATTCGTAAGCTCATGGGCGACCATCAAGGTGCTCATCTTTTGCCTCTTGGAATCGAGCAACTGCCAAAATTGGAAGCCTTTGATACTGTATTTAGTATGGGAGTCCTCTATCATCGCCGCTCACCGCTTGACCATTTGATGCAGTTAAAAGATCAATTGGTTCCGGGTGGAGAGCTGGTACTAGAAACACTGGTCATTGAGGGCGATGAAACTTCGGTTCTTGTGCCTTTCAAACGTTATGCGCAAATGCGTAATGTGTACTTCTTTCCTTCGGCAAAAGCCCTTAAAGTATGGCTTGAGCAAGTCGGTTTTGAGTGCGTCTCAATTGTGGATGAAAATATCACAACCACAGACGAACAACGAACTACAGATTGGATGACGCATAATTCATTGCCAGACTACTTAGACCCCACAAATCCTACCAAGACGATAGAAGGGTACCCCGCCCCTCGCCGTGCTACCCTTATCGCGAAAAAACCAAACTAAGACAATTTTTGACAGACTCCTAACCTTTAGGGTCTGTCCTCCCCTTAATCTAGAAGCCAAAAAGATTTAGAATCCTCGTATCAATACGAGACTTCCTAATATGAGAAACTACAATATTCGCATTGTGGCCTTTTCTCAATTGGGCACACTTCAATCTACTGTTGGGATTTTCAATGTTAACCAAATTGGCTCCGGTCATCGCAATTACCTTAATTTCTGGCTGTACCCTCACCAACAGCGAGCAATATCACAAAGAAACACTATCGGCTATTCAAACTTCCGAAACCAATACAATACAAAGGTTTGATCAGATAGAAGCACAGATAGCAGATAGAGATGCTCAAATTACCACTCTGACAACAAGAATCGATTCGTTAAGCATTGAGTTGCAAAAATATAGGCAACAAACACTTCGTCAAGTGGGTAAAACTCGTTCAGAGATGATAAGGTCCGAGCCAATCAAGAGCCAACCGCATTCTAGAGAAACCTTAACGCTTGGTGAAATTGAAAAAGTCGCCATAGATTCTGTCGTTGCACAAAAGTTTGATGCTCGAATAGACACTGGGTCAGAAACTTCATCATTAAATGCCGTTGATATAGAAGAATTTGAACGTGACGGCAAAAATTGGATTCGCTTTCATTTATCCGATGGCACTACCCCATTGGATGAAAGTAATTGGATCGAGGCACCGATCGTTCGTTTCGTCAAGATACGTCAAGCGACAAATTGTCAATTAGAACGACGTCCAGTTGTCGAATTATGGGTTAGACTGGGCAAGATTCACGAAAAGACACTGTTTACTTTGGCAGATCGCTCCCAAATGATCCATCCTGTGTTACTAGGTCGGGATTTTATCCGAGACATTGCAGTGGTGGATGTAAGTAAAAAATACATTCAAACGGAAATTGAACAAAAACAATAAGGTAGTATATGACGTCTAAAGCCCCCTTTTACATATCTGTCGCACTACTCATAATCGCAGGTATCGCGCTAAGCCTCTTTCGCCACCAAACATATGGCGTCCCTTGGACCCCTGGTGAAACCCGTCAGATATGGGATATTGAGGCTCGTGTCGAGTTTAACGCTCAGTCTAAGCCAGTCAAAGCTTCTTTAGCGATTCCTCATACACAGGATGGCTTTACTCTGATTAATGAGTCATCCTCATCATCAGGCTATGGCGTATCCTATGTCAAATCTGAATTAGGTCGCCGAGCAGAATGGTCAATCCGAAACGCTGACGGTGCTCAGACGATTTATTACAAGGCTCAATTTCTGGTTGATCCTCAAGCTAAAGTAAAGCCGCAGGTGCCCGCTAAAAAAATTACCGTACCCACTTTTGACGGTCCAACAGAGGCCGCCGCAATATCGATCATTGAGCGTGCAAATAAAAGTTCAGCAGATGACATCACTTTTGCGCGAGAACTGATTAAAATACTCAACGACTCTGATAGCCAAAATGCCGGACTTCTGCTTAACAAAATGTCCAAGGTTTCTGCCGTTGATAAAATCCTCGCCTATGCAAAAATACCCAGTAAAATTGTTGGTGTCATTGAGTTGGAGGATGGCCGGAGACGTCAGACTATAGATTTGATGAACCAAGTGTGGGACGGTAGTAAATGGGTGCTTTTTAATCCTAAAAATGCGACCCAAAATATAGACAAAAATATCTTAGTTTGGGATGAATCTAACGTTTCTTTGCTCGACATTGTAGGAGGCCAAAACAGTCAGGTTCATTTTTCTATGATTGCCCAAGATGTTTCGCCCAAGCAAGCAACTTTAGATAAAGTTGAAGCTGATGGCTTACTCAATTTTTCTATACACAGCCTTCCTCTTGAAGAACAAGCCATGTTTAAAACCATTATGCTTATTCCGATTGGGGCTCTGATTGTTGTCTTCTTGCGCGTGATTGTCGGCCTCAAAACATCAGGCACCTTTATGCCAGTTCTGATTGCCGTTGCTTTCGTACAAACCCAGTTACTTACCGGGATTGTCGGCTTCTTGCTTATTGTAGGAACCGGTTTAATTATCCGAAGTTACCTTTCTAGGCTCAACTTACTGCTGGTTGCCAGAATATCTGCCGTAATTATAACGGTAATTATGATCATATCTTTGTTTACTGTTGTCGCATTTAAGATTGGGCTAACAGAAGGTTTATCGATCACATTCTTCCCAATGATTATTTTGTCATGGACTATCGAACGTATGTCAATTCTTTGGGAAGAAGAAGGTGCTAAGGAAGTGGTCCTTCAAGGTGGTGGCTCGCTGGCAACCGCAGTACTTGTCTATCTTGCAATGACAAACACCTATATTCAACATCTGACCTTTAATTTCATCGGCCTTCAGCTAATCGTATTAGCAGGTATATTGCTACTCGGCACCTACACTGGATATCGTTTGACTGAACTGAAACGCTTTAAGCCATTGGCGGAGGACTAAGCTATGCTGTCACGATTCACTTCGCAGTTTACTTCGCCAAGTAAGCTTCGCCATAAGGGTATTATGGGCATGAATCAGCGTAACCATAGCTATATTGGTCGCTACAATGATAGGTCCAAATATCCCTTGGTCGATGATAAACTTAAAACCAAAATCATCGCTCAGCAGCACGGTGCGACGACTCCAGAGCTGATAGGCGTGATTGGTAGTCAAGCTGAGGTAAAAAACATCCACAGCATGGTTAAAGATTGGCCGGGTTTTGTTATCAAGCCAGCTCAAGGAAGTGGTGGCAAAGGTATTTTAGTTGTGACCTCTCACGACAATGGCGTTTATACCAAACCGTCAGGAGCTACCATTAACAAGGAAGATGTCGAAAGACACATAAGTAATGCCTTAGCGGGCCTATTCTCTCTGGGCGGTAAAAACGACGTCGCGGTTGTCGAGAACTTGATTAAATTCGATGATTGTTTCAATGGTTTTAGCTATGAAGGCGTCCCTGATGTACGCATTATCGTGTTCAAAGGTTACCCAGTAATGGCGATGATGCGATGCTCAACTGCAGCCTCTGATGGCAAAGCAAACCTTCACCAAGGTGCAGTTGGTGTCGGTATTGATATCGCTACAGGTAAGGCCATTAGAGCCGTTCAATTTGATCATCCAGTCACTCATCACCCAGATACCAACAAAGATCTATCAACTCTTCAGGTACCACATTGGGAGCGTCTGTTAATTCTTGCATCCAGTGCTTGGGAGATGACTGGACTTGGCTATATGGGCACCGATATGGTACTCGACAAAGAAGAAGGCCCCATGGTGTTAGAACTGAATGCAAGGCCAGGGCTCGCAATTCAAATCGCGAATGGTGCTGGATTGCTGCCCAGGTTGCATCATATAGAAAGCTTAGGTACACCGAGGATCTATCCAACCGTTGAAGAAAGAGTGGCCTATGCGGCCAAACAATTTGGTACCGTCGCACAGTTCTAAATCGGTACAATAAACTCGATAAAAAAAGCTGCTCTTATTCAGAGCAGCTTTTTTAATTTATCGGAAGTCAACATTACTCGATAACTGCCTCAGTTTCTTTTGACTCTTTTTCCGGCTGACCAAAACCGCGCAAACCAACGACATGCACATGCTCATGGTCCTTAAACACCTTACGAACCAGTTTATACGTCGTCCCTTTTTCAGGGCTAATATTTTCCGGTGCCGCAATAAGAAGTTGCATATCTAGACGGTCACATAATTCAAACAAAGTTGAAATCGACTTCGCATCTAAACGAGCGGCTTCATCCAAAAATAGAAGACGACATGGCACAATATCTTTGCTTCGCAAACGCCTTGATTCCTCTTCCCAACTTTGTACAACCATCAGTAGTATTGACTGCCCTGTACCGATTGCTTCACCTGTCGACAAAGCACCCGATTCCGCTTGTAACCAACCATCCGAACCACGGCAGACTTCAACACTTAGCTCAAGATAATTACGATAATCCAACAGCTCTTCGCCCAATACTTGAGGGCTTCTCTGCCCCATATCAATATGAGGATTAACTCGTTGAAATAGCTTCGCCATCGCCTCAGAAAAGGTATGTCGTGTGGTTTCAAACAGATCTTTATGCTGCTGTTGCTGAGAGGCGAGCCCTTTGAGTAAGACCTCATGGCTTTCTCGAATTTTCACATTCAAGCGCACCCCTTTTACCTGTCCAAATGCGATATTCGATAAACCTTGATTGAGCATTCGAATACGGTTTTGCTCACGCTGAATCGTTTTCTTTATTATGCTCGCAACTGAGTCAGAGCTGATAGCCAAGCGATGTTCTCGCTGAGTCAGTTCTTCGGTTAACCGCGCTAACTCAACTTCCATCTCTTCAATAGCTTCAACAGGATCATCGGTACGAATAATGTCTTGACGAATACGCTCTCGCAAATGCTGATAAACAGCGATATAAAAGAGGACTTTGCGTTCTGGGCGTGAATTATCTTCCGACAAACGAAGGCTATCCCGTAGGTCATCATTATCTGAAACCGCAAGACGCAGCGCACCCAGTGATTTATCGGACATCGAACGCAGCTCATCTGCCGATAGGTAGGCGAGCTCACGTTTATGCAATCGACGTTCAACGTCATTTTCACGGGCTAAACGCAATACGGAACACCAGCCCGCCTTGGCAGCCACAACAAACGTGCGAAATTCGACATAGTCCTTTTGAACTTTCTTGAGACGTTTTGCCAAACCTTTCATTTCTAGCTCAGTGGATGTGATCGTCCTTTCATATTCGCTCTTACGACTGCGTGATGTATGCAAGCGCTCTTGCAGTTCATCACGACGACGAGCAGCACGCTCTTTTGCACCTTCATCAGCCCTCACTCCAAATTCTTGAAGTTCTTGCCTAAATTCCTGTACCGTTTCTTGTTTCGCTTGATGGGAACTCTTGAGCGAAGCCAACACCTGATTGTATTGGTTCATTTGGCCTTGCGCCTGTTTCAATTCCTCACGAGAGCGTGATCGCTGCCGCTCAGCCTCCACAAGCTTAACTTTCAGCTGTTCACTTAATTCGCTACTTTTATCGAGTAGTTCAAGGGAGTCAGAATAAGCAAAATGATGGCGACGTTCTATAAGGTCCGACAAAGCAAAGAGACATTTCTTCAATTCCTGTAACTGAGCATCTGCGGTGCGGTATTCTAATTCAAGTGCATCAAATTGCTCTGGGTCAGCATCCAGCGCGGATACGACTTTTTCCAATTCGATGATGGACTTTTCGTGACGCGCTAAGAAATCTTTTGCTTCTAGTAATTGAACGATCTTGTTCTCAACATCTTCGAAACGCTCTGTCAGAGATTCATCTTCCATTAACAACATGACAGGTGCCAACTTATCAAGTAATGTCAGTGCCTGTTTACTTGATGCCAATTGTGCTCTGTGCTGTTGTTCTTTCGCATCCAAATCAGCCAATTCTCGTATGATTTGGTTGCGTTTATCGCGCATAATAACTAGTGCTTGTTCAGGATCAGGTTCAAAGGCAACTTGAATATGCTGTGCAACAAAACGATTAAAAGCTTGATAGAGACGCTGAAGTTTTTGTGAATCAAAAGCCGCTTTTGCATGCTGTTCAACAACCTCTTCTCGTTGCTCACGTAATAGCTCCAAACGTTGCTCGCGAGCTGCGCGGCCAAATAATGGAATCTCAGGAAGACGAGAATAGCGCATTTGGCGATCGTTCATACGAACACAAACAGCACCTTGTAACTCTTCTGCATCAAAAGAGCTATCATCAAAGGCATCAATATCACCTTCAATAAGGTAGAGATCTTCAGGACAATCATCCAGCTCTACAAGCTTTGCTTCAATATCTGTTAGATCTGAAACTACGATAGCATGTCGTGATGGCCCATACATGGCGCTAAAATAGGGAGCGTCATCTATAGTAATGTCATCATAAATTTCTGAGAGTAAAACACCTCCCAATGTATCCGCTAAACCTTTTAAACGTGGATCATTCGAGCCTCCAGGTGAAGCAAGCCTCTCTATCTCATGTTCTAGTTGAGCTCGACACTCAGCAAGTTTATCTTTAGCCAGTGACTGCTGTTTTTCCTGCTCTAACACCACTTGCATTTGAGACATAACCGCTTGCTTGTCATATAAATCAGCGCCACTTTGCTCTTTGAGAGTTTCAAGTGCATCATGGGCTGCAATCCAAGCGGGAGCGATATTTTCTAGCCTTTGTATCTCGGCAGATACGTCTTGCTCTAAACGGCGCTTATCACTGCGCTGCTCGCGCAATCCATCCCAATCAAACTCCAGTGATTCCACTTGTGCTTGCTTTCGCTCACGTTCTTGCTCTAGCGTCACTTCATCAATCAGTTGAATTTGGTGCTGCTTATAGTAAGCATCCACACTTTCTTTTGCCTGCCGCTGCTGACTCAAGCGACGTTCCAAATCCCTATGCTGCGCTTGCCACTGTTGCTCATTATTCACAACCTGCCTCGCATCTCGGGCTTGGCTAATTATCGCTTTCGCATGCTCAGAGGCTGCTCTGCGCTCAACATCAGAGCCTACAACACTTCTAACGATTTGCAGTGCCGATTCAAATTGCTCTGCTAAGGCAGACGACATGTCAAGTTTGTGCTTAACCGCTAGTAGTTCAGCCGTGTTATCGGATTCTTGGTGTTTAAGCTGTGAAACTAGCGTTTGAGCCTTCTCGACGGTTAGCTCATCGTCACCAAGCAATATTTTCGCTTTTTCTAACGCCTGTACAGCTTGTTGGTATTGGAGGGCTCTTGTTTGCTGCACATCCAGAGCCTGTTGGTAATCTGCAAGCTGAGTCTTTAAGCTATCCACTTCTTCTTCAGCAATCAAAGCCTGTTCTTCGAGCACAAGGACACGTTCTTTAGCCTCTTCAACAACCATCATCTGCTCTTCAAGACGTTCATTGAGTTCTTGCAAATCTTCTTGATAACGTTCGATTTTTTCTTGATGACGAAGTGCATTCTGCACAAGTTGAAGGTGATCAGAAGCCGCCTGATAATCTTGCTCTAATGCCGACTCTGACTCTACCAATAGCTCAAGTTCTTGTTTAACTCTGTTGAGCAAGTCGTTTTGCTCCACCAAAGTTTCACGAGAGCTTAAAAGCTCTGAACGAAGAGAAAGTGTTTGCTCCAGTTTACTGCGCCGCTCATTGGCATGACGCATATAGTCTGCTGCCACATAATTGGTTGACTCTGTAATTAGATGCTTAAACAAATCACGGTCAGATTGGGTGGTTTTAATCGCTTCAAGCGTCATGCGATTCTCTCGCAATGCCGATTCCATATCTTGGAAAGCTTTTTTAACGCCGCCATTTTGAGGCAATAAATAGTCACGTAAAGAGCGCGTAATTGCACTGGAGATCCCACCGTACAAAGACGCTTCAATCAATCGATAAAACTTTGAACGGTCGCCAGAATTGCGTAATTTCTTCGGAATCACACCAAACTCAAACATTTGCGCATGGTAGTCAACAATCGAGTTAAAGACTTTGAGCTGAACTCCTTCGTATTGTGCTACGCATTGTTTAATCTCATTCGTCTGACGAACACGAGCTTGAGTATCCGAGACACTTTCAATCAAAATATCGGTCGGTTTAACGTGACTAGGCAACCCTTGAATAACAAATGGCTTAATGTCAACTTTCTTATCTCTACCCGCGACTTGCTGCAATTTCACCGCAAACAACAAACGTTGGTTACGTGAGTTCACAACATCTAACGCTGCATAGCATGCACCCGGCTGTAGCTTTCCGTACAAACCTTTGTCTCGTGATGATTGGCTGCTACCTGCCTCTGTTGTATTACGAAAGTGAAGTAATGTTTGATCTGGAATCAAAGCGGTAATGAAAGCTGCCATTGTGGTTGATTTACCAGCGCCATTACCCCCTGACAAAGTAGTCACCAAGCCATCAATATCAAACGTTCTGGCAAAAAAACCATTCCAGTTAACCATGGTCAGTGATTGATATTTGCCTCTTTCAATCATGCTTCACCTTCTTCTAAATTCAAATTTTCTGACTGAAACGACTCGTCATCATGCTCGGCTAATAAACTCACTTGGTTCGGTTCTTTCGTGTGAATCACTGCCTCACCATCACGGATAAGACGCAACTGAGCTTCGCGTATATCATCACCGATGCGAACATCAGCACCGAAACGAAACACAGACTCACTAATACTGAATTTACCTGTTTCACCAATATTGATGATCATCCCTAGGCGTCTTAAACGGCGCAGAGAAGTTCGCACTTTCTCAAACAGCTTCTCTTTATCCAAATCAGATCCCGTCGCTCGGTTAGTGACTAGCTTCATGAGTTTTTTCTCATCAGATAGTGTCAACAACTCGTCATAAAGTTCTTGGTTAGTAAAAATACCTTCATGAGCCAATCGCTCTGGACTTAGGTATAAGAAACACAGAACTTTGCCAACCAACATGTCCAGCTCAGACAGTACACTGCGACTGATAAGCGAAGTAGAGCGAGGTCGTAGATAGAAAAAACCCTCAGGAGCTTTAACTAATTCAGTATTATAACGCTGGTAAAACGATGATAACTCAACCTCAAAGTCTGACAACAATGCATGATTGTCGAGATCATCTGTTGATATATGTCTGCCAGCACGCAACATACTATCTAGCATTGGAAATAGTGGGTTTGAGATTGCTTTAGCCAGCTTTTCTGGCATGTAATCATTAGTATCGGTCGATAACATTTGCTTGTACCTTTGCTCCATACGGATTGATCGCCTGCCAGTCTGGCTGAATCGCCTGATAATCTGACTCTGAGTACCCAAGGCGTACTGCTTGATCAATCACAATACGAGCTAAATCAAAATGGTGAGTGCGTGGATGTTGAGCCAAGTAATCACGCAAAACAGCACCCAAGTGGATTGGTGTGCCCTGCTCTTTGTGGACTTTTAGCATGCTACTTATGCGTTCCGAGAGATCATTGTTGATTTTCTGAAATTCCTCGTACTCAACTTCCATTGGTACCTGCCCAGTCACTTCATCATCTCTGAGGACTAGAGCTTCATCCCTAAGATCAACAAGCCTCTCGGCATCGGCATAAGTAAGAAGCCAAGGAGAGTCATCATAATCTTTGATTGATTGACGCAAACGTGTACTAAAAGCACGATTTTTGTCCATATCAATAGCCGTTCGGATAAACTTATGGACGTGCCTGTCATAGCCTATCCATAAATCAATGGCCTGTTGACCCCAAGTTGTAATTCGGTCCAATTTCATCTGTAAACCGAATAGGGCTTCCTCAATAAACTGCAAAGAATCCTGACCATAGATAATCTCTTGGATGTCAAGAATCTGAGTTTGCAACTCATCACTCGCAGCTTGAAGTGTATTTTGCAGCTCACGTAAATTGTTCGATGTCTCAGAAAGTAATCTCTCACAGCTGCTGATTGCTTCCCGCCAATCTTTGTTGAGAAGCTCGGCAATTTGCACTTTAACAGACTGCTGCTGCTCATCCATCACTCGTTGGTTTAAATCTATCTGATCAAATATTTCGCCAACAGAGTACTTCAAAACACCAAATACATTCTTTTTCCAATGAGCTGGCGTGCCTCCTTTCTGAGCAGACTCAATCGCCTTCGACATCTCATCGGCAACCATGGAAAGCTGGATAGAAAGGCGTAGCTTAGAAAATTCTCGATGACGGAGATAATAGTCTGTGACACCTACCGCCAGCGGAGATAGCCGATAGATGCTGGCACCATCGTTAATTTCACTGGTGAAACGGCTGATCAATCTCTGTTTTACCATATCATTAATTGCATTGTTGGCCCGAAACGCCGTCGCTTCACCCGTCGTATCAAAGAGCCTCGTAACAATGGCAAACGCATCATGCAATTCACCTTCTCCCAGTTCTTCGTCAAACCTCTCGTTGCTCAACACTGCGACTGCGATCAGGAAAGCTAAACGTTCAGTCGTTAAATTTAATGAGAAGTCGTGCTGCTTTACCCAACCAACCAGTTCATCAATTGGCTGCCCAGCAGCATTGGCAAGTATCTCACCCATTATTATTCCTGCTCTTTTTTGCCCATACATGTATATAGCGACCCATAGAAAGATAGGGTTCCTGACGACATAACTTCCTCTCGAGCGCCATTACATCTTGTGTTTGATAATCTCCCAGATATTCCCTGTTTCCAATATAATCACTGAAACATCGGATACCTGCTTTGCCACAAATTTCAAAACCTGATTCCTCTATCCATAGATAAACATCTTCCGGTTTGAGCCCTTTCTGTGGCTGCAACTTAAATCTCTTACGATGAGGCATACCATCCAATATATGAGGAATATTGCCACACACTACATTCTTATAAACTAACCCATGGTGGTTGTAGAACATGATAGAGGCGGCTCCACCAGGTCTAACTTCATCGAGCAAGGTTTGCAGTACAGCTTTCGGTTCTGCCAACCATTCCATCACAGCATGAAACATCAAAATATCTACAGGTTCATTTAAATGTCTTGCTATGTTTTGGGCTGGTGAATGAATTAGGCGATACTGCTCAAGCAAACCATTTTTTTCAATATCTCGGCGAGCTAGTTGCAACATTTCCGAAGATAGATCACACAAAGTAACTCGATGTCCGAGTTTAGCTAGCTTTTGCGAAATTTGCGCCAATCCACCTCCTGCATCAAGCACATGGAGGCTTTTCCTGCTACCATTAATAGCAGAAAGTAATTGTTCAAGTTCTTCCCAAACAATCACTTGGCGTATCTCACCCTTATCAGAGCCGTAGATGTTTTTTGCAAATTTGTGCGCGATATCGTCGAAATTACGATCTTTAGTCACGGTGGGTTGAGTTATTATGTCGTGTCATACTGCTATTCTGTCACATAGAAAGCAGATATAAAGAAAGATTATCTTAAATTAAAACCAACTGGTGTTTTTTCGGACTATTTGAGTATGTTTGAGCTGAAAAAAGTCGTGTCATCACTATTAATGCCTTTGCCTGCCATGTTAATCATGGGCATTATTGGTCTGATGCTTATCATGTTTACAAAAAAGCAAAAAACAGGATGCTTTGTTGTGCTGTTTTCCTTCCTAGGTATTTTTCTCATCTCTTTCCAGCCTGTTGCATCAAGACTTCTTCTCCCTCTTGAGCGCCAATATACGGCCTTTTTCCCAGTGGACGAAACCATAGACTACGTTATGGTATTAGGTAGTGGCCACGTAGTCGATGACAAAATCCCTCCGACGTCCGAGCTTAGCCGCACAGGTCTAATGCGACTTTCTGAGGGAATAAGAGTCATGCGGATGTACCCAGGGTCAAAGTTAATTCTGTCAGGATATGCGGGCGGCTCAGAAGTAAGTAACGCACGTATGATGGCCAAAGTCGCTCTTGCATTAGGCGTCGCCAAGTCAGACATTATTTTATTGGAAACAGCCAAAGATACGTGGGAAGAAGCCCGTCAAGCTGCAGCATTCATTAAATTGAAAAAACTTGTCATTGTCACATCTGCCAGCCATATGAAACGAGCCCTGATGGAGTTTCACTCAGCAGGATTAAAACCCTACCCAGCCCCAACTAACTATCTTGCCCAACGCAACGTAGAACAAATTTGGGTTAAGTATGCACCGAAAGCCGTTTATCTAGAACAAACTGAAATATATTGGCATGAAACTCTAGGATTAATATGGCAATCGCTGCGCAATTGGGTTTCAAATAGTGACCATAAAGACAGTATTGTATCAGACAAAAAAGTAATAAAAGGTGATACCTGATGGCAGTGCTGTTCACTCACTCATGACCGAACCCCTTTCCATTCTCACCCAGCTAAAGGCCTCGTATACAAGAAAAAGTGAGTAAGTAAATCCAAATGTGTGATGATAAGCCTATCGCACACTGGGTTTTTGTTTGCTCTAGATGCTTTTGCGATCTAAAATCGAGAGCGAAAACGATAAAAACTAACAGAACAAGAAACAAACCGCTAAATAGAGCGGTTTTTGCGTTTCTGATACTTACTGCCCACCTACATGGCTTTCGATGAAAGCTTCCGGCAGTCATCGACAGGATAAAACCTTATGGCCACTATAAAAGACGTTGCCCGCTTAGCTGGCGTCTCAACAACTACCGTTTCTCACGTAATCAACAAGACTCGCTTTGTTGCCGAAGCAACACAAGAAAAAGTGATGGAGGCCGTTACTCAATTGAACTATGCCCCCAGCGCTGTGGCGAGAAGTTTAAAGTGCAACAGTACTCGCACAATTGGAATGCTTGTCACCCAATCCACAAACCTTTTCTTTTCCGAAGTGATCGACGGTGTGGAGAGTTACTGCTACCGTCAAGGCTATACTCTTATTTTGTGTAATACTGGCGGAATTTACGAGAAACAACGTGACTACATACGGATGCTCGCGGAAAAACGAGTTGATGGCATTTTGGTCATGTGCTCCGACTTAACAGAAGAGCTAAGCGAAATGCTTGATCGCCATAAAGATATACCTAAAGTTGTGATGGACTGGGGGCCAGAGAGTTCTCAGGCAGATAAAATCATCGACAACTCTGAAGAAGGGGGTTACCTAGCCACCAAGTATCTCATCGATCATGGCCATGAGCATATTGCTTGCCTGAGTGGACACTTTGAAAAAGCAGCCTGCCAAGAACGTATTCAAGGATTTCGCCGTGCTATGAATGAAGCGAAACTTAGCGTCAATGAAGATTGGATTCTTGAAGGAAACTTCGAGTGTGATACTGCGGTTCTAGCGGCAGATAAGATTGTTGCCATGGATGATAAACCAACCGCCGTATTTTGCTTCAACGATACCATGGCATTAGGCTTGATGAGTAGGTTACAGCAAAAAGGTATCAAAATACCTGAACAAATTTCAGTTATTGGCTATGACAACATTGAACTTGCCGAATATTTCTCCCCCCCCCTTACTACCGTTCATCAACCTAAACGTCGAGTAGGCAAAAATGCGTTTGAAATTCTTTTAGAACGTATCAAAGACAAAGAACATGAAAAGCGTGTATTTGAAATGCACCCTGAGATCGTCATTCGCGATACCGTTTTTGATTTAAACAAATGACCAAAACCCGGCTGATAACTTAAACTATTAGCCGGACCTATCATTTTAACACAAAATATTGCGATATATGTCACACTTACATGATCATGATGTGATACTTACCTCAAATCTTATTTATCCTTAAGGTGTTCGACTAATTGCCACGAACAGGGCAAACCACTTCGAAAGAGTGGGACGCAAAGCTTCCGGCCTGACTCAGGAAACTGAATGGTAGCGGAGTTACCGATGGGCAAAAATGCAACCAAGCATACTGTTTAAAACAAAACATGGACTGGTAATTTGAAGTTTCAAAAACCAAACGTATTTGTTCTAAAGAATGTATGACACTTTTTACAACACTTTACCTGCATTATTTTGCTAATCTCTCGGACCTGGTTTTGGTGGCGTATAATTTTATATACACCGAGATAAAACAGCATGGATAAACCAATACTTAAAGAATCGATGCGACTTTTTGATCAGCTTGGTCACATAAAATCGCGCTCGATGTTCGGCGGATTCGGCATCTTCGCAGACGACACTATGTTCGCATTAGTCGTCAACGATAAGCTGCACATCCGCGCCGATGATAAACTAGCTAATCAATTCCAAACTGAGGGACTAACTCCGTATGTTTATAAAAAGCGTGGTTTTCCAGTCGTAACCAAATATTTCGCTTTAACTGACGATGTCGCATCTTGCCAAGAGCGTGCACTTTTACTAGCACAAAGTGCTTTGCAAGTAGCAAAAAAAGAAAAGACCTCTCAAGCCAAAACGAGGCCTACCCGTCTTAAAGATCTTCCAAACCTTCGGCTAGCGACTGAACGAATGTTAAAGAAAGCAGGAATTGACAGTGTCGAGAACTTGGAACAAGCCGGCTCAGTAAAAGCGTTTAAAGCCATTCAAGCTACTCACTCAGCGGAAGTATCGATTGAGCTATTATGGGCCTTAGAAGGTGCAATCAAAGGCAAGCACTGGTCGGTAATTCCTTCAACTCGTAGAGCTGAATTGGAAACACTTCTCAATAGCTAGCTCAAGAAATAGCAGCTAACTGATAGGTAAGCCAACCAGATAGGTTGGCTTTTTTGTATTTTCTTTTGAAATTTTACGCCAATTCAACTGTTCTTATCTGATAGTCTTTGTTAGCTTAAATGTAGGAAATGAGTATGAATAAAAAGCTCGTGTTAGGTGTCTTGTTGGTCGGATTAATCTTATTTCTTGGGATTAACTTTAGCCACTACCTCACTTTAGAAAATGCCAAAGCTCAGCAGGCATCACTGTCTGAGTTCATCAACAATCACTTTACATTGGCCGCAATCAGCTATTTTCTTGCATACATAACTATCACCGCATTTTCTATTCCTGGCGCTGCTGTAGTTACCTTATTAGGTGCCGCTTTATTTGGCTTTTGGACGAGTTTATTACTCGTCTCTTTTGCCAGCACTATTGGTGCCACCTTTGCCTTTCTTAGCAGCCGTTTCCTGCTTCGCGATTGGGTACAAAACAAGTTCGGTGATAAATTAAAAGCAATTAACGACGGCGTAGCAAAAGATGGGGCATTTTATTTATTTTCATTGCGCCTTATCCCAGTGTTCCCGTTTTTCTTAATTAACTTACTTATGGGCCTAACTCCCATTACTACTCTTAGATTTTACCTAGTAAGCCAGTTAGGTATGCTACCTGGCACTGCTGTGTATTTGAATGCTGGTACACAACTTGCGCAGATAGATACCTTATCCGGTATTGTCTCGGCCCCGGTATTACTTTCTTTTGCCCTGCTTGGACTATTTCCTGTGATAACCAAGTGGCTGATGGGTAAACTTAGAAGAACTTCACAACCACAAAACGGTCGTGCCTCTTGAAAATCTACTCAGCACCGACAGGTCCAGAAGTTCATATTGTCTGTGAACTTCTGAAATCGTCGAATATCGATTGTAAAGTGTTAGGAGAAGGCATTTTCGGGTTACAAGGAGAATTGCCCTGTGACGCAAGTACATATCCATATATTTGGTTACTGGATGCAAGCCAAATTGGTCAAGCAACTAAGATAATTGAACATTATGAGCAACATGAGCAGTCTACGTCACGATGGCAATGCGAAAAGTGTTATGAATTCAACGAAGTACAATTTGGTTTATGTTGGAAGTGCAATACGAGTTGTCGAGATTAGCATGGTTTGGGTTGTATAAAGCGCCTAGATGACGCTTTATACAAGAGTATTGATATTACAAGTTACTCTTAATTAGAGAAAGATTATATTTTGTCGTTTCATAAGCCTGTAATGCAACCGTATAAGCATTCGGGTATTCATTCGGTGAATCCACTTCTGGCACCCAAAACTTTCTTCTGCTTAACCGCAGTCCTTGATCGAAACCTCCAACAGCATTAAAAATTTCAACCGCTATCGGTCCATCATAATGCCGTAAAATTGGCCTAAACATATCTTGCCAAGGAAGCCAACAGTTTGTTAGATCCCCTCTGTCTGGAGGGGAAGCTTGAGCATAATGTAACCGGTTTTGGCTAGCCAGATAGTCTACTTGCCCTGCAAATACCTTGGGACCATCGCCATCAAGTACCTCTTGAGCACTGTCGATAACTACTCCTACTGTTTTATCGTCTATATCGTCTAAAAATTTTATAAGCTGGGCTAGCTTATTCGGACCGGGAGTTTCCCAGTGGCTGATCGGCTCAATGGCAAGTTTGACACCTCTGTCTCTCGCATATTGAGCCAAGTCTCGAAAACTGTCTTTCGCCACTTCGTATCGCGCATCTAACTCATCTTGAAGTGCATCACTCCAAACAGCGTTACCATTTGGCGCATCAAAAACAAACCCACCATATGGAATCACCATTGGCCCCATCATAATCTCGCCACCCATCGCTGCGGTAATATCGATTCTAGATTTAAGATAATCAATACCAGCCTGACGCAGCTCAGGATTGCTGGAGCTTGGGTCTAGGGTAGTGGTTGCGCCAACGTTAGTGGCAATTTTGATATTAGCAAGGCCTTCAGAGTTCATTCTTGCTCTAAATTCCCTGTATGCCTTCAGCTCTTGGTCATAGGTTGGAAAAGCATAAGACGTCGTTTCTTCCCGCCCAGGATGGATTTCAAATCCAACGTATCCTAAATCGACTAGGTGTCTCATGTGAACGATGGCCTGATCCAAAAAATTCTCATTTTCAATTGGAAAGTTGGAGTCGAACATAAAAAAGCTAAAGTATAGCTCTGTCTGATTTGACATAGATATTGCTCCGCATCAAGTATACTAAGTTACAGTCCGGTGATTTCTCTTAAGTACTGACGAGCCATTTGAGCGTATAATAACGGCTTAGCCTTTGCCGGATCTTGTTCTGCTTCTACAATCAACCAACCAGAGTAGTCTTTTTCAACCAATGCTTGGAAGATAGCCTCAAAGTCCAAACAGCCCGCAGGGTCTCCAGGTACAGTAAATACTCCGCGAAGGATTGACTCTTTAAATGACAATTGATGGGCTAGACAATATTCCATTACCTCTTGGCGAATATTTTTTAAATGTACGTGACGAATTCTGTCACCATAGAGTCTAATAAATTCGAGGTTATCACCGCCAGCAAAGTGAAGATGACCTGTATCCAGACATAAGTTGACTAAGTTTGGATCTGTCATTTCTGCTAAGCGGGCAATTTGATCCATGTTCATCACCCCTGTTCCCATGTGGTGGTGGTAACACATAGTAATGCCTTTTTGGTTTGCTTTGTGTCCGAGATCATTCAAACCGTTAGCTAAATTTTTCCATTGTTCATCACTAAAATTTGGCGCATTAGGAACGAGAGCGATTGGCTGTTGATGTGATGAACACCCCAACTCAGCCAGCACCATATCTCCGCTTTTCATCGCTTGAATAAATTCAATTTCCTTATCAAAGTTCTCCAGCGTTTTCTGGTACATATCTTTAATGGTGAAATAGGTGCTTACCCAAGGCTCAGACATTTGTAAGCCTCGCATATCAAGTTCGGGTTTTAACACTGCAGGGTCCGAGGGGTATTTGTGTCCTCGGCTACAACCACAAAAGCCAGCTAAAGCCATCTCACTTACAATTTGCTCAAATGGAATGCCGATATCAATATCTGGAAAGTCGTCGTTAACCCAACCCGCCGGTGTGATACCAAATTTAACACTTCCCTCTGGAAACATTGTTTGTCTGCTCATACTTTTATTCCTTTAGCCAAATGATATTTACGATAAACTTTGCTACTTGTTATTGTTCCATCGGAACCTTAGGTGGGTACGACCAAGTATCTTTAAAATGAATATTCGGTGGGCTTTGCCAAGAACCGTAACCAGGCCCTTTTGCACCAGATGGGTTAGCACCAATAGCTAGCCATAATAGCCCTTCGGTATAAGAAGATGGACTGACAAAAAAAGTTCGATCACTGTCACTTGCCCCATAGGCCTCTCGCCAATCATTCGGTAGCTGATACCAAGTTCCTGTATACCAAAGTTTGATGATGTTTCTCGCCACCGGGCCAAGCTTAGGGTCACCTAAAATATTCTTTCTTATCTCTCCCAACAAATTGTTTTCTGAGTGAGCAAGCTGACAGATCCCCTCAAATTTCTCCAGTAACTCTAACGTTATTTCCATCCCTGTTATCGACGCTAAAGTCTGTAGATAGTCATCTACCTGCCCTGTGCCTTGAAGCGTAAATCGGTCAAAGTCTGTAAGAACACTTGAGAGCTCAATGAATAAATTGACTTGTTTGCTCGTTAATCTCATGACAAGGCCTCCTGAACATCAATTTGAACCTGACTGAGTTCCTGACTGACGTTGTACAATTCGAAAGTAGGAGCGCCATTGATATGAGATTGGTTAGGAATAGGATTACGTATTAGCTGAGTCGCTCCTTCTTTAAGCCTGAACATATCGCAAACCGCCCCTAATAAAACATTTTGGTTTCCATTGAACGCTTCTGTAACTAATGCCAAAAACTTGAGGTAGTTCTGATTGAACAAACGAGCTGCTCGGTATAATTCAGATTCAAGTGGGTAATCACTTAACTTGGGATTAGACTTAATTGGATAGACCTTTTCAAAATTTACGCTAAATCGCTCTCCTGTTGGCTGACCTGGTTGGTCACCAACTTGGTAGTATTGACCCATTTTTAGCTGCTCAAACCGATAGTAGTGGGAAATTTCGCCCTCTGAATTGAAGATACTGCCTCCATGCCCCTCACCCTGCTCTTTTATCAGTTCAAGTGCTTTTCGTGCTGTGTCTACGTCGTTCACTTCTATCACTTCACCGCCACCTGAATAGTAATAAGCGTTCGAGACCTGAAGATGGCTTGAACCAACGAATATAGTGCTTCCGCTCGCCTTGGCCTCAGCTTCCAAAAACTCAATACCTTCCAATATCGCGTCATAAAATTCGCCAATACTATAAAAACGGTAATTGTGTCCTTGGTGAGGAGTAATGGCGGACAACTCAAATTTATCGACATTTGAACACGGTATACAACCTTTACAAAAATTGGAACGAGGACCTGTATCTGACATTTTTGAAGGTCGCTCAATGTTCAAAAATGTCTCTAAAGTTTCTGGTGAAAACGGGGCAATTGAAACTTTAAAGTCCGTCTCTCCATCGGGCAAAAACGTCGGAAAATTGGGCACAAATCCCCTCTTAGTAAGGTCTGGCTTTTTGCCCACTGAATTCAAAACATTGGCAGCAAGGGTAAGGTGCAGCATTTCTTCCACTAACACGGCCCTAATCGTCGCAACAGCTTCGAGGTTGGTATTTGGATAAATACTATACAAAGCCGTCAGATAAGGAGGTATGGTTGCATGCTCTAATTGAATCGCAGCCTCAAGCATATAGTGAAGCTGCTCTATTGAATCAATGATACGATCATTCATAACAACCATCCTTTGCAAGTTTGAATTCTTTATCAGACACAACGCTAATCTTGTACTGCGTCAGTCGGCTTAAGATGTCTTCCGTGGTCTTATAGCAAAGGGCGGCCAAAGTTAATGTGGTATTTGATGTCCCTATACTGGGCATGCTACCCGACCCCACTAAATAAAGATTCTCGTGATCCCATGATTTTTGGTTTTCATTGACGACTGAATTTGACGAGCAACTGCCCATTATGTGCGTTCCTGAGAAATGGTTTCCGCCCCGAAAATAATAATTTTCTCCTTGGTAATTGAAGTAACCGTAGTCTAATGGCGAATAACTAGAGCAGTCTTGTGCACCTAGACGTTGAAAAAACACTTTTGATGTTTTCCTCGCGTAAGCAATGCCTGCTTTTGAGTAATCCGACAAGTTATAATTTACGATTGGGCGCATATTACCAATAGCGTCTTTGTACTTAGGGTCTACGGTAATACGGTTACTTTCATCAGCGACCTGCTCCACCATGTAGGCAAATAGAAGCTGGTTTGAAATACGATCAACAACCCCTTTTCTCAGTTCGCGACCAAACTTATTCTGCTCATCGACTAAATGTTCAATGTCGGTGAAAGGAGAGCCCGTGGCCCAGCCCCAACCATCATTATGAATATCAATACCAAAAGGCGCTTGCTTGCTGCGCCCACGACCATGTCGAAAATCTGCGATTCCCGAAGTACATTTAGTACCACGCATGGTACCAGCTGGCTCGGGTAACAAGCCCCATGTAAGCAAATAGGTATGATCCATCAGATTTTTACCTATTAAACCACTCGAGCTTGTGAGCCCAGACGCTAACATCAAACGAGCATTTTCAACCGCATTGGTTGCCAATATGACGATCTTTCCACGCGCTTTATGTGTGGTATATTCGGCACTTTCAACTGACTCATAATGCTTAAACTCAATGCTATCTATCGAATTATCTTCCTTATTTACCGAGACCTTACTCGCAACCGCCTGGGGTAAAAAGTCAAGCCGTCCGGTTTGAGCTGCATCGAGTAACGTTTTGCGAGCATCATATTTTGCTTGGACAGGACAAATGGGCACGCAATTATTATTGCCTTGGCACCACCCTCCCTGCTCTACTTGATAGCCACTTACGGAACCTTTAGGTTTATAGCCTTGTCCAACATTGTACGCCTTGTTGGGAATCCCGTTTCTACCTTGGGGGAAAGGTCTTACTTGAACCGTATGGCTTTCACCGTACAAATCGAACTGGCTGCCATCGATGCCTTTTGCAACGACTTGATCCAAGTATGAGGGAGGCAAACCATGCATTGGATAAACATAGTCAGGTTCGTACTTAATGCCATAGAACTTCTGATCTTCTACATTTGCTGATACACCAATTTCACGCTCTGCGATTCGATAATAAGGCATCAAATCATCGTAGCTGATAGGCCAGTCAAGGCCGACACCAAAGGAAGTCCTAATCGAGAAGTCCTCGGGCAACATCCTTAAAATTTTCGCTTCCCAGTGCATGGTTGTTCCCCCTGCTACACGCGTGTAGGTACTGTCAAGAGCTAAGGGGCCATTTTGAACCATATACCCTTTGTCGTTTGTAACACCGGGAATCAACTTACTAATGTCGGTGGATCTAGGCATAGGTGCATTGGGATTTTCGGGATAGGGTGCGTTGTTATCTTTAGAAGCGTTGGCGTAATACTGACTTACATATTGTTGAAAACCACTATAAGTAAAGTCTTTTGCGGGCCCTGCCTCAAGCATTAATACTGATAAGCCTTTTTGGGTGAGCTCTTTAGCTACGATGGCTCCACTAATTCCAGAACCAATTATTAACGCATCATAAACGCCCAGCTCAGACTTGCTAACAGCTTGTTTTAAATTAATACTTTGTATCTTTGATGATGGATCATTCATAGAAAGCCTCAGTTTTTTCTAGCCAATGCCATCAATACCTATGGCAAAAATCAGTGTAGCAGCTAAATCCTTACCCTAAAGACAACATAAGAAAATGATTTCATATTAATTTGAACAGCCAAATTTGCTCCTATTTTTTATGCTTACTTTTCAGATATATAAGAAATAGTTAGTCATGTTCCATGCAAAAATTTATTTTTCGAATATACTTCCGATATGCATTCGCATGCTTAAATGAGGATTTGTGAATGTGGGCTAGCTAAGTGAAATTTACCTAGTTGAAGTTTTTCTCACACGTGCATTTCCATAAATCTAATCGATACATTTCCTTCGGAAGTTTATGCCAATGAATACAAGCACATTAGAGAAAGTGGATAAAGGCTTAACGGCTCCTAAATCGGTTTTACCGATAGAGCAATGGATATCTGCTGCGAGACCAAACATTCTCACCAAAATGATAGCGAACATATCTCCAGATGATGGAGAAAAGGGAGCGGTACTCGCTTCGCCCTCACGAAATAACCCTGACTATTACTATCACTGGATACGAGATGCTGCCCGCACGATGGCTGAAATCGTAAAACTGAGCGGCAAAGATAAACGTAAATTCAAAGATAAATATTTCGACATGATGATTGATTATGTTGAGTTTACAAAAATCAATCAAACAACGCCTACACTCAGTCAAAGTCCTGGTGAACCCAAGTTTTATGTCACTGGTCAGGCATTCAACGGCCCTTGGGGTCGACCGCAAAATGATGGCCCAGCACAACGGGCGCTAACGCTCACTCGCTGGGCCAATATACTTCTCGATAACAATGAAAAAGAATACGTATCTGGGGTCTTATATGATGGAAAAGAACCTTCTTTCAGTGTGATTAAATCTGATCTGGATTTTATCGCCAATCATTGGAAAGAAGCGTGTTTTGATTTATGGGAAGAAGTAGAAGGTACACATTTTTATACTCGGATGCTACAACGGACAGCACTTAGAGAGGGCGCTGACCTTGCAACCACTTTAAAAGATCAAGGCGCTGCAGATTTTTATAATGAGCAAGCAGAACAAATTGAGCAATCGATGGATGCTTTCTGGAGTGAAGAGAAAGGCTATTTTCAAGCGACACTAGACCGCGTCGGAGGATTGGACTACAAGCAATCCAATTTAGATGTCGCCGTGATGTTAGGCACTTTTCAGTCTCAATCTGACACTCACCCGTTCCTCATGCCTGATAACGACAAGGTCTTAGCTACTGCTTATGCGCTCCATCAAGTATTTGATTCCTTGTATCCCATTAATGCAGTCGAAAAAACGGATATAGGGGAACCCATTGCCCCCGGAATTGGCCGTTACCCAGAAGACAAGTACACTGGCAGCGGAACATTAGGCGCCGCTAACCCATGGTTTTTGTGTACGGCGTCTCTTTCTGGTACTTGCTATAAAGCAGCAGCGCGATTTTCATCTCTAAAGGTCATTAACGTGACTCAATATAATATCGGCCAACTAAGACTGGCATTGTCCTACGTAGACCCAAATCTAAAAATTAATGATGGTGAAAATTACGGCGCAAAAACGAAAGTGTTTAAGTCTATTATCAATGGATTGAAAGCTCTCGGCGATGCTTACTTGCGTAGAATTCAAATTCATTCTGCAGACGATGACTCTATGTCCGAGCAATTTAGTCGTTATGATGGATATATGACTAGTGCCCATGATTTAACTTGGAGTTATGTATCTGTAGCAATCGCAATGGATATGAGAAAAGAGATTTAAAATATATAATATATCCACTTTTAAAAGTGGATATATTTTTATTTTCTTACAGAACTGTGAGTAAAAATATGAATATTCCTATTACTACACCCATAACGATAGTATCTAAAAATAATGGAAAAATAAAAGTTCATACCTTTATCTCCTCATATGAAGAGAACAATATTGCAAATGCAACTCACATTATTGAAAGTGAACATACACTGGTAGTTATTGACGGCCAATTCCTTCGCCCATACGCGAAAAGTTTTCGCGCCTATGCAGATAGCTTAGGAAAACCGATTGAGAGAGTATATTTGTCACATCGCCATCCAGACCATTGGTTTGGATTGGGGGACGCTTTTGATGATGTTGAAATTTATGCATTGCCAGAAACCATCGATTTTCTAAAAGAGCATGCAGAAGCTTCAAGAGAAGATCATATCTCAAAACTAGGCAAAGAATTAGCTCCTACTAAAGTCGTTATTCCACAAAATGTCGTTTATCCAGGACTGCAGGTGATTGACGGCATAGAATATATTATCGATCGTGTTATCGATACTGAGATTGACTTTGCTCTAACTATTAAGCTGCCTAAACATGGAGTCTACATTGTACAGGATTTATTATATAGTGGAACACATCTATATTTAACAAAATACATTGACCATTGGATTGATATTTTACAATCTATGCTATGTTCTGATTATGATATATTTCTTCCAGGTCATGGGTTCCCAGCTGACAAAAAAGAAGTAACGGAAAACATTAAATACCTAATTGCAGCCAATAATGCGATTGATAATGGATTAAAAGACAAAGAATTCAAAGATTTTATGTTATCTAGGTTTTCTGAAAGAGAATGCCCTGCAATATTTGACATATATATACCAAGACTATTTGATGGTGCAAGAGAGTATTAATTTAAAATTGGAAGGGCATAATTATGGAAGATCAATATACTGTCGGAAAATATTTGGCGCACAGACTTGAAGAACTTGGTTTAGGTCATTTATTCTCCATTGCTGGTGACTACACCGTAGGTTGGATCAACAATTATATTGAACCAAGGAATATCAAACTGATTGAAGAAGTCAACGAACTGAATGCGGGATATGCTGCTGATGGATATGCCAGAATTAAAGGTATCGGCGCCATGTGCTTCACCTATTCTGCTGGCACATTAAGTGCTGTCAATGCCGTAGCCGCCTCCTACGCTGAGCGAGTACCTGTTGTTGTGATTAATGGTGCTCCCAGTATTGAGAAAAGACTAACCGCTAAGCAAACAGGCTTCATCTATCATCACATGATAGACGGTGAAACCGATTTAAATATTTATAAAAATATTACTGCTGAGGCCGTCAAAATAGATGATCCTGAGTCGGCTCCACGATTAATCGATCAAGCGTTAACTTCATGTATTTCACAAAAAAGACCCGTGTACATTGAGTTATTAGAAGACATGGTCCAGTTGAAATGCCGCTCCCCGCAAAACAGGCTAGAAGCGGCTAAGCCTATCGCCTTAGATAAAAATCTCGATGATGCAGTGGTCACCATCAAACAAAAACTGCAATCTGCGAATACGCCCATTTTGTGGCTGGGTGCGGAGATAGACAGGATGGGTCTTCATCAGCAGGCTAGCCAGTTAGTGCAGAAGCTTGGGCTTCCATATGTCACCGAACTAGTGAGCAAAGCCGTTATTTCGGAGAAAGATCCCCTTTTCATGGGCGTATTCGATGGACAGGCGTCTTCTGAGACTACGCAAAACCTAGTTGACCAAGCTGATTTTATTCTCGGTCTTGGTGTGTGGTTGTCGGATATCAACTCCTTGGGCAAAAATATCGATTATTCAAAAACCGCGCTTGTTTCCTTTGATACAGTAAAATATCGAGAATACTTTTCCCCACAAGTACCACTTTACCAATTCACTCAGCGGATGCTACTCGAAGATGTAGATTGCACATACAATGCAGAGCTCCCTACAAAGATCCCACAAACTCAAAATACATTCGAAGGGAGTATTAGCTATCAAGGCTTTTATGAGTTTATTAGATCTAAGCAATATATTAATGACCAGACAATTGTAGGAAGCGATGCCAGCCTTAACTTTTTTGGTAGTATGTTGCTGGAAGTCGGTACGCCACGCGGATTCATTGCCCAGCCAACGTATTCATCCATCGGTTACATAGGTCCGGCGGCTACTGGGCTCTGTTTAGCCAAACAAAGTCATCAGCGCGTTGTCGTTTTTTGCGGTGATGGCGGGTTTCAAATGACGCCACAGTGTCTTTCAACCCAAACTCGTTTCGGCCTAAATCCGATTATTTTCGTTATGGATAACGGTGTGTATGGCGTTGAACAATGGCTTTATGATGCAGAGGTTTTTGTCGGTGAAAGAGAGTTTTACGACTCATGTATTTTACATCGCTGGGATTATAGCAAGCTTGCCGATGTGTTCGGTTGTAAAGGCTGGACAGTAGAAAACTATGATGAGTTAGAGTCTGCTATTTTGGATGCATTAGAAAACTCCCAAAGCCCGTCATTGATTCAAGTAAAAATCCCAGCTAAATCCCTTCCCAATAACGCTAAATGGAAAAAGAAATAGCTTAAACTTCTGGCCCTCTCCGATTATTTCGAAGAGGGCTGACGTGAGGCAAAGCTAGCCACTCTCGGTTATATCTATTAACTGTCTATAGTGAACTCGGCCGTCACGGCACGATGATCACTGCCAAAAGAAGAACCAACAACCGACTTACCAACTGGAAGTATCGAACCCGTATCGGCTTCCCCTTCTTTAGCAAAAGCTCTGGGAGTCAAAATAGCAACACCGTCCAAATAACCACTCTGCATCTCACCATTTCTTTGTCTTCTCGAACTCTTAGCTTCAGCGTTTACGTCTGCATCCCATTTATAGGTGTTCTCCTGTTGGGAAATAGTTGGCAATTTAACACTATACTCTTGAGGTATTCCTAATTCAGTTCTAAAGCTTTCTTCATCTTGTAGTGCTCTTATTAAATGACCTTGTACATTTCTATTCCTTGTATTGAAGTCACCAGCAACAATAATATGATTTATGTCATTATGCTTATTTTTTATTTTGTTCAGTATGTCATTAATCTCTTTTTTTCTTTCATCTTGGTCACGCGAGTCTAGATGGATATTGACCATGGCCACTTTCATATCACCCACTTTTTGTATTGTGACAGTACCACCTTTATTAGGGTTATTTAGCATATCTCTGTATGTAAAGTGATCGATTACGACAGGAGCGACTACCCCTTTTTTAACAAGGGTAATTTGAGCGGTTGAAGCAGGACAGCTAATCAAAGATAGCAGTTCCTTAGGTTTTGTTACTGTTAACATTTTTTGTGCGCTATTGTAAACAATCACATATTGTGATCGGCCAATTGAATCTTTCATCGCACCCGACAGGTTTTTCATCTCTTCAGTTGATATGAATAGGATGTCTGAGTTACAGCTGCTCACAATGGAGTCACACATAGACTTACTCATCTTTCTATTGGCGTTATTATGAGTAAATACTTGGATAGTTTTGGCTGGTCTATGACTTACAAGAGAACTTGTGGAAATGCCAGTGATATAATTTTCACTTTGAAAAGAGCTTTGGTCAGTCCCACAACAATTAAATATTCTAACGATATTTTTGCATAAATTATCGGATTGCCCTACCTGATTTTTAAATCCATAATTATTCAGGCGAGCGCAGTTTGAGTTAATATCCATTTTAGTACCCATAGTTAAATTTCAATAAAAATTATATAGATAATTTTTAGATAAAACTGTGCGTACTAGGCAATATTAATTATTACCCCATCGATATCTTTCAGTTATATAATCGAAAAATCAGTTACCCATATCATATTTTGAATGAAGATCTCTATGTGGAAAATTAAATTTCACCCAAAAAACACCTCAATAATAAGTCATATTCTCAGCGCTAATTTTTTATGAATAGATATTTTAAAATTATGATTAATATAAACCTTTACTATATTATTATCAGATACCTCAAAGTAGCAAATAACAACATTGATAAGCTCACCCTGTACACGCTATAGTTTACACGTTTGACGCACACGCGCTGGCACATCGGATGAGGCAATCTTGGTCATGCTGTCATCGCTACTCCATATATACATATTAATTAATTGGGACAACGGAGTTTTTAGATACCCATCGCTTGTCACAGACCAATCTGGACATATTGCAATTGTCCCAGGCATCGCCAGTTCACTGTTAATTAGTGTCGATGAACTGGTGGTATGCCAGTAAACTACATTATCGAGAGAAATCTCGTGTTCTGTCAGTACACTTCTAACATAAGATTTCGTTAAAGTGCTTGAAAAAATAACTCTAGTTGGGGTCACCATGTCGCCACTAGAACGTACAAGGCTGTAGCTAACCGTATCAAGATGATGAGATGTTCCCCTGCCTCTAGGCAATCTTTCAGTGGTAAATATCAGATCGTACTCTTCTACAGGAGGGCAATGTTCAAGACTAAAACTTGTAAAGGAGAGCTCACGGTAATCTAGTGTTTTAAATTGCCTCAATACACATTCTATGACTCTTGGGCAAAACACATCTTCTACTGCAATGTTCAGTCGACGACCTAGATTGATACTTTTTAGCTGGTCAAATAAACTCTCGTTCATACTCAACATTTTTTTTGCATGGTCGAACAAAATTTTGCCATGCTGAGTCAGTTCAAAGCCACCTCTTCGATCAAACACCTCTACACCTATGGTATTTTCAATCTTCTTAATGTGCTGGGAAACGGCGGGTTGCGTCATAAACAGTGACTCAGCTGCCGCTGTTACACTACGATATTTTGCCACTTTAATAAGTGTTAATAGGTACTTTGAGTCAATAAAGCACTTAGATTTGTTCATAGGATCAGCCAACCCAACAGTAAATTTGAAAACGAAGCGAAACACGTCTAAACAGAAAATATAGACAGAGGTATTAAGGAGAAAAAGGTACAACCCAAGATATCTATACAGATGATTTCCCCCTATAACAACGACTTACACTATATGTTCAAACAGCAAAAAATCATAAAAACAAATGTTAATTTAATTTAAATTTAAAAAAATTTTTTATAACATTACGACAAGTAAGAATCTAAAAGAAAGCATAAAGAATGTTAAGCCATGCACTAACCGCAAAGTCAGACTCTTGATATAAATACAAGAAAATAAATATAAATTTTTTGCAAAATGAAGGAGATAAGCGAGAAAAAATACCTAAGATTGCACGAGTCCTATCGCCCACCGAAAGACCTTAAAAATAATGTTGAACTCGATCTACTGTAACAGCGTCTGACTTTGGATAAACTCGATAGAGTGTTGGTTAAATACTTCGGGACATTCGATATTGCATACGTGTCCACAATTGGGTATTTCAAACAAAGAGCTACTTTGATGGATAGCAACCATCTCTTTTACGGGAGTCAAAAACATATAGTCCAACTCCCCCATTAAATACAAAGTTGGTATAGGCAACTCTTTTTCTTTAAAGTAACGCATAAGAGGATTCACATCTGTGGTTAGAATAAACCAGCGCTTAAATTCTTTCTGACACAGCTTTTTAGCCTCTCTTATGAATAAGTGGCGAGACTCTTTCTGGGCTTTCTGAGGCATAACTATATAAGCGAATAAGCTATACAGCCACATGTATGGCACAATATGCTTAAACAGATTGCCTATTTTTGCCAAAATCTGAGAGCGCATATTCAGCCTTGTCACCGCTCCCCCTAAAACCATCGATTTGACCCTGTCAGTGGATAGCTCGGCCAAATTCCGGACAATTATGGTTCCTAAAGACATACCGACAAAATGCGCTGAGTGAATTTTCAGATGGTCTAAAACTTTCAGAATATCCGAGGTCACCGATTTGAAAGTGTAACGACTCGATATTAATTCTCGAATAAAAGTACGAGACTGACCGTGACCACGTAAGTCGACTAAAAGTAGATTGAAGTGCTGACGATAGGCTTTAATTTGCTTGAACCAGAGAGAGGAGCTTCCTCCAGCTCCATGAACAAAAACAACCCATTCATCACTCGTAGGATGCAGATATGTCTTGTGAAAAAGTAGCTCTTGACTCATAGCTCAAATTAAAATCCGTTTTACAAAACCCAATTACGTGCAGTATATCACAAATACCGCCATTATTAACTCCTCAGAAATCATTAAGTTGTCAAACATCATGCCGTCAATTGCACTCTGCTTGTGCGATTATCACATCAACACACTATTATATAAGCTCAAGTACTCGTCAGCAGCAATACTCCAGCTGAAATTTTGCTCCATCGCATTAAGTTGAACGCGCATAAATTCTTCTGGTTGTTGTTCATAAACTAATAAAGCATGTTGCAATGTAATCAACAGTTCGCTTGGTTTTGGCTGATTAAACACAAAGCCTGTCGCTCTATCGGGATCTGTCGCATAATCAACCACTGTATCTTTAAGGCCTCCTACTGCACGGACTATGGGTAAAGTACCATAAGCCATGCTGTAAATCTGGTTCAAACCACAAGGCTCAAACTCAGACGGCATAACAAACACATCGGCACCCGCTTCAACCATATGGGCGAGTTCATTGCTGTACGCCTCGATAAACTTAAATTGTCTACCATGACGCCGTTGAATATCTCTAAGCTTGACCGCCAAGCTCGGATCGCCGGTACCTACAATCACAAATTGAACTTGATGACTCAAAAATCGCTCGAGTATCGGAAGCAGATATTGAATACCCTTTTGGTTGGTCAAACGACAAACCATCCCATAAACAGCTACATCTCTGATATCAAGCCCTAGCTTGGTTTGCAGAGCATATTTGCAGGCTTTTTTCCCTCTCTTTAAGCTGTCTTTATTGGGCTGATAATTCATTTCTAAATAAGGATCTGTCTTAGGATTCCACAAAGAATAATCACACCCATTCAGTATTCCGACTAAGTCTGCCTGCCGTGCCCTAAACTCTTCAGACATACCATGACTGCCCATCTCAGTTTTTAGTTCTTCGGCATAAGTAGGACTCACAGCGCTAATTTTATCAGCCGTCATAACGCCAGCTTTAAGCATGGTGATATGCGTTGGACTCACAGCCGCATCAGGAGCATATCTAGTTTGCATTTCAGGTAAGCAGAGTAGGTCATCGTAGCTGAACACCCCCTTAAATATGGCATTGTGAACTGTCATTATACTTTTCATTTCGGCATAAAACTCAGATTGTCTATGTCGATATTTTAAAAGATAAGGAACTAATCCTGTGTGCCAGTCGTTCGCATGCACAATATTCGGTCGGAAGCCAAGCTTTGGTAACATATCAAGGCTTGCTGCACTAAAAAAAGCGAAACGTTCGCCATTATCACTATACGCCCTATTATTAACGGCATACATTTCAGAGCGATTGAAATACTTCGGACAATCAATAGCATAGACCACAACATTTGATATCCGCAGTTCCAACACCCTATATTCCGTATGGGGACTATGCTCAAGCTGAGTATCAAGTAAGACCGTTGCTTTTTCTAAATGAGATATTTGTTGATACGCGGGCAATGCGATTCTAACATCTTGATTCAGCGTGACTAGCGCTTCTGGTAGTGCTTTTGCTACATCAGCCAACCCCCCACTTTTTATTAACCCTTCAACCTCAGACGCAACAAACAGTACTGATAAACTCTTAGTATCCAACACGTACTCCTTTGGGAATGACAACAATACCATCTTCAGAAACATGGAAATGTTTCCTATCTTCTTCTATATCTACGCCAATTTTCGTATGAGGGGCAATATCAGCATTTTTATCTATGATGACACGGCGTAGCACGCAGCCCTCTCCGACTTTAACGTCACCCAGTAAGATACTCTCACTAATATCACAAGCCGATGCAATATTACTACGAAATCCCAAGACAGATTTTTCAATTCTCGAGCATCTTACATAGCTCCCATTACACACTAAGCTATCTATTATTTGCACTCTTCTATTGTCGGAGTCACTAAACGTAGCTGGAGGTAAAGCAGGATAAAAAGTATGTAATGGCCAGTTGCGATTGTACAGTGAAAAAGGCGGCTCTTTTTCAAGCAGATCCATATGGGCTTGCCAATATGAATCTATAGTACCAACATCCCTCCAGTATACGACGCCCTTTTCTCCTGGGATTTGATTTTGGCTAAAGTCATAGACAAAAACATCACCACGCGGGAACATTTTAGGAATGATATCTTTACCAAAGTCATGGGAGGAATCTGGGTTGTCAGCATCTTCTATCAGCTCAGCAAAAAGGGGCTTGGCTTCAAATACGTAATTCCCCATAGATACCAAGGCATGGTCAGGGTCACCAGGAATAGATTTGGGTTCGGCTGGTTTCTCTTCAAAACCGACCATACGGCCATCACTGTCTACTTCAATAACACCAAACTGTGAAGCTTCAGACAAAGGTACACGTAGAGCAGAGACTGTTAAAGAGGCGTGCTTTTGCTTATGGAAATCAAGAACCTGCTTGATATCCATTTTGTAGATATGATCAGACCCGAAAATACATACTTGATCTGGTTCTGCCAATTCCATGAAGCGAATATTTTGATAAATGGCATCCGCAGTACCTTCATACCAGCGTTTACCCGTTCTCATTTGAGCAGGAATAGGGTCAATAAATCGGTCTGTTATACCGCTGATATTCCAACCTTTTTTGAGATGATGAAACAGAGATTGAGATTTGAACTGTGTTAATACATAGATCCGCATTAAATCTGCATTAACAAAGTTATTTAGTGCAAAGTCAATTAAACGGTAGCTTCCACCAAAGGGAACTGCAGGCTTACTGCGGGATTCCGTCAAAGGGCGAAGGCGTGAACCTTCTCCACCCGCAAGGATCATTCCTAAAACACCGGCCATTCTATAATCTCCATACTTTATTATTTTGGACCACTACCCACTCCAAAATGTATCTCTATCTTCCAAGTTGCGAGATGCCACCACACAAACATACGAGATGCGTGACAAGTACTAATACTCATCATGCAAATCTACAGCCTAATGCTCTAGCGTTATCGACATATGCACGCGATCTACTATACGTTACCTCATTCCCATAAATTTACAATTCAAAACATGCAATCGCATAAGCGTTCCAGCACGGAGTATGATCCATCTCTAAGCCTCTGGTTCACGTTCAACCAAATTTGTGATAAAAAAACAGCCACGAAATGTGGCTGTTTTCACTCTATTTAGGATGGAACATACTAAAAAAATAGACCAATCTACTTTGTCGGTTTTTTACGCTTATCCGTAATTTCCCATTTTCCATCAATATACAGTGCTGTATATCCTGATGGTTTACCATCTATTTCAGAGCGTACGTAATTCTCTTTCGATTTACGGCTAAAGCGAACGACCATAGGGCGACCATCGGGGTCCTTTTCTGGCGCCATGGTCAAATAGTGGAACTTTGGAGAAATACGCTCTTTAAATCTAACCAGTTCTTCCACAAAAGGAGCTCTGGTCTCACGAGATTTAGGGAAAGTATTTGCCGCAAGAAACAAACCAGAAGCACCATCTCTTAATACAAAATAAGCATCTGAGTTTTCACATGGGAGTTCAGGGAAATGAACGGGATCTTCTTTTGGTGGTGCAATCTCGCCATTTTTAAGAATCTTACGAGTATTTTTACACGACTCACTAGTACAATCCATATACTTACCAAATCGGCCATTTTTCAATACCATTTCACTGCCACATTTGTCGCACTCAACCGTCGGCCCTTCATACCCTTTAACTTTAAACTCGCCGTGTTCCACAACATACCCGTCACAGTTGGGGTTATTGCCACACACATGAAGCTTACGCTTATCATCGATTAAGTATGCATCCATGGCGGTTTCACAGATAGGACAGCGCTTCTTAGCACGTAACGCAGCAGTCTCAACATCTTCTTCAAGTACGTTGACAATGCCTTCTTCGTCACCAAGGTTGATGGTCGTTTTACAACGCTCTTTAGGCGAAAGTGCATAGCCAGAACAACCTAAGAATACACCTGTGGACGCCGTTCTGATTCCCATTTCACGTCCACACGTCGGGCATTCAATGTCCGTATAAACGATGTGGTTTGGCTTCATGCCACCTTCATGTTCATCCAGCTCCGCTTTTTCCAAATCATTGGTAAAATCATCAAAAAAGTTATCTAGAACTTTTTTCCAGTTGGCATTGCCTTCTGCTATCTGATCGAGTTTTTCTTCCATACGTGAAGTAAACTCGTAATTCATTAATTCGTGAAAGCTATCATCTAGACGATCGGTGACAATTTCACCCATTTTTTCTGCGTAAAATCTCCGCTGCTCAACCTTTACATATCCTCTGTCCTGAATTGTAGAAATAATCGATGCATAAGTTGATGGTCGACCAATTCCGCGCTTCTCAAGCTCTTTGACTAAGGCAGCTTCGGTAAAACGTGCCGGCGGTTTAGTGAAGTGTTGTTTGGGGTCCAAGCTAACCAGATCAATTTTGTCACCGACTTGCACTGGTGGAAGAATTTGGTCTTCATTCTTACCAAGTGGCCGCTGAACGCGAGTCCATCCATCGAACTTTAGAATTCGACCTTTCGCCTTTAGAGTATATTCTGCCGCTTTAACACTGACTGTTGTAGAGTCATACTTAGCAGGCATCATCTGACAAGCAACAAATTGATTCCATATTAGTGAATACAGTTTATGGGCATCGGCTTCCATTGCCACTAAGTCATCCGCTTTCACAGAGACATCAGAAGGACGTATCGCCTCGTGAGCCTCTTGAGCGCCTTGCTTACTACCATATACATTGGGTTTTTCTGGCAAATAGGGCTCGCCAAATTGATCCGTGATAAACTGACGAACGGCCTCCACTGCTTCAGAACTCAAGTTTGTCGAATCCGTACGCATATAGGTAATATAGCCAGCTTCGTACAAGCGCTGCGCCAGCATCATAGTCTTCTTCACACCATAGCCAAGGCGAGTACTTGCCGCTTGCTGTAACGTTGAAGTAATAAAAGGCGCGGAAGGCTTACTAGACGTAGGCCTATCCTCACGCTTACACACTTCGTATGCAGCATTTTCTAAAGCCGCCACCGCAGACTGCGCTTGTGCTTCATTTGCTGCTTTAAACGCTATACCATCTTTTTGTGCGACCTGAAGACGGAAATCTTCTTTGTCTCTAGTTTTCGTATCAGCGTGGATATCCCAGAACTCTTCTGGAATAAAGGCATTAATTTCCCGCTCACGTTCAACAAGCAACTTAACTGCCACTGATTGAACTCGGCCAGCGGAAAGACCACGAGCCACTTTTTTCCACAATAATGGTGACACCATAAAACCGACTACTCGATCCATAAATCGACGTGCCTGCTGCGCGTTCACACCATCCATATTGAGTTCACCAGGCGCTTCGAAAGCCTGTTGGATAGCATTTTTAGTGATTTCGTTAAATACCACTCGCTTATATCGCTCTTCATCTCCACCGATGATCTCACGAAGGTGCCAAGCGATGGCTTCTCCTTCGCGATCCAAATCGGTTGCGAGATAAACGCTATCTGCATCTTCAGCTAATTTTTGTAGCTCAGCAACGACCTTTTCCTTACCAGGCAAAACTTGATAGTTAGGCTCCCAGCCATTGAAAGGGTCAATGCCCATTTTTTTAATTAACGCTTTCCGATCTTTTTCTTTCTTGATTTGAGCTTTATCTTCAGCACTCAAACCTTTGGTCGAAATCGCTGCAGCTTTTTGACCAGTACTTTGACCAGCCGTTGGTAGGTCTCTTACATGACCTACACTGGACTTTACGATGAAGTCCTTACCTAAATACTTATTGATGGTTTTAGCCTTAGCTGGCGACTCCACAATAACGAGTGACTTACCCATATTGACCCAAGTGTCCTTTATATGACCCGACGCCATAGCGCACGGCATACTTAAAAATGTTACTTCTTTTTTTACTATCGAGCGAGAAAACCAGAAGATCAATATCTTTTTTCAGATCCACAACTAACTGGTCGACAATTCAACGGATTGCTACTCACCTCTTTGAAAGGTCCCACATACTAGCCGTGGCAAGCTCACTTCTGCTAATACAAGCAAGAAAATTTTGCCACCGCTCACAAAATAAGAGCCTTTGCACTATACCGCCAAAGTAAAGCGCGATTGATCTAACTCAAAGGCTAAAAATGAGAGTCATTTTACACTCTTACCAATCCACACCAGTGCTAGATCATGAGTAATAGTAGATGAATCAGAAAAAAGTTATTTCAAAATTCGAACTTTTATTGATTGCCAATCACCTAATCCAAGAACACAGCGACTACATAACAGGTATGAGAGCAGATGAAGTTGAAGAAAAAGACGACATTCTCATTTTCAAAGGCCAATGCTTTCTCGATAAAAATGGATTACCCACACCAAATACGCCAGCAGCTTTTAATATTTTGAAATACCTTACCCTTCATTTATCCAACGAATTCACGTTGAAACATGACTAGATTGATAGCCCTTAAAGGTAATAATAGCTAGCGTTTCGCAAACCAAAGCAAATGAATCTGTTTTATACAGCTCCTAACCTTCATTAGGAGCTGTTTTGTTAACCACCTAATGAAGACAATTTGTCAAAGTAATCCGGAAACGTCTTTGATGTACATTTCGGGTCGTTTATTGTCACTGGGGTATCACTCAACGCCACGAGCGAAAAACACATTGCCATACGGTGATCGTCATAAGTATCAATCGTTGCATGAATCAGCTTATCGGGCGGGGTCACAATAATATAGTCTTCCCCTTCCTCAACGTCGGCACCCACTTTGCGCAACTCGGTAGCCATCGCAGTTAGGCGATCTGTTTCTTTAACCCGCCAGTTGTATACATTGCGAATTGCCGTCGTTCCTTTAGCAAAAAGAGCCGTCGTAGCGATAGTCATTGCCGCATCGGGAATATGGTTAAAGTCCATATCAATGGCTTTAAGCTCTCCAACTCGTGAAATAACATAGTCGTCACCCCATTCGATGTCTGCCCCCATTTTTTCAAGAGCATCAGCAAACTGGATGTCACCCTGAATACTGTTACGGCCGATACCAGTCACTTTGATTTTTCCACCCTTTATAGCAGCCGCTGCTAAAAAGTAAGACGCCGATGATGCATCTCCTTCAACCAGAAAATCACCTGGGGACGTATAGGATTGTCCGTGGCGGATAACAAATTCTTGATACGCATGATTCTCTACTTTTACCCCGAACTGGGACATAATATGCAGGGTAATATCGATATAAGGTTTGGAGACCAAATCCCCAATAATTTTAATGGTAACGTCTTCTTGAGCCATCGGTGCTGACATCAAAAATGCGGTCAGAAATTGACTTGATATTGAACCATCGATTTCAATCACCCCTCCCTTCAAGCCTGTGCCTTGAATCTTAAGTGGTGGGTAATTTTCGTTTTCCATATATTCTACATGCGCGCCAGCTTGACGAAGCGCATCCACTAAATGACCAATAGGCCTTTCCTTCATTCGTGGCTCACCCGTCAAAACATACTCACCGGCTCCCAAACAAAGAGCGGCGGCAAGTGGACGCATTGCTGTTCCCGCATTACCGAGAAATAGCTCTAATACTTCGTGGGATTCGAATGGCTTACCTCTGCCTTTGACTTCGCAAACCGTCTTGTCTTGTGAGAGCGTGTACTCTACTCCGAGTTTCGTCAGCGCATTTAACATGTGACGGATATCATCACTGTCTAAAAGGTTGGTCAAACGAGTGGTTCCTTGGGCTAGAGCCGCAAGTAATAGTGCCCGATTTGAAACACTTTTTGAGCCTGGCAAGTTCACCTCACCGTCGACTTTACTGATGGGTTGTAACGTAAGGCTTTCCATTAAATTTTGATATTCCTTGATTAAGCAACGCTAAAAAGCTAAAAATTCTCAATACTGGCAGCGTACCCAAATTCGTCATTTAAAACCAGACAAAAGTCACATTAATTGCGATATTTATGCGCTATCAAAATAATTTTGTGTGAGTTGATCAATACTCTTTATCCACCCGCACTCCATTATCAAAATACAGAAGGCGTACCTTATCTCCACGCTCAAACAACATACTGTTATCAACATCTTGAATGACATCAATAAGCTTCCCTTTGTCAGTTTTTATGAGCAACTCAACCAACTTGTACTCCACTTTATATTCTTGATTGGCCATATTGTGTGCCACTCCAGCACCTGCAACTGCTCCTACGGCTGTAGCAACTTGTTTTCCCGTACCACCACCAAATTGATTACCAACAACACCACCTACAACCGCTCCCAGCAACGTTTCCCAACCAGACGATTCGGCCTTAACAACATCTTGCTGACTCAAATAACGTACAGAGTCTATACTTCCAAAGACGACCTCATTGACCGGTTTGGCCATATTTCTCTCATAAGCAGCATTGGCAAAGAGTGGTAAAATGAATAAAATCCAAAGCCATTTTTTCATAGTAATTCTCCTGTATTATGGCGATTTATCTCACTGAACTCGACAGTAATAAACTCTGGTTCCCCTCTCCCTACGAAGCGCTTCAAGATCCCAATGGGCTACTCGCTTATGGCGGGGATTTATCAACAGACCGTCTACTTCTAGCTTATCAAAATGGGATATTCCCATGGTATAGCGAAGATGACCCCATATTATGGTGGAGTCCAACACCACGAGCTGTCTTTTATCCTAAGACATTTAAACCGTCCAAAAGTCTTAAAAAGTTTCAAAGAAAATATCAATATCAAGTCAGCATCAATATGGCAACAGAAACCGTCATCGACCAGTGTGCTTTCACACGGTCTGCAGACGAAACATGGCTGACCCATGAAATGCGCCTTGCCTATAAGACACTTGCTAAATTAGGCCATTGTCATTCTGTCGAAGTTTGGCATAACGGTATGATAGTAGGTGGCTTGTATGGGGTTTCAATAGGTCAAATCTTTTGTGGAGAATCCATGTTTAGTCTAAAGACCAACGCCTCAAAAATTGCACTTTGGTATTTCTGTGAACATTTCTCTTCAATGCGAGGAAAGCTTATCGATTGCCAAGTAATGAACAAGCATCTCAAGTCTCTTGGCGCTTTGGAGTTAGAACGAGAGGAATTTATACAAAGCCTGCTATCATTAAAGCAGGAAAAACTTGTCGCGAGCAGTTTTAAGCCGCAGTGGATTAAGTTGTCTTCGAAGGAGAATCCATGAGTTCTGACCTGCAACAAATTCGTATAGGATTGACAGACAGTCATCAATGTAGCTATCTCGCCGATAAACAAGAACGTGTCGCGGTCGCTCTTGACCCCACAATGCATACTGCATCAGGCTATGAAGTGCTCTTAGCCAATGGTTTTCGTCGCAGCGGTGATACTATTTACAAGCCTCATTGTGACACATGCCAATCTTGTCAGCCGATCAGATTGTCTGTTCCAGACATTGAATTTTCAAAAAGCCAAAAACGTTTACTGAGCAAAGCAAAACACCTTAGCTGGGAGCTGAGAGACGAGATGATACCCGGCTGGTTTGATTTGTATTCACGGTACATTGAAGCTCGCCACAAAAATGGCACTATGTATCCACCAAAGCAGAACGAATTTGTGCATTTTTCACATTGTAAATGGCTCAATACTCAATATTTGCATATCTACGACCAAGATAGATTAATTGCGGTTGCGGTCACCGATATTTTATCAAACTCGATCAGTGCATTTTATACCTTTTTCGATCCTCTCTTCCCATTATCCCTAGGAACGTTAGCGGTTTTATTTCAAATAAAAGATTGCCAACAGCAAGGGAAACAGTGGCTTTATCTAGGGTATCAAATCGACGAATGCCCAGCAATGAGCTATAAAGTCCGTTTTCAACGTAATCAAAGGCTAGTAAATCAGCGTTGGCAAGGGTAGAATACGTCCCAAATTTGTTGATTTCATTTTAGTTGGCAATATTGCCAGCAGAAATTATCCATTTCTAAAAGAGGAATAAATGGCTAAAGAAGACGTAATTGAGATGCAAGGCACTGTCCTTGATACTCTTCCAAACACAATGTTTCGTGTTGAGCTAGAAAACGGTCACGTAGTTACTGCTCACATCTCTGGTAAAATGCGTAAAAACTACATCCGTATCCTTACTGGTGATAAAGTTACTGTTGAGATGACTCCTTACGACCTATCAAAAGGCCGTATCGTCTTCCGAGCTCGTTAGTCTTAGATTATCGAATACAACAAAAAACGGAGCCTGATGCTCCGTTTTTTGTTGTATTCATCGGTTGGGCTTATTTTCCTAACGCTTCTTTGTAGTGTTGGCGACAAACAGAAACATATCTATCATTACCACCAATCGCAACTTGATCTCCGTGAGCAATCGCATTTCCATGTTCATCTGTTCTTATGACCATATTCGCTTTACGACCACAGTGGCAAATCGTCTTCAGCTCAATCAACTTATCTGCCCATGAAAGAAGGTATTTGCTACCTTCAAATAACTCACCCAAAAAGTCGGTTCTCAAGCCATAACACAGCACAGGAATGTTCAGTTTATCTACCACTTCAGTTAGCTGATACACTTGTTGCTTCGATAGAAACTGGCATTCATCGACCAGAATACAATGCCGCTTCTGGACTTCATCCAAGGCCGCAATCTCTTGATAAAGATTGGTGTCATTTCTAAAGAGCTGCGCATCCGATTGTAGGCCGATACGAGAACTCACCTTACCCACCCCATACCTATCGTCCAGGGCGGCTGTGTATATCAGTGGCGTCATGCCTCGTTCTTGATAGTTAAATGAGGATTGAAGAAGTGTCGTGGATTTACCTGCATTCATTGCAGAGTAGTAGAAGTACATCTGAGCCACTGGTTTTTACCCTAAACGGTGGATAGAAAGAAAGGGCTGAGAGATCACAGCCCCGTATGACATTAGCTACTTACGACGCCACGTCGTTCCCGATGGACCATCTTCGAGTACAATCCCCATCGCCATCAGCTTATCACGCGCGACATCCGCGTTCGCCCAGTCTTTGGCAGCTCGCGAATCATTACGCAATTTAATAAGCGCCTCGATTTCAGCGACTTCACTATCATCACCTGTTTGCCCTTTTAAGAAGGCTTCCGGCTCTTGATGCAAGATACCAATAACATCAGCAAGTTCGCGCATCAATGAACCCAACGCGCTAGCGTGTTTGATATCCTCAGTTTTGATTCGGTTTATTTCACGGGCCATATCAAACAACACTGAGTAGGCTTCAGGTGTATTGAAGTCATCATTCATGGCTTCGGTATAGCGTTTAACGTACTCTTCACCACCCGCGGCAGGTACTGTAAGATCCAATCCTCGCAAAGAAGTATATAGGCGTTCAAGGGATGCTTTGGCTTGATTTATATTTTCTTCACTATAGTTAAGTTGACTGCGATAATGACCAGACATCAAAAAGTAACGCACCGTTTCTGAATCATAGTGGCTTAGAACATCACGAATGGTGAAAAAATTACCAAGTGATTTCGACATTTTTTCTTTATCGACCATCACCATACCACTGTGCATCCATGTGTTGACATATTGAGTATCATGGGCACAGCATGACTGAGCTATCTCATTTTCATGATGAGGGAACTGAAGGTCAGAGCCACCACCGTGAATATCAAAATGGTTACCCAGAATCGATGAGTTCATTGCAGAACACTCAATATGCCAACCGGGGCGACCCGCTCCCCAAGGGGATTCCCAAGTAGGCTCACCTGGCTTTGACATTTTCCAAACCACAAAATCAAGTGGACTGCGTTTAGCCGCTTCTACGTCTACCCGTGCACCCGCTTGCAGCTGATCCAAATCTTGTTTTGACAGCTTGCCGTATTCATCAAACTTGGCGACTTCAAACATAACATCGCCGTTGTCAGCCACATAAGCAAACCCACGCTGAATAAGCTTTTCAACCAATTCAATGATCTCACCGATGTATTCCGTCGCACGGGGCTCAACATCAGGGCGCTTCATATTAAGTGCATCAAAATCTGCATGCATTTCGCCGATAAGACGCTCAGTAAGCGACTCACAACTTTCACCATTCTCGTTAGCGCGCTTGATGATTTTATCATCAATATCAGTTATATTACGAACAAACGTTAAGTCATACCCCAAGTAACGTAAGTAACGAGATACCACATCAAAAGAAACAAAAGTACGTCCATGACCTATGTGACAGAGATCGTAAATGGTAACCCCACAGACATACATGCCAACTTTTTTAGCATTGATTGGTTTAAATTCCTCTTTTTGTCTTGTGAGTGTGTTGTATATCTTTAACATGATCTCTATCTAATTATTTGCTAATACGAAATAGTGGTTCAGTATAACAATAGGAACGCCTAGAGGTCATCCCTCAAATGTTGAAAAAAATACGATTAAAGTAACTAATCCTCCAAAACCTCCATAATTCACATACAAAATTGGTACAACTTCATATAGAATTCAGTCTTTACATCAAAAATATAAACTAAGGACATCATCATGATCACCCTTCACACTAACTTCGGTGACATCAAAGTTGAACTAAACGAAGACAAGGCACCTGAAACGTGTGCTAACTTTTTGCAATATTGTCGTGACGGTTTCTATGACAATACTCTGTTTCACCGTGTTATTGATGGTTTCATGATTCAAGGTGGTGGGATGGAGTCTGGTCTACGCGAAAAAGAAACGCGAGATCCAATTAAAAATGAAGCAAATAATGGCCTAAGTAACAAAACAGGTACTTTAGCTATGGCTCGTACTATGGAACCACATTCTGCAAGCTCACAGTTCTTTATCAATGTAAACAACAATACCTTCTTGGATTTCCGTAGTGAAAGCATGGATGGCTGGGGTTACTGCGTTTTTGCTGAAGTAACTGAAGGCATGGATATTGTTAACAAAATTAAAGAAGTCAGTACAGGATCATACGGTATGCATCAAGATGTACCATTAGAAGATGTAGTGATTACTGGTACAACGATCGAAGAATAATGTTAGCTGGGGAGAGTGTCGAACCCTCCCCTACCACGCTCACTGATTGACGAATAATTATGACCACGCTATTTATATCAGATCTTCATCTCTCCCCATCTCATCCCAACATTACAGATTGCTTTGCTCGTTTTATGCGAGAAGAAGCTGCTCATGCAGATGCACTGTATGTTTTAGGAGATTTGTTCGATTTTTGGATAGGTGATGATGATCGTTCAGAATTTGCCAATCAAATTCGCTATGAGTTCCAACGCCTAACATCCAACGGCGTCCCCTGTTACTTTACTCGTGGTAACCGAGATTTTCTTGTCGGCAAACATTTTGCTCGAGAAACAGGAGTGACGCTGTTAACTGATGAGACTGCCATCGATCTCTATGGCACGAAAGCCGTGATACTGCATGGTGATACACTCTGTACAGAGGACCTCAACTATCTTAAATTTCGCCAGACAGTCCACCAACCTTGGCTACAGTGGCTCTTTAACCGTATCCCAATGACTATCAAGACAAAGATTGTCAAAAAAATACAAACAGATATTCGCTCAGACAAACAAAACAAGTCGTTAGATATCATGGATGTGACCCAGTCTGAAGTCGAAGCCGTGATGGACAGACACCAAGTCAGCCTTATGATTCATGGTCATACACATAGACCGAATATCCACACATTCCGCTCTTGCGATCAAACCAAAACACGTATCGTTCTTGGCGATTGGTACACTCAAGGCTCGGTACTGGTGTTTAATCAAGAAGGGTTCACTTTAGAAAAAAGACCATTCATTTTCTCATGAATTGATACTTTTCTCCTCTCGAAAACGCAATAAATTATCGGAGCTAAGATGCAAACTTGTCCCTGCGGCACCAATAGATCCTATGCTGACTGTTGTGAACCGATTCATAAAGATCATGCAAAGGCCAAAACACCAGAGCAACTCATGCGCTCGCGTTATAGTGCCCACGTAAAAGGTTTGGTGGACTACGTTATTGAGACTTATCACCCAAGTTGCAATGCACAAATTCATAGGGAAGCAATTGAACAATCTATAGAAAGTAACTGGTGTAAGCTAGTGGTACTTAAAATAGAACATGGGACTTGCGCCCAAGAAGGATTTGTCACTTTTAAAGCCTTCTACACAGAGCAAGATATAGAATATTGTCTCGAAGAACGTTCTCGATTTGTCAAAGATAACGGTCTTTGGTACTACATAGACGGTACGTTTCCCAACGAAAACTCGCTCGATGATAAGCCAAATATGATTAAAATAGGACGAAACGACCCATGTTTCTGTGGGAGTGGTAAGAAGTACAAAAAGTGCTGTGGCTAAAGAACTAACATCGCAGTTTCAGCAGACTTTTTGATGATAGAAAGCACACAGCCTTCTATCATTACGTCAACATTAGGGTTAGGATTGATTAGGGTTAACCCTCAAAATATCGTCTTGATCATTGGCAAACTGTTTTTTTAACTCAGATTTTGATTTAAAACTCACTTCGCCGCCTTTGGCAACTGTCATATGTTGAGCTTCTTCGTTGTGTTTTGACTGATATAACATTACAGCTTGCATACATGAGTCTCGTTGCTGTTGTGAAAGCACTGAACCCTCAGGCCACTTACCTGTCTCAACAGCATATAACAGACGCTCATACGCCTCAGGTGTAATAGCATTGACTAACTGCTTTGCGTCCATGGTCTATCCTTAAGTTGTAACTGATATAAGAAACATAACTAGCAAGCGATCTGAGTCAAGATTGTATGCTGAAATAAGTGTAACGGATCACAAGCAATTATAAATATGAAGCCACTAAAATTACTCATAATCGTCATTCTAACTGCAACTGTCACCGGATGCTTCGAAAATAGAAGAAATACCGATCAGCTGTGTCAGGATAATCCAAACTTAAAGTGTGAGAGAACGAATCAAAACGATGGTCAGTGTAGATTACCACGCACCAATCTGATTTGGCATCGATACGATTCAATGAAAAACCCTTCCGACAGTATGTTGATTAAAGAATATGCGTTAGTGTCTGAATATAAAAAATGTCTAGAGCTTGCTTCACAAATTCAAACCATAGATCAGGCAGATTTGAGAAGAAATAGATTTAACGCCCTCGTCAATGCGGGTGATGATCTTAAAACCATCGTTGAAAACATAAGAAAATCATCTTCCCCAGACGCATTGTACTTTTTGTGGAGCCAAACCGGGGATGAAAGTGCGCGAAGAAGCTTCTTACAACTTGAAGGCAAGCCTGCGCTTGAAACCGCTGAAATGCAGTATGCTCTTGCAACCTTTTACACCAGCCGAGATTCGGAAAAGACCATCAAACTACTCAACAAATCGCTCGAACTTAGCAACGGTGATAATCTCAATACCGAAATTTTCAAATCTCTTGCCAGTATTAATTACCAATTAAACCATAAAGAGCAAGCTTATGTCTGGGCTATGGTTGCAAGTGCCTTCGAAGTCCCTGTGATCGCATCCAAACAAGAAATGAAACTGCTGTATGGATTTAGTGAGAGCAAATACGAGCAGCTAGATGACATCGCAGATAATATCCAAAGCGCTCTAGAAAGCGGCCGATACAAGCGCAGCATGATGCCTGAATTCAAATGAAAGATTTCAACAAATAGCGGTGATTTACTCACCGCTTTGGTCTGATTTGTTGAAAATTAACGACACTGAGTTGACACAGAACCTTTCCCCTGTGGTCTTGGGTCCGTCGGGAAAAACATGCCCTAGATGGCTATCACATACCGCACATCGAATCTCTGTTCTGATCATTCCGTGACTAAGATCTTCGATGTAGCGTATCACTTGGTCATTGATAGGTGCGTCAAAACTCGGCCAACCACACCCAGAATCAAATTTGTTTTCAGATTGAAACAATGCGGTATTACAACAAGTACATTCATAAATCCCCGTATCTTTATTGTGCAGTAAGGTACCGGAAAACGGAGCTTCAGTACCCTGTAATCGACAAACTCGATACTCTTCCTCAGATAACTTATCACGCCAGTATTCATCAGGTTTGTGTATTTTTGTATTCACTGATTTCAATCTCATTTCTCCCTCTGATAAAGGATTTGAAAACTTCACTTTTCACTGCAAAAACTTGCGCTAGTCAGTGTTTGTAGCACATACTTTAATTCCATGAAAGGATGGTTAGACTTTCACCACCCGTGAACGCATCCGAATTATCTTATGTCAACTGGTTTAGAAAAAAACCCACAATCCGTTCAAAAGATAGTCAAATGAGACTTGTTATGAAAAAAAGCGACGCTTTTTTTTGACTTTAAACAAGTTAAGTCCGATTATCTGTTGCAGATTTTGACTGGATTCTGTAATTTTACTACCAGTTATCTTTAATCAGAAATTAAGTTGTGGAGCAACTATAATGACTATCAAAGTAGGTATTAACGGTTTTGGCCGTATCGGTCGTTTCGTATTTCGTGCAGCACAAGAGCGTAACGACATCGAAGTTGTGGGTATCAACGACCTAATCGATGTAGAATACATGGCTTACATGTTAAAGTACGATTCAACTCACGGCCGTTTCAACGGTACCGTTGAAGTTGAAGGTGGTAACCTAATCGTCAATGGCAAAACAGTACGCGTTACTGCAGAGCGCAACCCAACTGAACTAAAATGGGACGAAATCGGTGTTGACGTGGTTGCTGAAGCAACGGGCATTTTCCTAACTGACGAAACTGCACGTCAGCACATCACTGCTGGCGCTAAAAAAGTGGTTCTAACTGGTCCTTCTAAGGATGCTACACCAATGTTCGTTATGGGCGTAAACCATGCTTCTTATGCTGGCCAAGATATCGTATCTAACGCTTCTTGTACGACTAACTGCCTAGCGCCTATTGCAAAAGTACTTAATGACAAATTCGGTATCGAATCTGGTCTAATGACAACGGTTCATGCTACTACAGCTACACAAAAAACGGTAGACGGTCCTTCAGCAAAAGACTGGCGTGGTGGCCGTGGTGCTTCACAAAACATCATCCCATCTTCAACAGGTGCTGCTAAAGCTGTTGGCGTTGTACTTCCTGAGTTAAACGGTAAACTAACGGGTATGGCTTTCCGTGTACCTACAGCAAACGTTTCTGTTGTTGACCTAACTGTTAACCTTAAAGAAGGTGCATCTTACGAAGCTGTGTGTGCGGCGATGAAAGAAGCATCTGAAGGCGAACTTAAAGGTGTCCTAGGTTACACTGAAGATGCAGTCGTTTCTCAAGATTTCATCGGCGAAGTTCAAACTTCCGTATTCGATGCGAAAGCAGGTATCGCGTTAACTGACAAATTCGTTAAAGTTGTCTCTTGGTACGACAACGAAATCGGCTACTCAAACAAAGTTCTAGACCTAATCGCTCACATCTCTAAGTAACAGCGATATTACATCTAAGCTCCAAGCCATTGTCGAATAGCTTGAATAAAAAGACGGCCCATGAGCCGTCTTTTTGTATCTGTAATGAGAACACGCGTTGAGGCGCACATAGACATAATGTTGAGTCTCTAGTTTTCCCCTAGCCTGAGGAACCACATTGTATGGATTTGACCACACTGACTCCCCTAACCGTTCTATCCGATAGCGTCACCATCGTCCAAGTAGAACAAATAAAAATCATCCGAATCATTCATGAGAAGGCAAGTGCTGGTATTTCGTTACATGGCGGACATCTTGTCTCTTTCAAACCTACAGGACAACACGACCTTATCTGGATGAGCGATAGGGCAATCTTTGATGGCAAAGCAGCCCTTCGTGGTGGTATTCCAATATGCTGGCCATGGTTTGGGCGTATTGCCTCTCCTGCACATGGATTTGCTCGCACATCAGAATGGTCATTACTGCAACACAGAGAGAATGACCGTGGTGTTATTGTTGAACTTGGATTGGCATCTTCACAGCAAAGTATGGATATTTGGCCATTTCAGTTTAGTGCCAGACTGATTGTGGAAGTGACAGACGAGCTTAAAGTCACTTTAGAGGTCACCAATACAGACGACAAACCATGGACATTCTCAGCTGCACTGCACACCTATCTCAAGGTTAGTCATATACGAGATATCATGATTACAGGTGTTGGACCAGAATACTTGGACAACTTACAAAATGGGGCCCGTTTTGAAAGTGATAGCACCGTTTTACTATCAGATTCAGTAGATAGGGTGTACCCTAAAACGGAAACGCAAATCCACCTCCAAGATCCAGGTTATAGTCGCAAGCTGGTAGTTGAAAATGATGGACACAACTCAGCCGTTCTTTGGAACCCTTGGCAACGTGGATCAGCCGATTTAAAAGATATGGATGACGATGGCTACCTTACTATGATGTGTATTGAATCCAGTCTTCACGCATCCAGTCTTGAAACTGGAAAAGCGCTCCAACCAGGTAAAACATACCAACTGTCAACCAAGCTATCTATCGGTTAGTCAGCACCGCATGCCATTGGTATGCGGTAATCTTAATGGTCTGCATGGCACCTTCCTGTTAGAATTCAGCTCATCTATATCGATACCGAGATACTTATGTCTTACTCTTGCCCTTTATGTGATAGCAGTTTGGCTCCAAGAAACAATTCATACCATTGTAATAACAATCACTCATTTGATATCGCCAAAGAAGGCTATGTCAATCTCATGCCAGTTCAGCATAAAAGGTCAAAACATCCCGGAGATAATAAGGAAATGATGCAGGCACGTCGCCATTTCTTAGAAAAAAGCTACTATCAGCCACTACAAGAAAAAGTCGCACAGCTCTGCGTTCACTATTTACAAGGGTCCCAACACAAACTATTAGATATTGGATGTGGCGAAGGCTATTACACCAATGAAGTAGCAAGCCAATTAATCAACCGCAACGCCAAAGCCATTACTTACGGATTAGATATATCCAAAGTCGCAATTCGCTACGCAGCAAAACGCTATCCAAACTGCCAATTCAGTGTCGCTTCAAGTACTCGTTTACCCTTTGAAGAGAGTAGCCTAAGCGCAGTACTCAAAATTTATGCACCGTGCAATCCAACTGAACTCAAACGCGTTGTCCATTCAGAAGGCGTTTTGATCACCGTTACTCCCGGAGCTCGTCACTTATACCAATTGAGAGAAAGATTGTACGAAACCGTAAAACTTCATGATGAAAAACCCGATGAGTTTGAAGGGTTTAAATTAGAGAAAGTGGAAAAGTTAAGTTATACAATGACACTCAAAAATGGTGATGCTGATAAACTTCTACAAATGACTCCTTTTGCTTGGAAAGCCGATTCGACGTTAAGACAATTATTGGCCACTGCGAAATCGTTTGACTGTGACGCTGACTTTATCATCCAAATCTATCGTAGGGTCTAGTTTATATTGAGAGGGGTAAAGACCTGTAATATCATTGAGCTCTTACTCCTGCTCTTAAAAATACCTATGTACCAACATATTACGTTGCTTTTGGCTTGCTGGAGCCTAGTTGCTTGCTCAACATCTGCTCAGAAAGAAGCTCAAACCTTCTACGATTATCAACTTTTCTCACCCAATGCTGCATTGGTTTCTCTCACCAACTTGCCTCAAGAACTCATCGACGCAGATGTTATTCTTGTCGGAGAGTGGCACACACATGCTGGCATCCATCATTTTCAAACCGATTTGCTTAAATCACTATATAAAAACCGAAAAATTGCGTTGTCGATGGAGCAGTTTTCGCGCAATACTCAATCACACCTTGATCAATATTTAGATGGCGAGATTGGTGAACAAACTCTTATAAAAGAAGCGGATGCTTGGCCAAACTATGAAAGTGATTACCGCCCTCTAGTTGAATTTGCCAAAGCTCATCAGCTGGATATTATCGCGGCCAACGCTCCCAAACACATTGTTCGCTGCATAGGTCGGCAAGGCATCGACTATCTAGACAAACTGAGTCCAAACCAACGTGCTATGGTAGCCACTAAAGTGAATACACAAGCAAGCCCCTACAAAGAAAAGTTCATGGCTTCAATGCACCATGGTGCCAGTGAACAGGCTGAGCGATACTATGCGGCTCAAGTGACTTGGGATGAAACTATGGCGGAAAGTATTACGCAATACCTAGAGACACACCCTAAAACACAGGTTGTACATATTGCTGGAACATTTCATGTAGAACAAGGTCTGGGTATCAAGTCATCCATTTTAACAAGACAACCCAGGTTAAATGTTGTTGTGGTGACACCTAATGGTGAAATCATGTCCAATAGCCAAGATTACCAACTTAAGGTGCTCTCTCCCCCTACTCGGTATGTGAAGGAAGAAAACAGGCTGAAAGAATATCAACAATTAAGCAAGAGAAATGACGACCTAACTTGTTTGTAACAAGAATTATCCTAGATAGATGTAGACCCCATACCCCATCTCCTTGTCACTGAGGTCTACACTCTATAGCCGTCATTTTTATTCTCTTCTATCGGACCTACCCTACTTTAGGCACACTTTGTGCTAGATGGAATTTCACACAAATACTGTATTTTTTGCACAAGTTTTCTTCTTCGTGGCCGATACAGTCATGAGGATGATGTAAGGAGATCGCTATGACACCAGTAGGAATGGAGCCAGCCAAGCTGACCCCTGCCCAGCAGGTCAAGCCTCAAGCGAATCAAAGCGAGTTGAGCAAAAACCCAGCTGCGCTTAAGGTGGAACAAAATAAAGTTACTCTTTCAGAAGAAGGTAAAGCTCTGCTTGCCGCGTTACAAGAGTTAGACAAGGAATCTAAATCTGCCGAAAAATCAGAAAAAACGGTTGGAGACAAAGTAGAATCATTCACTCATGGTGCACTAGGTATTGATAAGCCAGATGAGATAGAAAAAGAGCAAGATGGCGCTTACTCGGCGGGGCAATATCTTTCCGCTGCGGCAACTGTTGGCGGTATATTATTGGCACTCATATAACCACCTCAGTGTGCCAATCTACTGCAAGACAGCTCTGGTAGCTCAGATACCAGAGCCAGAGTCTGTTTTATAATCTGAAATATCGTTTCCCTTCTTTCAACGCACTTAGTCGTATTTCCTCGTGATAAAAGCATTGTTTATTCACCCTTAATGTATAAGAAAGCGCACAAATGCAAATCTAAAAGAATGGTGACCAATTCAATTCATTGCCTATGAAAATGTTAAATGTAACAGTGGTTTACTCAGGATACATTGTTTAATAAGGACCACTAAATGAAGCATCTAGCGAACCCTATGTTGACGACCCTATTGACAGCAACACTTTCGTTCAATGTACTTTCAGCAGAAATAAAAAACGTTATTTTAATGATTGGCGATGGTATGGGACCACAACAAGTCGGTTTACTTGAAACTTACGCAAACAGAGCCCCAAATTCAATATATAAAGGACAGCCAACTGCACTATCTAAACTCGCCCAAGCGGGTGTGATTGGTTCATCGCTCACTCATCCAGACGATGCCATTGTCGTCGATTCCGCCTGCTCCGCAACTATGCTCTCTACCGGAATTTCCACTGGTTCAGAAGTGATTGGCATCGACGCACAAGGTAACCATATACAAACTGTGTTAGAAAAGGCCAAAAGCTTAGGCAAGGCCACAGGTTTAGTATCAGATACCCGTTTGACTCACGCAACTCCTGCGTCTTTTGCTGCACACCAAGCACATCGTTCTTTAGAAAACGAGATTGCCACAGATATGTTGGCAACTGGACCAGACGTGATGTTTTCCGGCGGCCTTAGGCATTGGATACCAAAATCAGTTAACGAAAAAGGTGAGGTATACCACCAATTAAAAGCCTTAACCCAAGAGAGCCTGTCTATAAAGTCCAAACGTGAAGATCAACGTAATTTGTTAGCTGAAGCACAGCAGGCTGGCTACCAACTGGCATTTAACCGCACTATGATGGATAAAGCTTCCAATGGTAAAGTTCTCGGCTTATTTTCATATGCAAATATGAATGATGGTATTGCTCATAGTAATAGCAAAAATGATCCTCTTCGCACTCAACCTAGCTTGAAGGAAATGACGGTGAAAGCGCTTGAGTTACTGTCTCATGATAAAGATGGCTTTTTTTTGATGGTTGAAGGAGGACAGATAGATTTTGCTGGTCACAGCAACGATGCGGGCACCATGCTGCACGAAATGATCAAGTTTGATGAGGCAATTGATGCTGTTTATCAGTGGGCAAAAGAGCGGAAAGACACCATCATTATTGTTACGGCCGATCATGAAACGGGATCTTTTGGCTTTAGCTACTCTTCTCAAAATCTACCAAAGCCGCAACAACGCAGTGGAAAGGCATTCTCCACTAGAAATTATGCCCCAAATTATAATTTTGGCTCATTTGCCTTACTCGATCGACTGTATAGCCAGAAGCAAAGCTACAACAGCATGGTCAGTGAATTTGAGAAGTTAAATGCAAACCAGCAAACCGCTGAAAAATTCGCCGCAATAGTCAATGAAAATACCGAGTTTCCCATCACTTTAAGCCAAGCAAAAGGCGTGTTGGCCAGTAAACCCAATCCCTATCATTTAACAGGCCACTCTTACTTATCAGCTGAACACATTCCAGCAATTAACGACTTTGATGCTTTTTTTCCATACAACGACCGAGGTAATCTTCTTGCTAGGGCACAAGCGACTAGCCAAAACATCGTGTGGGGAACTGGAACACACACTCATACCCCAGTGAATGTATTTGCTTGGGGACCCGCTGATGTCATCATACCTGTCTCAAAAATTATGCATCACTCAGAGCTGGGCGAATACATCAAAAATCAAGTGAGATAACCAATAAACGCCCTGAAGGGCGTTTATTTAACCCATTTAATTGACACTCGCTGGTAGTCAAGCTAGAAAGGCTATATCCTTATATATCAATCGTAGAACTATGTGTGAAATTTTCGCCAACCAACCGCAACAAAATTACCGAATCATTGCACGCTCAATTCGCATTGATGGCCATGCCACCAGCATTAAGCTAGAAGCCAGTTTCTGGGGAATCCTAGAAGAAATTGCTCGGCAGCAAAATATGACACTACCTAAATTTATCAGCGCGATTTACTCAGAAGCTATAGTATATAACCCTGAGATTAAAAATTTTACGTCTTTACTACGCTGTGCATGCTTAATTTATCTTCGCCATCCAGAAAACGTTTTGAGTAAAATACAGCAACAGCTTCAAACACCCCACCCACATTAGTTGATGTCGTACTCAGGTACTACCACAACTTAAACAAACTTCCTTATTCTAAAGCCCAATTTACGATAAGGAGGACGATATGACCAAGCTTGTCCATACCATGATAAGAGTACATGATCTTAGTATGTCTATTGAGTTTTATCGCAAAGCACTTGGATTAAACATCAAAGAGCAATTTGTATTCAAAGACTATACTTTGACCTATTTAGCAAACCAAGAAACTGACTTCGAGCTTGAGCTAACCCACAATCATAACGAAGATACAGCTTATACTCATGGCTCTGGCTACGGGCACGTCGCCGTTACAGTCGATTGTATCCATCACACACATAAAACACTCAAAGAGTTAGACATTCCACCTAGTGACATAAAAACTATTCGATACCAAGACAGGCTACTAGCCACATTATTTTTTATTGTCGATCCTGATGGATACAAGATCGAATTTCTACAACGTAACGGAAGATACAACTAGATAGGCTCCTAGAATGATTCATTTAACTGCCACTTTCGAGGCAAAACCTAGCAAAGAAAACACACTTAAAGAACTTTTGCTCAGTATGATAAAACCAACTCAAAAAGAAGCGGGCTGTGTGCGCTATACCTTACTAAGAGACTCAAACAACCCACTAATTTTTCAATTTCAAGAGCAGTTCATCAATCAAGCTGCGTTTGAATCGCATTGTAATGAACCACATTATTTAAATCTGATAGATAGCCTAGAAAGCTTGTTGGTTAAAGATCCTATCATTACCTTCTATGAACAACTATGAATCAACTAGAGCGCACAAGGCGCTCTGTTTTAATATTAGTGATCTGGTGATCCGCCAAGTTTCATTAAGTTTTCAATCACAGAATCACTTCGTTGCAATGGTTCTATACTATTCGCATTTACACCACCACCTTTATTGAACGCAATCATGTCATCGGTTGGATGGGCACGACAAGCCGCAAAATGCACAACACCCATATTGGGAACTAAGAGCGAGGAGAGAGAGCGAACTCCAGTAAACATTACCCCACCCAAAAAGGCCGGATTATCTATATGTCCTCCCAAACCTTGATGATCAAGTTCACCAATGTAATGCTCCCTGATTGTTGAACCGGGGCCAGCCACTTCACGAACAGTAGGGACTTGGTGTCTACCCCAAACTTCCGGACAAGCAATCGCTCGGACGTCAACGTCTCGCAAAAACGCTTGGTCATAAGTATAAAAATGGACACTCGTACCCTTGGGGATTTGAATATGTGTGTTAAGCGTTGTTTCACCATGACCCAAAAATACGATTTGCTTGTCCCCACGCCGAGATGCTTGTTTCATTTGGGTGACGGTTGTTTTACTTACCTTACTGGTATTACCTAACATCAGCGGCTTAGTCGGAGGTAAAGCCTTCTCATAGACCTTTGAATTGCCAAGATCACTATTAAAATATACGCCATATTCATCCACTAAAGACTGAAGCGCTTTTCTGGTTTTGGTTTCTTTACCAAACACTCTAAATGTGTAGGAAGAATGACGGTTTACCCAATATTTACACGCTGTGTCTAGCGGCTTCAAATCTGTTGGGGCTTTCTCATTGATTGCTTCGACCAAAAGATCTTTAATCTTTTTTAAATCAGTAAGTTTTACTACATCACTGCGAAGCTTAGGCAGCCCGACCGTTTTTTTTCGGCTGCTTGTGGTACCAAGAATACAATCGTCAATGGTCTTCAATACTAGTTTCTTAGTGAACATCGTTTTTCTCTCTCATCGGCGTCATGTCAACAACAGAAAGTATAGAAATAATATTGGGTGCTGGATAACTTTATTAAGTTAGTAAGTAAAAAATTCAACCTAAATTAAAAAAACAACATCATTAATATCATAAGTGTTACTAATGGGATTGTTTTACTGTTAGAAAATTTCTCTCTATAGATAATGACAATAATCATATTACAAATTAAATTATTTGATCAGAATAACATTTAAACCTAATTAAATTTATTATTAAGGTTAATAAAAAACAAAATTAAAATTTAAATAAAATAATTCACATGCAAACGTTTACTTTTGTTTTTCCTGTGTGATAACTTGATAAAACACAACTAGATTAATGCCTTTAAATAATAGTTGTAATTATAGATGCAAATGTATTTATCATATTACTTTAAAATTATCATTAAGACTATATCGGCTAAAAAATTGGTAGATTTCATTATAGAAAAGGTGAAGTAAAATGAAAGCTTACGTAATGGATGCTCAAGGCAATCACTCTCTTCAAGAAAGACCTAAACCCACTTTAATTGATGACAATGATATTATTGTTAAAATTGAAAAAACGACTATTTGTGGTACGGACCTTCATATATTAAGAGGGAATGTTTCGACATTTAAAAGTGATACTATTCTTGGCCATGAAGGCGTAGGAATCGTGGAAGAGTGTGGTCATCGCATTAGCAAATTCAAACCTGGCGACCGAGTTATCATATCTTGTATTACTTCCTGTGGCAGCTGCTCAATGTGCCAAAAGTCTCTATTTGGTCAATGTTTAAATGGGGGATGGATATTAGGAAATGAAATTGACGGATGCCAAGCCGAATATGTAAGAATTCCGCATGGGGATAATAGCTTATTCCATGCTCCAGAAGATATAGACTCAGAGTCATTAGTATTTCTAAGCGATATTTTCCCAACTGGCTATGAGGTTGGCGTCTTGGATGGAAAATTAAAGCCTGCTGATTCAATCGCCATAATAGGCTGCGGACCAGTAGGTTTGGCAGCATTAATGACAGCTAAGTTTTTTACCCCTAGTAAGATATATGCCATCGATAATAATGCTCATCGCTTGGAAGTAGCAAAGAAATTGGGCGCTACTCATACAATCAATAACACTGAAAATACTGCTGTTCAACAAATTCTCGATATTACCGATAATGTAGGAGTCGATGTGGTTATCGAGGCAATAGGAATCCCCGCAGGCTGGGATATGTCACAAAAGCTAGTGCGCCCTGGCGGTAACATTGCCGTGCTTGGTGTTCATGGAAAATCGGCCACAATTAACCTTGAAGATATGTGGAAGCGCAATTTCACCATGACTGCCGGACTTGTGCACACCTACACAACCCCCGCCCTTATTAAGCAAATTCGCGCTGGGCACCTACATCCAGAAAAACTTTGTACGCACCATTTCTCTCTTAGTGAAACTGACAAGGCCTATGACACCTTTATCAATGCAGAAAAACACAACGCTTTAAAAGTAATGATCACTAACAGCTAAAAGCATCGTGAGCTCAAGATACCCTTCTAGAGTTCACCTTTCGAATTTGAAATTTCTCCACAGAGATAAGGATAATGGATGTATCAGATGTCTACTCAGACAGCATTAATTCTGCTGCTGTGCTTTTATGGCCTCACTTTTTTAGTATCACTCACACTAGCAAGAAAAGAAGAAAATGTTGACGGTTACATGGTTTCCAATAACTCGATAGGGTTTGGTATGGCGGCTGCCAGTATGACAGCTACATGGATATGGGCTGCTTCATTCTATGCTGCGGCTACATCTGGATATAAATATGGCCTATCGGGAGCCCTACACTATGGATTCTGGGGCGCTTTGATGATTTTCTTTATCTACCCATTCGGAAAAAGATTTAGAAAAATTGCGCCCAAAGCACACACGCTTGCTGAGATCATGCACGCACGGCATGGTAGCTCTAGCCAAATGATCATGGCAGGCTCCAATATTGTGGGAAGCCTTATCAGCTTGACCGTCAATTTTACTGCAGCTGGAGCATTACTGGAAATTTTGTCGCCACTTAGCTTTGTCCATGGCGTTACGATCGCGGGTGTTGGTGTTCTTAGCTATACCATTTGGTCTGGTTTTCGGTCATCGGTGACCACTGACTTTGGTCAAGTGATTGCGATGATCTTTGCAGCGGTAGTCATCATTCCAATAATTTTTTTCCAACTTGGCGGAAGTGCTCTGTTTGACTCAGGAATGTCATTAATTACAGCGGAGCAATCCAGCTTCTATTCGCAAACTGCCATATTGGAACAAGGTGCCCCCTACTTTGTCGCGGTTCTTGCTTATGCTATCGGTAACCAAACCATTGCCCAGCGTCTATTTGCTGTCAGAGAAGACCTTTTGAGGCCAACCTTTGTCACCGCCACTCTCGGTTATGCGTCAATTGTGATTGGACTGGGGATGTTGGGGTTTCTCGCTCTTCTTGCTGGTATTATTCCAGAGGATGGCAATTACAATAATCTAATCCCACAAATGGCGGCTACCTACCTGTCTCCATTTTTGGTCGGATTATTCTTTATTATGGTCATTGGTTCACTGTCCTCTACTGCAGATTCCGATCTGTCCGCACTGTCTGCACTCGTCATGACTGATATCTATGGTAAACACTTAGCAAAAGGCAAGATAAAACCCAAAACTATGCTCTTTGTTGGTCGATTGACCATGGTTAGCGCGACATTTTTTGCCATGTTATTGGCATGTTTGAAGTTCGATATCCTCACTATGCTGGTCTTTGTTGGCGCACTTTGGGGGGCCATTGTTTTTCCAGTTATCGCGAGTCTCTACTGGGATAGAGTAAACAATCTGGCGTTTACCAGTGCTGCCATCGCAGGGTTTGGAATGTTTATTGTCACGCGATTTGAATTCATTGAACTACAAGGGCTAGCGGCTTTGTTCTTCGAATGGCTGGCATCTGTCGGTGGCGGTGTCGTAATCAGTCTAATGGCGTTTGGATTTTTTGGTTTCAGAGTGGCCTGCTTACTGGGAGGGATTGCTTTTATCACTATCACCCCATTTGCCATAGATTCACTGCGTGACTATCCCGTACTGCTTAGCTCAATGACGGCTTACGGCGCAAGCACCATCATGTGTGTACTCCTAAGCTTGAGATCTAAAGAGCACTTTGACTTCAATAGTATAGGTAACGATGTCGTTTCCTTTAACAAAGCAGAAAACCAAGAACAAGGAATGGAGGGTACCCCACAATGTCAAGCCTAGCATTAACCTTTTATGTTCTAATTTGGCCGCTTTTAGCGTTCGGCATTATGGTGCTTTTATGTGTCAGCCTCTATCGAGATATTTGCAAAGCGAAGAAAGAAGGAAAAGATCTCGTCTAAGCACAATTCGTCAGGGCTCTATCAAGTGTATGTAGCCCTGACTTTTATTTACTGGACAAGTGTGCAGATATTGCCCTCATCATACCGCCAAGTCGCGCTTATCCCTAAAAATCGATACCTGAGTTATCACGCAGTGGCTACAACTCAAAAAACCTGAGTCTATTCCAAAGTTTAAATATCAATATATTGCGTATAAATACATAAAGAGTGAATGTAAATAAGCCGATGACTTGTATAAAAAATAATAAAATAAAGATTCACAAAGAGAGGAATATAACAACTATCTAATCCATATAAAACTACAAATAACTGCACAGCTTGTGAATAACCTCTATTACATGTTCACAAATAACTTATTGCTTTAAATGTCAACCTAAGAGGCATGTTAATGAAACAACCTACACTTTTTGTCGCTGCGCTTGCTCTTACTTCACCTTTTGTCTCAGCAGATCAAAATACCGAACTACCCGACAGTGGTGAACATTCATTTTATCGCTCCGTTGGTAAGCTAAGTGGTAACATGACTTGTACCGTATCGTTTGTACAATTTGGCGACGACCTAAACGCACCCGCTACTTTTATCTCTAATGGACACTGTAGCCAAAATGCATTTAGCTCATCAGCAAGCAACGATATAACGACAGATAAATCGGTGAACTACACAGCCAAATTTAACTATTTTCAAGATTCTATTGAAGCAGGAGAGACTATCTCTGTTGGTATTAATAAGGTCTTGTACTCAACCATGAAAGGGCTGGATATTTCAGTATTATCATCAGACCAAACCGTTGCTCAATTAATCTCTCAAGGTCTTACTCCTTATCGAATTACCCAGCAATCATTACCGACTGAATCACCTATTACGATTGCTGGTGTACCTATGGATGTTAATGCATTACAGCTATCATACTGCGAATCAGGAGATACATATAATGTGATAGAAGGATACTGGCATTGGTATGGCTTTGATGAAAATAACTGTCAAGGGATCTCAGAAGGAAGCTCAGGGTCTCCAGTATTTGATAACAATCAAAGTATCGTTGGACTTATCAACACCACCACAAATACCGCAGTAGGCAAAACTTGTTATAGCGGAAACCCTTGCGCTGTTGACGAAGAAGGAGCTCATGTTAAGAAAAACAAAAATTACGTGGTTCCTCTCCAAAACCTAGACCAATGCTTCGATGCCAGTGGTCGTTTCTCATTAAACCATCTGGGTTGTCCCTTACCCAAACCTAGTAACATCACTATTACCGACTATCCCTATATCTTCAGTGGTGAAAACTACAGGTACAAAGAGTGGAAATTCAACGTAATTAGCGAGAATAAGATTCGATATAAGAACATCTTATTATCTGACAGTAATCAAACTTGTCAGGATATCTCAGGCTATAGTGCACCAGTAGATGCAAATCAAATCAACTTCAGCGAAGCAAAGATAGACGTTAGTAAAGAAGGTGTTCATCAATACTGCATCATCGGAGAAAGAGATGATGCTAGTGCACCAAGCGTGGTACAAGTGCTAGTAGACAATACTCCCCCCACAACCAAACCAGTCCTGAATGTAACGCCTATGGGTTTCGAGCCTATCTTCAACGTTCCAGAATACTCGGACTATTGGTTAGCTTGGGGCGAGCCAGACAGTATTGACTGCGATAACACTCGCTATATTCAGTACAGAAGAAACCCGATACGCATTGAGTCTATTCCACTAAAAGTCTGTGTCTATGGGTTTGATGCCGCGGGTAATCAAAGTCCAAACTTTGACTATCTTATCGAAAGTCCATTTTAACTATCTGAGCGAGTAGACAATCCCCAAATAGCCACCTCTTTCAGTAGATTTTCACTAGGGGTGGCTATACTTACAATGGGCATCGCTGTTCAAGTATTGGATTGGACGATTGCTGTGCAGCACTGATACGTTTGCCAATTTCACATTCAATTGCTGTTACGGGATATCGACTGTCCCAAGCGTTCATAAGTTTACGCTGAGAACGACTCATCTGGTAGATAGGATAAACCGTTTCCATGTATAGATAAGCTCTCGCTATCCTTCCTCTCGCATTTTCGGGAGGCTGAACCTTTGTGGCCTCAATTCTCATATCACAACTACCGAAGCTGGATAGGCTATTAGGCAACATCACAAAATTATAATTTTGCCGTTGCGCATTAACGCTCCCTATAGCTGGATACAAGTTAAACAAATCGGCCTGCATCAATCGATAATCTTTGCTCACTTTAGACGCACAGTCTCGCCCTTTGTAAGCTTTCCCCTTGTTATCAATACAATCAGGATGTCCATCACGCCAAGCAGGAAAAGCTCGACCAAAGTTCTCCGCTGGAACCACGTGCTCGGCTTCCCATTTATTTAACCGCCCACGGTATTTATCCGTAGTAAACCCTTCAGGCAAGGTTACATACTTACTCATATTAAATGATGCATCACAATACAATGTACGCTGATAAAGCTCCCCGACAAATATTTCCTTTTGCATCAGCCTTTTAGATGTACTAAATGACTCAATACTCGCATTTCCCATAGCAAGTACCACATGAGGCAGCAACGCTAGCCACACTACAAAAAATCTCGCTACGAACATCAGCTTGACAACTCCATCAAAAAATATCAAACATATCAATTACAGAAATAAGTATGATACTCAAAAAGATATACTAGAGAAAACTTATATTTTCCAGATGGTTGAATGTTTAGGGGGGTAATTGCGAATTAAGAGGTCACTGGCTGCATAATGCTGCCAAGCAACCTTGAGATTTAACAATACGGAAGACAAATACAGTACATCTTTGATGATGTTTAAGGCGCTTCATTGCTCTGCCAATGAGTCGGCTGCTCAACCTTACCGTCATCACGAAAAGCGACTAGGAAAGGTAACTCATCGGGAGCAACAACCATTTGTAGCCAAACAGAGCGCTCTGTTATTAAATCATCAAGCGCTTGGCTTCTTGAAGATGGAGCATCCTCGAGTATTGCTTGCCAAACACTTAAATCTGGCGGGTTCATGATGCTCCACTTACATTGCTTAAGTGGCTGTGTAGAATAGATTTTTAAAATCGTTTTTTTTGCTTTGTCGCTGAAATCAGGCTCTTGATAATTCCCCGAAACATAACTCAACATTTTTTGCCAAGTCGTCATCTCTCGTTTCGCTTTCTCTATCTCTTGAGAGCGCTCAGGCTCGGTTGCCAGCGAAGCTCCCCAGTCAGGCAGCTTCCCTTTCACCTTAGCCACATAAAATCCGGGACCAATTTGTCCTGTTTTTGGTAAACACTCCCTGCGAACTCCGGTATTAATGATATTCACCGCTGAACTTTCACTGGTGCCATGATAACCAATAAAATACAGATCCTTTTTAGAATCATCTTCAGGACGAACTTTTTTCTCTGGCGGCTTTTGAGTTTCAGATGCCCTTCTTTCTCGCAGCACTCTTTCTCTATTTTCCGCCCAACGTTTTTGGTCACTCGCCGAATATGTCAACTCAGCTCTGCGCTCCAAACGCTGTCGCTCTGCTCTTTCTCTGGTTGTTTCTTGCCTTTGTTCGGTTGCATTACCAGGTGAAGATTGATACCGCATACAAACACACCGTTTCTGTAAATAAAAAGCACAATAACAGTATTTAACTAACCTTAATGCTTTCATTATCACTAAACGGCGAATCACCTAACCAAAGACACACTATTAATAACAAAAAACTCACAATGATTGATGCATGACTAATAATTTAGTCATTTCAAAAATAAAAGCAGTAAAAACAAATATTTAAAATGCAAATGTATTGCATTAAACCATAATTTAAATATATAGCATTTACTAAATCGCTACGCACATAGGCGTATTCGAAATAGGATCTCGAAACACATTGGCTTTTAAGTCAAAAACATCATTAAGCAGTGTTTGCGTCATCACCTCATCAGGTGAACCTTCCTCTACAATTTCCCCTTGCTTTAACACCACTAAATGATCGCAATACCGACACGCTTGATTGAGATCATGCAGCACCACAACCACAGTTTTACCCTTAGCATTCATTTGCTGGATCAACTTCATTAGCTCAACCTGATGCGACATATCCAAATAGGTCGTGGGCTCATCAAACATCACAACATCCGTATCTTGCGCTACCACCATAGCAATCCATGCTCTTTGCCTTTGTCCCCCTGACAAAGAATCTACTGGTTTATCGGCAAAATCCAACACGCCTGTATCACGCATGGCTTGTTCCACAATATCTTTATCATCTTGAGCCAATCTTCCCCAATGAGAAACATAGGGTGAACGCCCATACTCAACCAGTTTTCGAACCGTAATACCTTCAGGGTTCACCAGAATTTGTGGTAACAGGGATAAGGAGCGAGCTAGAGCCTTATCGCCATAACTAGACAATGTTTTGCCTTCCAGAAGCACTTCGCCTGACTTGGCTTTATTGATCCTGACAAGGGTTTTCAACAAGGTCGATTTACCGCACCCGTTTGGCCCAACTAAAGCAGTGATCTTCCCCTTCGGGATAGAAACAGACAGATTGGCAATAATGGTTTGTTTTCCATACGCGACAGAAAGGTTCTTGGTTTCAAGCATGGTTACCAACCTCGATAACGATAAAGAAGAAAAATAAAATAAGGGGCGCCAATCACAGAAGTAAGTACCCCTGCAGGTAGTTCAATCGGCGGTTGTATACCTCTCGCGAGACCATCGGCAAATGTGACTAAAATAGCGCCGAGCAGCGCGGAAGCGGGGATCAACATTTTATGATTGTGTCCAAACAACAAACGAGCTAAATGCGGTGCGAGTAACCCGACAAAGCTGATGGTTCCAGCTACAGAAACACTAATGCTTGCAAGTAAAACCGCAGCCAGAAGCGCAAAAGCCTGAACGCTCTTTGGGTTGGTTCCAAGCGTGGTTGCACTTTCTTCGCCAAGGCCCATCACATCTAAACGCCACGCTAGCCAAAAAGCAAATGGCAGCAGTATGGATAAAGCCCCCCAAATAAAAGGCACTTGCTGCCAGTTTCTGCCCCAAAGACTGCCGGTGAGCCAAACCATTGCTGTATTAATTTCTAGAGGATTGGTGATAAGCAAAAAGTCGATTCCGCTTGCCAAAAACGCACTGACAGCAATACCAATTAGGGCAAGTTTTGCCGGTGTTGGTTGCGACCACCAAGCCAATAATGCAATCAGTCCCGCAGCTAAAATACCACCCAACATGGCAACCAAAGGCAAGATATTCACCGGCGCACTGGGAAAAAGAACTAAGCAAGTGGTGGCCGCAAGACCTGCTCCAGCACTAATACCCATCAGATCAGGAGAAGCCAAGGGGTTGCGTATCACGCCTTGCACTAACAGGCCAGAGAGCCCAAGACCAGCACCGACACCCATCGCAAGAAGAGCCCGTGGCAATCGATACTGGTGAATGACAAAGTCATCGCTCGATAATGCAAGCAAATGTTCAATGACTTGTGACACACTCAGCGATGCAGCGCCCACAAATAGACCTGTGGATGCCACCAGCATAAGTAGGCCAAATAAGAAAAATAGCGTTGTCCTATGATGCATCAGGCTCTCCTCATCGCAAGCAAAATAAAACATGGCGTACCAAGTAAAGCCGTGATCACCCCAACAGGCGTTTCGGTCGGAAAAGCAATGGCTCGTGATATCGCATCTGACCATGCGACAAGAGCCGCGCCAGCAAGGGCTGATATAGGGATCAGCAAATGGTAGTTGTGACCAATAATCGGCCGGATCAAATGAGGAACTAACAAGCCAACAAAACCAATCGGACCAGCAATGGCGACACTTGAACCAGCCAACAATACAATTGCTGCCCCACTTAACAGGCGAGTGAGCCAGATATTAGTGCCTAAGCCAATCGCAACCTCATCCCCCAACGCCAATAGGTTGAGATTACGAGCAAGACCTAACGCTAATATCAATCCAGCTATTACTGGCGGCCAAAGCTGCTGCCATTGATTATTGTCTAGGGTCGATAACGACCCAGTCAGCCAATGCAATACGCTATAAGCCATATCATCGCCAAGGATCAATGCCGCTCGTGTAATGCCAACAAGAAGTGCACTAATTGCAATGCCAGCTAACACTAGACGCAAAGGATGAGAGCGAGCAGAGAAAAATCCGCCAAGCAGCATCACAGTTATGCCACTTAGCAAAGCACCACAAACGGCATTGATAATAGGGTTTAATCCAGAGAGGATGGGCAGACCAACCGACGCAAGCGCCATAAAGCACGCGGCGCCTGCGTTTATACCAAGAATTGACGGAGAAGCTAAAGGGTTTCGGGTTAAACCTTGCATCAGAAGCCCAGACACAGCGAGGCCTGCGCCAATTATTAGCCCTGCATAAGCTCTTGGCGCTCTCAGTGTGGCGAATATCTGGTGGGTGATATTGGCTTCATCAAACGCAAGCCAGTAATCAACCAAATCGGAGGCGGTCAGTGTAAAGCTCGACCAGCCCAGCATCGACGCAAGATAGCCACAAAAAGCCAAACTCGACACCAATCCGACCAACAAAATGACTCGCCAAGCAAAATTCAGCGAGTGTTTACGCTTTACTTCAGGCTCGCGGTTTAGCAGCACTCCATTACTCATGAGGGGTCCAAAATCTGCTCAAGGTTTGCTGCCATTTGCTCAGCGGCCAACATACCTCGGTTTAGTGACCAAAGCTCAGGTGAGACTTCAACAACGCGTTTATTTTTTGCCGATGTCAGTAGATTAAACAGTGGATTTTTCTGCCAATCATTAATCACATTAGGATGGGAATAAGCCCCCAACAGTAGCCAATCTGGATTGGTTTTTAGCAAGAGTTCAAAACTGGTCGGCAGGTACGCTTTGTTGGTTTGCTCTTTGATGGGACTTAAAATCCCTAATGTTGTCAGCACGCCACCGGCATAAGAGGCTGGGCTATGTAGCCACATACCTTTGTCTGACACCACGGCAAATTGAATGGTTTGCTTGAGAGAAAAACGCCCCTTAAATTCCGCCATAATTTGGTGGTGGCGCTCAATTCTTTGCTCCATAGCAGACAGCTGATTAAGCGCTGCGCCAATTTTGCGTGCCGACTCCAAATTCTCTTGATAGGTTTCCCCACGGCTTTTAAGCAGTAACGTCGGAGCGATTTTCTGCAAATCTCTTAAAACCGTGCGGTGGCGCTCAGCATCGGCAATGATCAAATCCGGCTTTAAAACCGCGATCGCTTCTAAGCTTGGTTGGGCACGCATACCCACCGATTTCCATGGTTTGATGAGTTTGCGCACCGCAGGAATCACCCGAGAAGCGTCGTTATCATCGGCAACGCCGACCGGTGACACACCCACCGCAGCCAATGCATCGACAAAAGAGAACTCCAACACCACAACACGTTGCGGCGTGGTATCAATTTCAAACACGCCTTGCTCATCTTGTATCGATCTAGGACTGGCTAAAGCTGTAAAAGAAGATAAAGTAACCAGCAACAAAGCCAAAACAGATGCTAATGGCTTATGTGGCAGCATCCCAGCCAAAGACCGAAATGAGTTTAGCAACAATCGATGCGGTAACAAACGTCGAGCGTGGTTATTCATAGCTAATTTTCCTTTAACGCTAAAACCATCAAAGTCGCCAAGAGTATTGGCGACTGTATATTTGTCAATAGTTTCAGAGTGTTAAATGTTAAAACTGGTAATTAAGATCCAAAATATAGCTTCGACCTGGCGCTGGATAACGCCCGATGTCGCTGGTATCAATACCTCGGAAATAGTAATCTTCATCAAATAGGTTGTTGACACTCAGGTTCATCCGCAGTTTGCTGCTCTCATCTTTATACAAATCAGAACCTATATTAAAGTTCCACACCATATAGGCAGGGATTTTACCCGCTTTACCGATTGAATCTTCTTCTACCGTGTTTGCATCATCAGAGTATGCATCACTGAAGTAGTAGCCAGACAAGGTGGTTTCTAGCTTGCTAAAGGTGTAAGTGGCATCCCAGTTAAGCTGATGTTTAGAAGTATATTTAAGCTGATTACCTTTATTAGGGCCATCTTCTTCAAGCGTCGCATCTAAGTAGGTATAACCACCACCTATGCTTAAAGCAGGCAGAGATTCAAGAACGTAGCGGCCTGAAAGCTCAACCCCTTGATGAAGGGTTTTGCCAATATTTTCAGTGAGCTGAGTGGTGGGATTCCATTGCAACTTATCTTTAAAATCAATCCGATAAAGGGCAATATTAAAAGTAGTGGAATCTTGGGTATAGCGAGCGCCGAGTTCATAGTTCCAAGCAAGTTCGCTACTCTTTTCTCCATCAGTTGGAACGTCAGAAATTTGCGGTACACGCAAAGACTTTTGCGCATTGGTATAGGCAACCCACTGCTCGGTAAGATTATACGCAAGCGTTAAACCAGGTAACCACTCTGTGACTTTATTATCTTTACTTGTATCCTTACCCAAATCATCGAATGTCATATTGACGGATTCATAACGAATGCCCGGCGTAACTTTGAATCTATCGCTAAACAGGCCAATTTCATTGCTAACATAACCTGCATACGCGTCAGTGTCTGAATGCCAATCGCGAGGAACCGTTGTTGAACCTTCCGCGATTGAAGTTTGAGTCAGTTTATAATCAATATCCTCGTTGACGTAACGAGCGCCAAAGATCCAATTTTGCGTTACACTTGGGCCTGCAACATGAACGGCCAATTTTGGCTCGATACCATAAACTTCGAACTGACGCGGTGACCTGCGGATATGAGTTGAGGGGCGTGAAGGATCGGCCCAGTCACCAGTAACATTATAACCCCACTGGAACACGCGATCTGAATGGTGACCAAAAGTCAGTATTTCTAACTCAGCGCCGTCTGCAATGGCAAGATCATGCAAATACTTCAGGCTCCAACGTGTCGACTCGCCTTGATATTCATCATATGGACGCTTGGATTGGGTGCGATCATCATCATAATCGGCTGGCGCTAAAGCGCCTGGCATTTGGGTGTCTGCATCGTAGCGTTGAACAAAGGCTTGCAATTCTTGAGTATCGCTAAGTAACCATTGCAACTTAGCTTGGAAGTTGGTGACGTCCGTGTCTGAGTGCTCTCGAAAGCTTTCACCAGTTAAGAAGTTACCTTCCACTTGCAGTGCAAGGGTGTCACTTAGCCACCCTCCCGTACGCAGATAAACATCATTGAGTGGCGTGTCGCCATCTTCAAAAACAGTCAAACGGTTACTGATTTCAGTTTGCCATTGATGTGGAATGGGTTTGGTCACTAAGTTGATCACACCGCCGACATTATTGGGGCCGTATTGCACCGCCGCGCCACCGCGTACAATGTCTATTCTATCAATTGTTGCCATCGTGGCTGGGAAAATAGATTGCCCTGTGTGGCCATAAGGAGCGAGAGTCAGTGGTACGCCATCCATAAGAAATTGTGCATAGCCACTTCGGCTCGCCTTCAAACCACGAACCGAGATGTTAGGCAACACACCTGTCCCTGTCTCGTCTTGAACTTTAACCCCTGGAACACTTTGCAGTGCTGAATCAATTGATAATGCGGACGTTTTCTTAATTTGATCTTGAGTCAAAATGTTGCGAGCGCCAGGATATTCTTTTACATCCTCTAGCTCAGAGTGGCCGATCAAACTGCCCGTAACCACAAGGGTTTCCATCGTGGTAGTTTGAGTATCATTGGCAGCAATGGCACTCATAGAAGTCACTGAAGCGATGGCAGTTGCCAGCACACTTAGGTGCAGCGTCCGCTGCGTTTGTTTTGGTGCGGGTATATGAGGTTTTCTATCCAAGTTCTGATGAAACATGGAAATCTCCTTTAAAGGCAAAATAGGACCAAGATCTAGACGTTGATCCCATGGGCTAAATAGCCTCAAGTTGAGGCCAAAAACTCGCTAATATGCTGAGAAAAAATTAGAATTGATAACCGTAGCTGAGCATAAATTCAGCTGGGGCTCCGTAACCCACTTGGTTCGCTCCCGTCGCACCGTTTGTGGCACCAAGAATATATTTCTCATCAAACACGTTATAAGCATTAGCTTGGATTTTGTGACGGCCCGTTGTGTACGCTGCCATTAAATCAACCGTGGTATAGTCACCTAATGCCACCGCTTCGTTATCACCAGCATAACGATCGCCAACGTATTTCACGCCGCCACCCATACGCCAGTTGTCATCAAGCTGATAGCTACTCCAAAGTGAGAACAGATGGTCCGACACATCGTTGGGCTTTTTGCCGGTTTCTTTGACTTCGGCATCCAGATAGCTATAGCCGACAGAGATATCCCACTGCTTTGTGATTTGACCGCGTGCTTCAAGCTCAAAGCCTTGGTGGCGTTGGTCTATTTTGCTAGTCACATCTCCACTGTTATTGGTTTGAGGCTGTTCTTGATCAATTTGAAACACAGCGGCATTAAGCATCAGGGCATTATCGAGCAGATAAGCTTTTGCGCCGACTTCCTTGAGATCGGTTTGAAAGAATTCAGCTAATGTAGGCTTAATGAAAGTTCCTGCATAAGGCAATTGCCACGAGCGGGCTAAAGTCGTATACACAGACATATCACTGCTAATGCGATAAACCAAACCACCACGATAACTGACCTTGTTATCGTCAAGATTCTCTTTTGCTGAGCCGGCTTTTTGCTGCTCAAGTTTCATCGCGTCGTAGCGCACATTGCCAATCACTGACAGATCGCCAAGAGTGTATACATCCTGAAGGTAAATACCTGTCGTGGTGGTGGTATTATCACGTGCCGGAGTGAAATCAGGATCGGGGGTTGGCCCAGACACAGGGTTATAAATATCTTTGTTCGGTAAACCTTCATTTTTTCCAAGCGTTAGATCGATATTGATCTGGTTGTAGTCTGCACCTACCATCATTTGGTTTGAGTGCGTTTCCCACACTAGCTCAGATTGCAGCGTTGCTGTGGTTCGAGGATCATAGCCAAAGTTATTGACAGTCTGAGAAACCTCATTCCCAGTGACCGTACCTTGGCGTGTTCCTTTTTGTTTCAGCTCAATATGGTTATAAGCGGCGCGGTTTGTCCAAGTCCACTCGCTGTTTAGCAGCCATTCATAATTCACTCCAAGGCGCAGGCTGTCTGATTCTTGGTAATCATTGGTACCGCCGTAAAACGTACTCTCAGAAACATCGACAGGTTTACCATCTTTGGATGGAACGCCGCGGTAAGGCACCAATTCTTGGTGCGCGTATTCAACATCAAAGTCGATAGTGTGACCTTCATTGGGCATGACTCGAATAGTCGGGGCAATAAAGAAATCACTTGAATCAACATGATCGACGTACGAGTCGGCTTGTCGATGCTCTAAGTTAATACGGCCATTAACTTTGTCCGAAAAAGCCATCGAGCTATCGAGTTGACCTACAAACTGGCTATTGCTGCCTACACTGCCCTTAACGCTTGTAAAGTTATCACCGTTTGCTCGCTTGGTGACCAAGTTAATAATGCCACCTGCAGAGCCGCGCCCATAAAGTGCACCAGCTGGACCTTTAACCACTTCAACCCGTTCGATATTTGCAAGACTACGGTAGGACTGTAAAGTGCCATCATCACGCATGCCATCACGATACATATCATTAAGGGCATCAAAACCACGGATCACAAACTGATCTCGACTGCCTTCTCCCAGCGTATTATTAACCCCAGCAACGCCATCCAGCGTATCAACTAAACGTACAGCGCCTCTGTCTTCCATCTCGGTTTGTGTTACCACAGAAACCGCTTGCGGAACATCTAACCAATCCACATCGGTTTTCGTGCCCGATTGCGGCATATTTTCTACGTAACCTTGATATTGATAACCTATAACTTGCAGCGTTTCATCCGTCGCTATTTGTTCTTGTGCCACTACAACTGATGCACCTGCCACCGCTGCCAAAGCTCCCCCAATCGCCAAAGCTAAGGGGGACAAGGTCAATCTTATGTTCATTTTTTATTCCGTTTTTTATTTATAAAACCACAGCAAAGCGAATGAAAACAAATATCATTTGTATTTGCAATATTTATTTTTTTATCTATAGTTGGCAAACGATGCTGAAAAGCAAAATAATAAAACGATCAATAAAACAATAAATTGGAAAAACCTCTTTCCTCTATGCTCGAAAGAGACCATGTGAAAGCCAGTTGTGAGCAGACGACAACAACGTTTAAAATTTAGGACAGTCCCAATGAAATCTACGATTATTATCGTAACTCACGTCGTAAATGACGCCGTGACTCATGGCTTCGTACCGACAGCAAAAGCGATGGGTCTTGAGGTCATTTTGATCACAGATCACAGGCTCAGCCATCTAAGATTGAGCGAGAATGACCCAGGATTTAGCCCTGATGAGATTCTTGAATGTGATGTGTTTAATCCTCTCGAACTTATCGAGACCATTACTGGTAAAGGACTAAAGCCTAGCGCTATTTTCAGTAACAGCGATCACTTACAAACCTCTACTGCAATCTGTGCACAGTTTTTTGGCGTACCCGCCAAAGACTGGAAAGTAACGCTAAAAGCGAAGAACAAACATCTAACCCGCCAAGTGCTCAGCGAAAAACGGTTACCAAATGTTGCAAGTCAATTGTTATATTCAGGTAGCGTACCTGCGGTAGATTTTCCCTTCCCAGTCGTCGCAAAACCAAAAGAAGGGGTTGCGAGCATAGACGTCCAGCGTTGCAACTCCCAAAATGAACTTGAGCGTTATTGTGAACACTTTTGGCAAAAACACCCCGCTACCCCAGTGTTGGTAGAAGCTTTGTTACAGGGCCCGCTTATGACCGTCGAAACTTTAGGTGATGGCGAAAAACTCACTGTAGTGGGTGGCTTTGATGTGGAGCTCTCTGAACCACCTTTCTTTATTGAAACAGCTGCAACCTTTAATGGTCCTAATAGCAGTCAATTTAGAAACGAATGTATCAAGCAACTACAAGCATTTGGCATCGGTTTTGGTGCGTGCCATAGTGAGTTCATCATTACACAGTCAGGCCCAGTATTGGTTGAAATCAACTATCGAAGTATTGGGGATGGCCGAGAGTTTTTACTCGATAACCTCAGCCAAGGAAAATGGTTCAGTACCATCTTAAACCTTCATCTCGGTAGCGAGTTAGACACCGCATTTCAGTTAAATGGCAGCGCAAAAGTACATTATGTCGTAGCAGACCAAAGCGGCATTATTGAAGGCACCTCCACATCTTTTCTAACGCGCGAAGACGATATTGTCATCCAGCAACAAGTGCTAAAACAGGTGGGTGAAAACCTTGCTCAAAGTTTCTCTAACAAGGATTATTTGGCAAGAATTTCTGTCGTTTCACCGTCTGGCGAAAACCTAGAGCCAACTCTGCAAAAAACCATCTCTCAATTCAATCTTAAGGCAGCGAGCGAGGTAGCCGCATGAACAGCAATGCTTCTTACCTAACTCAGCGCCTTATTGATACCTGCCTAAGAGAAGATTTATTTGGCATAGTTTCGCAAAGCCAATTTACAACTCAGCCCCCTGAGGCCATCAATACCGCAACTCACTCTGTAGACCAGGTATGGGCAATATTCGATAGTTCGGATTTTACTCTCTACTTACCGGTCACAGCCAGCTACTACATGCAGCACTGGGTTTATAGCTCTCCTACTGGGGAAGATGGCAAAGGGTGGATTATCGAGAAAAATGGTCAATTTGAACATCAATACCACTATCAAGATTGGATTGGATTGCTCAAAGCTTGTGCTCACGAAAGCTCTCATCCTCTGCTCGATAGCTACTTGCAAGAACTTGAATGCGCTGAAAAACATAAAGCACTGTGTGACAAGGCTTTTAAACAGCACTCAGAGTCGTTGATGCAGCCAATCTCCCAATTAGATAACTGGGGAGAGAAATTACTGCTCGCCGACCAAATTGCGTCCTACCTTGACCATCCTTATTATCCAACCGCTCGGGCTAAATTCGGTCTAAGTGATGAGGATCTTGCGCAATACGCACCAGAGTTTGCCCAAAGCTTTGCTTTGCGCTGGCTCGCTATCGATAAGTCACTTGTAACTTTAACCTGTGCTCAGCCGAAATGCTGGCCGACCATGGAACAAGTCGGCCTGCCAAGTGACTTTGCTTTGAGCCATGAACTGTTTCCAGCTCATCCATTAACGCTGCAAAGCCTAGAGTTTTTGCCTGAAGGCATCATAGCGGCGCCAAATGCATACCTTGAGGTTACCCCAACTCTCTCCGTGCGCACCGTGGTGGTAAATGAAGCGCCGCATATTCACATTAAGGTACCGCTTATCATGCGCTCATTGGGGACAAAAAACATTCGTCTTATCAAGCCATCAACGATTTATGATGGGCACTGGTTTGAACGTTTACTCACTCACTTAGAACAAAGCGATAATGATCTGCAAGGCTCACTTTTTCATTGCAACGAAAAACACGGCGGTCATGTTGGCGAGGAAAAAAGTTTCGCCTACATAGTGCGAGAATACCCACTCAATCATTCAACAGACAAAGCCCTTGTTCCTGTTGCTGCACTCGCAGGCCCGATGCCGGATGGACACCTATTCTTAGAGCACCTCGCAAGCCAATATTACCAGCAAGATACCCTAGCTTGGTTCAAAGATTATGTTGAGCTGTTATCTAAGGTTCATCTTACATTATGGATTCGCTATGGTATCGCACTGGAGTCTAACCAACAAAACGCCATCATTGCTTTTAATGCCCAAGGTAAGATGACCTTAGCCATGAAAGACAATGATGCAGCGCGCATTTGGCCAGAGCGATTTCAAGCCTATGAGCATGCCTCCCCTGTCAAGTGCCAGCAGCTGCTAGACCAACGTATCAAGGTCGACAATGAACTGGCGCTTGGTCAGATGTTTACCACGATCACATTGCAACTCGATATTGCCGCTATTGTCGAAGCAATGGCAGCCAAGGGCCTTGCAAGCTCGGCTTCCCTCTATGAGATAGTCGCTGATATCCTTTCCCAACAGCTTGAACTACTCAGTCGTCAGGGCCACGATATAAAGCTTGCTAAAGAGATGCTGTTTGATTCGCCATACTTGTATGCCAAGTACTTGTTAAGCTCTGGCAGTTTGTTATCAAAAGAGGCGTCAGGCGCGAGCGATATCAACAAATTCTATGGTTTATCCGCGCCTAACTTCTTGCGGCTTACTAGCGAAAAAGCACAGCAAGCTTACATAGAAGTCATCAAACAAAGCGCGAGCTAATCCATCATGACCAAACTCATATATTGCGTGCTGCTTTGTCACTTTATTGCGGCATTTTCAGCATTAGGGATGCCTTTGTTCTTGCCAATGGTATTACCCACACTTGGTGCGCACATTGACGCAAACTGGGCAGGCGCTCTGTTTATTCTGCCTACCTTTTGTACCGCCTTGGCGGCGCGATTTTGGGGACAGTTTGCCGACAAATATGGCAGGCGACGCTCACTGTTACGGGCTCAACTTGGGCTCGCAGCAGGTTTTGCGTTATGTGGCTTAGCAGACAATCTAGCCATGTTTGTGTTTGGTCTTATTGTTCAAGGAACCTTTGGCGGCACAATGGCGGCTTCTAATAGCTATTTGTCCAGCCAGATTAAAGATGCAAAAACTCTCGGAGCCTCTCTAAATAAGACTCAGCTCTCGGCTCGCTTGGCACTGATCATCGCACCTATTGGGCTGGGGTGGAGTTTGTCGGAAACTAGCCCGCTCAGTGCGTATCTTTGGCTATCAGTTCTGCCTTTGATTGCCATGGTGATCACGTTGACATTGCCGGCAGACATTATCGCTAAGCCTAATGCCCAAGGCCAAGACAAAGCTCAACAACACGACAACAAAAGCGCTTCGTTACGCTCTCTGTCTTGGGTGTTCGTTGCTCAGTTTTGCTTTGCGTTTGCAATGGTCGTGACCTTCCCCTATTTCTCGCCTTTCGTGCAAAAATTTGGGGTGACCAATCAAGCATGGGTTGGCTTTCTGTACGCTCTTCCACATGGTGTCTATTTAGTTTTTACTGGCAAAGCACAGAGTTTCTCTGAATGGCTCAATCGTCATCATAAACTCAATACCTTGCTACTTGGTTTTGGTCTGCTCTCGCTAGGTACTCTGATGCACCTTATGCCTTACCAAGAGGTGTTGATCATCGCTCGTATTCTATTTGGACTGGGTATGGTCTGTTGTTATCAAGGGTTACACCAAGCGTTAGCAGACCAAATCGATAGGCAGCAAAGCGGTAAGATATTCTCACGCTTTGATGCTATGTCTAAATGGGGTGGCGTGGCAGCCGGGTTATGTGCTTCTTTTGTCTCGAGCTTGGGTTGGCTTGAGGTTCTTTTCTTACTTTCTAGTCTGGTCAGCGCTTGTACTGCAATAGCGCTGCTCTTCCATGCAAAATTTGGACGTCAACATGTTAAACATACATTCATCCCCCACTGAGAACGTAACACAGAATATAGGTTTATTTGGCCATAAAAGAACTCAGCTCAATCACGAAAAAGCCCAGCTTAATACCATTATGAGCGTAGTAAATTGCTATCTGCGTGAATACGCCATACCCAATAAACAGGTAAAATGGGGCTTTAGTTCAGCCACGCTTCCACAGACCTTGAAAAGAAACTATGGCCCAAGTCAGCTCGTAGCGATCTGCCTGAATGAAGGCGATCTACTGGTACTACCCGTGGAGTATATAAGCCAATTAGGCAAGGTAAAACTGTCTGACAGACCTTGGTCAAAAACTTCAGGTGCAGGATGGTCTAAATTGGACGCCACCCAAACTCTGACTATACTGCTGCAGTACCTAAAGCAAGTATTAGTCATTCCATTTAATCATGAGTTAATTGATCAAATGGAAAACAGTTTGTTAATTACTGAACAATTCCTCAACTCGGAGCCTACCTACCAACATCACAATCCCTTTATCGCCTCAGAGCAATCATTGATTTGGGGACATTCTTTCCACCCAACCCCAAAGAGCCGCTCTGGTGTCAGCATCGATGATTTACTCGCGTGTTCTCCTGAAGTGGGTGCAAAAGTCCCCCTATACTGGTTTGAAGTCGATCGAGCGCTAGTTGATGTATTGCACTCTGATAACCAAAAAACGCCACAAGCTATGCTCGAAAAACTCGCTCCGCAAAACAGTCATTCTCAGTCTAGGGTCCTTTATCCATGCCACCCTTGGGAAAGTTATACTATTTTACAAAATCCCGTCGTGAAACATGCGATTGAACAAGGTAAAATCACTCCTCTGGGTTTAGGCGGTGAAAAGCTCCTGCCAACGTCTTCGGTGCGAACGCTTTACCATCCTGATATGGACTGGTTTGCCAAATTTTCCATCAACGTACGCTTAACTAATTGCGTGCGCAAAAATGCTTGGTATGAGCTCGACAGTGCGGTTCAACTAACCTCAATTCTGCGCCCAATAAAACAGAGTGAGCAACTACGTAATCCTGTGTTTAAAGTCATGACTGAACCTTACGCTACGACCTTGAATCTAGAGTCCCTCGCAGAGCCTCAACATTCCAACGTGATAAAAGCTCGCGAATCATTCGGGATTTTGTATCGTGAAAACTTCTCTCAATGCGAAATTGACATCTTGCAGCCGACGTTGGCTGGAGCCCTTTTTGCCTACGACCGAGATGGTAATAGTTGCATCGCCACTGAGTTGACACAAAAAGCAAAGGAAAACCAAAGCCAGTATGAGGATGTCGCAATGTTGTGGTTCGGACGCTACTTGCACTGCTTAATTCCGGGCGTGTTTAATTATTACTTTAAACACGGTGTGGCATTTGAACCGCACTTACAAAATACACTGATTGGCTTTGACAAAGGCATGCCGTGCTGTGTTTGGATTCGTGACTTAGAAGGCACAAAACTGCTGGCTGAGTTTTGGCCAACTGACGCCTTAAACCAATTATCTGAGCGTGCTCTACAATCGGTTTACTACAGCCGTGAGCAAGGGTGGAATCGCATTGGTTATTGTACCTTTATCAACAACATCAGTGAGGCGGTATTCTTTATTGCTGAAGGTAACTCAAAACTTGAGCAAGCGTTGTGGAGTATATTGAGAGACGCCATCATGAGTTGGCAGTCAATCAACGGCAAACAGCCGGAGTTAGAATCACTGCTTGATGGTGGATATTTCCCAAGTAAAAACAATTTTACTACTCGATTGATGCAAAACGCGGACAAAGAGTCGAGCTATACCCAAGTGTTAGCCCCATGGACGACTCAAAACAAAGGTGAAAGCCATGATTAATTCGTTGCAACTTCCTTCACACATTAAGCACGAGATAGAGTACTTAGCCGAGCAGCAAGACCAACCACTGTGCGCTTATCTTTATGACCTCAACGCACTTGAAAATCGCATCAAGGGGATGCGCCACGTACTGCCCAAAAACGTGGAGTTGTTTTATGCGGCCAAAGCGAATCCTTCTGAACCTATATTACGTACTCTGGCCCCTTACGTTGACGGGTTTGAAGCGGCGTCAGGCGGTGAGCTACATCACCTTCATCAGCAACAACTCAATAAGCCTCTGATCTTTGGCGGTCCAGGCAAAATGCCAAGAGAACTAAAACAAGCGATCGAACTGGATGTGGATGCAATTCATGTGGAAAGCATCACCGAATTGCAACGTATTGGTGCCTTGACTCAAAAACTAAGCCGAAGCGCGTCTATTTTTCTACGCATGAACATCGACATTGGCGATATCACGCTCAGCAAATTGGCCATGGGAGGTAAACCAACGCCATTTGGTCTAGACGAGGCCGAGCTAGATAATGCCATCATGTTGTTGCGTGATTATCCATCAATCCAATTAAAAGGTTTTCACTTCCACTTGATGTCGCATCAGTTGGATGTCAGCCGGCACTTAGCGTTAGTTGAGCGATATTTTCAAGTTGTAAAAAGATGGAAGCAGAAATACTCACTCGATGAACTCACCATCAATCTCGGTGGCGGAATGGGAATAGACTATCAAGACACTCAACAGCATTTTCCATGGGAAGAGTTCTGCGACAAGTTGGAGTTTTTGATTGCCAAAGAGCAGATGCAAACATGGCTGTTACGTTTTGAATGCGGGCGTTATATCTCAGCGCCTTGTGGCTACTATGTAATGGAAGTGCTGGATATTAAGCAAAACCTTGGTGAAAACTTTGTCATTGCACGCGGCGGTACCCACCATTTTCGCACCCCCGCAGCCCAAAGCCATGACCACCCATTTGTGGTTTTGCATAATCAGCAGCGCCCAGCGATTTCAAACCCAATCGGCCACACAACAGCGACTTTGGTCGGTCAGCTGTGTACACCTAAAGATGTCCTCGCGCGCAATCAAGTCATAGAGCACATAGACATCGGAGATTATGTGGTGTTCACTTTGGCGGGCGCTTACGCTTGGAACATCTCCCACCAAAACTTTTTAATGCACGAACCTCCCGTGTTCCATTATTTCTAAATTTGAGTGGATACACTCAAAACAGATAGGCAGACACAGGACAAAAAAGGCGGTGATAAACTCATGTTTATCACCGCCTGAATATATTTTTGTACACCTTGCTACACCTAGTCCCTATTGGGATGGTTTAAAATATGGTCCTCCCAATTGACTACTTCAATTTCATAAACCACCTTGTTGCGCACGCTTTCTCCGGCAGCGTGCATGGCGGATTTTGAGCCAGTAATCAGTGGATGCCACTCTGGAAGAGGCTGTTTTTCTGCTAGCAGGCGGTAGGCGCAGGTGTGGGGCAACCAAGTAAAATCATCGATATCATCACGAGTCAGCTTAGTGCACTCTTCACCTGATGAAAAACGGTTGGGGTAATCTTTACACGAACACGTTTTACTGTTTAGCCAACTACAAGCCACATTGGTGTAATAGATTTCTTCTGTGTCTTCATCCATGAGTTTATGTAGGCAACACTTACCGCAACCGTCACAAAGTGCTTCCCACTCTTGTTCGGTCATTTGTTCGAGAGATTTACTTTCCCAAAATGGCAGGCTCATAAACATTATTTAGATATTGGACAAAGGGAGGGCTTTATACCGCTATGGCTGGAAAAGTGCAAGTGAGAAGATCTAAAATCTCATGGCATCTGACTCGCTATGCTGGGTGATTTATTGGCCATTTTTGCCATGATACCCCTGCTTTAAAAACTGGGCCTTATACTCACCATTAAGATGAACAAGGGTACCTTTCAAGCGGTCAAGATAGTATTCTTGTTTCTTGTTGCCATGCTCGAATTTTAGCGTTGCACCATCGAACGTAAAATGAGTACTGATAAGGTCACCGTTCCAATATACACCATCGTTAGATACCTTAAGTCGGTTGGCAGAATAACTGGCGACATTGGCTTCTCGCCATGTACCTAACAATTCTTTACGAGCAAGTTTGTTTTCATGATCAATTACGGAATGTACTCCAATACCAATCATGATCACACCGCACAAGCCTAAAGCGATAACAGCAATACCTAAAGGCTTTGTCCAAAAACTGCTTCCACTACTCATCGTACTACAGTCCCGATTTTTGCTTAATTCAAACGCTTGACACGTTCCCCTAATCGATAAGTTTAGTGGAACAATTGCATAACTAACAAATATATTACTATTTGTCTTTGTATTGGCTAATATTGGCCATTTTTCTTAGTATTACTAGGCGGCGAGCTGGCTAAAAAATTAAATGTGGAAAGAGTGATTTAAACACCTAAAGATGCTTTCGCAGATAAATGTTGCTAGAATCGCGGTCTCAATTTATCGAGGACATCGGATATGGATTGCAGACTGGGCTGTGGAGCTTGTTGTATCGCTCCAAGCATTTCTTCTCCTATACCGGGTATGCCCAATGGCAAACCCGCTGGGGCTCGCTGCATTCAACTGAATAAAGACAACTTATGCAGCTTATTCGGTCGTCCAGAACGCCCAAAAGTTTGTCATGACTTTAAGCCGTGTCCTGTTGTCTGTGGCTCAACGAATCAAGAAGCGATTGACAACATAACCCAACTTGAAGCGCTTACCTAAACAGCCGTTTATTTAAAACGGCTCAGGCGACGAACAATAGAGCACTTAAGCGCTCTGATGTTTACAGTTAAAGAACAATTCTATCGGCGAGATGGCTTACCGCTAAAGCAAAGTAATATGACCGATTCCATTTCATCAATACGTTGTAGTTATTGTAAACCAAATAAACACGCCCATTCGCATCATCTGGTGCAATCAACCAAGCCTTTATATCTTTATCTAACTTAGGCAGTGGACGTCCATCATAGCGAGTGATTCCCAGTCGACTCCACTCCTGTAGATACTTACCTTTTTCCTCACCACGCCCTTGAATACTAGTATCAAAACCTTTGGGTAACTTAACTTGACGGCCCCAAGTGTGCTCATTTGTCCACCCTGATTGACTTAAGTAATTGGCCGCAGAGGCAAACACATCCGCTTCATTATCCCAAATGTCTTTTTTTCCATCGCCGCTACCATCAGCCGCAAAGGAAAGAAATGAACTTGGCATAAACTGGCACTGCCCCATTGCACCCGCCCAAGAACCTTTCATGTTTTCTGGCTTGATGTGCCCTTCATCCAAAATGGTCAGTGCGGCCATCGTTTCCTTTCGGAAAAACTCTTCACGACGACCGTCATACGCCATCGTCGATAACGCATCAATAACACTGTAGTTGCCAGTGAAAGTACCAAAGTTACTCTCTATACCCCAAAGTGCCACGATGAAACGCGGCTGCACACCATATTGTTCACCGACCTTTTCAAGGGCTTTCTTGTGCTTTGTATAGAGTTCTTTTGCCTGCTTAACTTTCCAATCAGGTACCGCTTTGGGGATATATTCATCCAAGGTCAGCCGCTTTTCCGGCTGATTGCGATCGGCAGTGACCGCTCTTGGTTTATAGGTCACATTGGCAAAGGCGGCATCGATTGTCTGCTCAGAGATGCCTTTGCTACGTGCCTCGTTTTTTAACCCTTCGACATATTGCTCAAAACTCTGATCATTGGCCCAAACAGAGCTTGCAATCGTCGCACCTAGTATGACTGACAATAATTTTTTCACATTGCCCTCCTTGAGCAACATTATGATATTCAGGCAACTTCCCTATTATAGTTGAGAGAAGTTAGTCTGGTTGCTGGCGTGCTTTTTGTTGTTTGTATTCTTGCAACAGATCCTTTGGTGGTGGCGGTAATTGAAGAAAAAAGCCATCCTCTTTTAACGATTGAAGCACTTTATCTATATCAACTTGAGCCAACTTTCGGCCATCCAAATTCACCATCATTACCATGATAGGTTTGCCAAACATTTGCATCAATGTGTCAGGGACTTGTGAAAAATCACCTTTCTTTGGAATATATAAGTATGCGCCTTCTTTTTTACTACTTTTGTAAATTGCACAAAGCATGGACAGCCTTTTGTCTATCTGAATTAATATTACGTCAATGTTTCGCTAATTTTGAGAGCAAAACACTCAATTGGGCACAAGAGATCTTGCTGTGCTTATTGCGGGAATATAACATGATACCCCTAGTCTCAGGCAACGCCCTTACGAGGTTCCCAAACAAGATGTCGAATTCACCTGATCTGAAAGGAAGTAGCTTTACTTTATCAGTTTTGCACCTTTCTGATAACCATGTTGAAAACACAATTCAGTTTCTTAGTGATAAAGTTGAGCAAGCGCCGGCTTTCTTTGCCCATGCTCCTATTGTCATCAATATTTCAAAAGTGACTGGTGACATTGATTTCCCACGTCTCAAACATGGTATCGCTCAAGCAGGCATGATTCCGGTCGGCGTGACAGGCTGTAGAGACAAACGTACCCAAAACTTCGCGTCACAAGCTGACTTCGCCATTATGTCTGCCAGCAAGTCACCATCTCAAGCACCTGTGACTATGGCACCAACCAAAATCGTCCGTACACCCGTACGTTCGGGCCAGCAAATATACGCAAAAGATAGCGACTTAGTCGTACTAAACCATGTCAGCGAAGGGGCGGAAGTCATCGCAGATGGGTCAATATATATTCATGGCACATTGCGCGGCCGCGCAATTGCAGGCGCGAGTGGTAACACTGGTGCCGTCATCATCTGTGAAAAACTCAATGCCGAATTAATGTCAATTGCTGGACATTATTGGCTTACCGAGCAATTTTCAGCAGATTATTGGCAGAAAAAAGTTATGTTCAGTTTAGAGAATGGCTCGCTTAAATTCGAGTCGTTGACAGTTTAAGAAAATAAGGAACAAATAATGGCTCGCATTATTGTTGTCACATCAGGTAAAGGTGGTGTAGGCAAAACTACATCAAGCGCTGCAATTGCTTCAGGCCTTGCCCTGAAAGGTAAAAAAACCGCTGTTATCGACTTTGATATTGGCCTTCGAAATCTTGATTTAATTATGGGCTGTGAGCGCCGCGTGGTGTATGACTTTGTCAATGTCATCAATGGTGAGGCCACTCTTAATCAAGCGCTCATCAAAGATAAACGTACTGATAATTTGTTTATCTTACCGGCATCCCAAACACGTGATAAAGATGCTTTAACCAAAGAAGGGGTTCGGCGCATACTTGATGAGCTCGATGAAATGGGCTTTGATTTTATCATTTGTGACTCTCCTGCGGGTATAGAGCAAGGCGCTTTGATGGCGCTCTACTTTGCCGATGAAGCGATTGTCACCACCAATCCTGAAGTCTCATCAGTAAGAGACTCAGACCGAATTCTCGGTATTCTTGATTCTAAATCTCGCCGCGCAGAAGAAGGGCTAGAGCCTGTAAGACAGCACCTACTGCTGACTCGCTATAATCCAGCTCGGGTTACACAAGGTGAAATGTTGAGTGTCGAAGACGTAGAAGAAATTCTGCATATTTCTCTGCTTGGGGTAATTCCAGAAAGCCAAGCGGTGCTTAATGCCTCAAATAAAGGTGTACCTGTGATTTTTGACAATGAGACAGACGCAGGAATGGCCTATGATGATACTGTAGAGCGCCTATTAGGTTCTCAAGTCGACTTCCGCTTTTTAACTGAGCAGAAGAAAGGTATCTTCAAGCGACTATTCGGAGGCTAAATGTCATTACTTGAATTTTTCCGACCACAAAAGAAAACCTCTGCCAATTTAGCCAAAGAGCGCTTGCAAATCATTGTCGCAGAGCGTCGCAGCCAAAGCGATCCTGCGCCATCCTACCTGCCGCAACTTAAAGAAGACATTCTAAAAGTCATTGCAAAGTACGTTGCCGTTGACCCATCCATGGTCGACTTATCTTTTGAACACAAAGATGACGATATTTCCGTCTTAGAGCTTAACGTCAAGCTCCCAGATGATGAGAAATAGTCATAAGGGTTAGCATTTTCTGCTAACCCTTTGTTTGGTCTTTTGGGCTAAAACACTCATTCAGAAAAGTACCAAATAATACTAGTCGCAAAATAACTTACCAAACCTCGAGATAGTTAATGCCTTCTTTTAAGCTTGTGCCTCTTTTCAAGCATGAACAAGGCAAATCGAACTCTACTTCCACCTAACTAGCTGTTCTATAAAAAGTCCCCGAAAACGTATTCACTTTTCACCTTTTTTCTCTGGTTCAGATTTAAGCGAAAGTGATAATTTAATCTTTAACGTTAGAGCTTGAAGTACCTTGCTAATCACACAACACACAACATGATTTTTCACTATATAGAATTGGAGTATAAAACTGTGCCCGTAGGTAATACCATTCACAAAGCCCCTAGTTTGTCCAACGAAGGAATAAATAAAACCGACCTAAATGAGGCCAAAAGGTCTCTTTCCGAACAAATCAAAAATATTGAACAAAAGGCATTCAGTCAATATGACACATTGAAGAATGAAAAAAAGAGCACTTTCTCATGGTTAAAAGATCTCAAGAGCATCTCCGAAAAACATGGTGATAACAGTATAGTTCGTTTTAAAAATGGCCAGTTCAAGTATGGTAAATCGAGTAGCAAGTTAAAGAGACTGTTTAATATTGACAAAACTAGAATCAAGTCTGAACGTCAAGAAGCCGCGACTAGATTAAGCAAACTAACAAGCGCCAAAGAGGAGTCTGCTACCTCCAAAGGGTTAACCAATGCAATTGAAAAACATTTAGGTACTTTAGAACATAAGCTTGAAACAAGTTTAGACAAATTAGATGATCTAGAGCAACAGTTAGACTCTGTTAGAAATGAACACCTAAAAGCTATAAACGAGCAGTGGGACAGTATTCCACTACCCCAAAATGATTCAAAACCAAAGAAAGTGAGGTTTGGCGATGTAAAGGAAGTGACGTTTGACGAGCGCGCACCGATCGCACCTAAAAAGCAAGTAACCAAAGGATCGACCACCCATTCTAAAGCTAATCAAAGCGACCAAGCTCAAGCATCCCCATTGGATAAATTGCTGGGCAAACAACGTCAACTTCAAAGCAAGATTGATGCTTGTCGTGATAATACCGATTTTCGTGGTGAGCGCGCAGCAAAAATGTATGAAAAGGAATTAAAGTTAGTAAACCAACAGCTTAGCGCGCTGTCAAAACAGCAGCAAAGATCTCGCGGAACAAGTATTGCAACTCGAGGGACAACAGCATCTAGAGCACAAAAAATAACAGAGTTATCAAATCACATTGCTCAGCTCAAAAGAGAGAAAGCTGATTGCGAAAATTCTGGTTATAAAAACGCGGATCGTGAAGCAAGACTGGTTGAGTCTAAGATAAAGCAAGTAGAATCAGAACTGGAAGCACTCCTTAATGCGTAGTAATGATTCAGATTAAATCTCATTTTACAATTTGAAATAAAAAGCCCTTACCTTCACTGCTAAAGTCAAAGTAAGGGCTTTCTTTAACAAAAAACAACCAAAGATTGCCCACCGTTAACAAGTCTGTTAGCTTAGAGCCATGAACACAAAAACTACTCCAGCCACTTCCCATGCTTTTACCACAAGCATGATGATGAACATGCCTTCACAGCGAATGCTGCGAGGGATGGTCTGCGTGTTCTAAATTTATCAATCACTGCATCACCATTCCCTAATACACGGTTGGGAAGGTGGTAAAACCAAGTGATATCTGGCCTCTCTTTTCAACCTTAGTATTGAAAAACAAGGAGATAGGCCAATGAATACCAACCATAGTTTTAAGCTAAATTTATCTAAATCATCAAAAATAGAGTTTATTACGACCCCGATATTTTACGCCAACGGAGAGCCACACTTAGGTCACGCCTACACTAGCATTATCGCTGATATTTTTTGTCGATATGAGCGCCTTTCACAGACGGATATCGGCTGCCAACTCATCACAGGCACTGACGAACATGGCCAAAAAATTGCCTCAGCAGCTCTGTCAAATAATCTCCCAGCGCAAGATTTTGTCGATACCCTTTCACAAAGTTTTCAAGTGTTATGGCCAAAGCTTGCAATTGAACCTGATACTTTTATCCGCACCACAGATACCCAGCACAAATTAAACATCCAACATATTTGGCAGCGGCTCGAGCAGCAAGGAGATATCTATCTTGGGCACTATTCTGGACACTATTGCATTGCGTGCGAACAGTTTTATCCTGAAAAAGACCTGCTCGATGGCGCATGCTGCCCAGTCCATAAGCGCAAAGTAATTTTCAGTCAGGAGGAAACCTACCTATTTCGCCTCGAGAAATATCGTGAAGCACTGATTGAATACTACCAATCGAACCATGGCTGTATTGAGCCTGCTCATTATCAGCAAAGCTTAATCGAGCAACTAAAGTCAGCACCACTCGACGATTTGTCTGTGTCTCGGATTAATAACAAGTGGGGCATCCAAGTACCAAGTAATCCAAACCATACGGTATATGTTTGGATTGATGCGCTGTTTAGTTACCTTAGCGCAATACAGAACTGTGGTGGCAGTACGCATACTCTTACCCATACACAACACGTAATCGGTAAAGATATCCTCCTGTTTCATGCGGTATACTGGCCTGCATTTTTATTGGCTTTGGATATCCCATTACCACAAAAACTGATAGTACATGGCTGGTGGACCATTGGCGGCGAGAAAATATCTAAGTCCAATCCTGACACCACGGTGAATCCCAGCGTCTTTTCTGAGAAACTGACTTGCGATGGGCTGCGTTACGCACTTGTACGTCACAAGCCGCTGCATCGAGACGGCAATTTAGTCCTCGATGAGTTTGCCCAAACCATTAATGCCGATCTGCTCAATAACCTCGCCAATCTCGTCAAACGCAACCACACACTGATCACCAAGAACTTTGCTGGCGAAATCAAACTCGCTGAAATTTCTCTGCTTGATCAAGAGAGCCTTGCTTGCATCAACAAGGTTATTCCAATGCTTGAGAACACTATTAACGCGTATCAAACTCGTGATCTTAACCGCGTGGCCAAAGTGATAAATTCAGCACTGGCCGAGCTAAATGGTTTCTTCCACCAAAGAGCACCGTGGCTGGTGAACAAAGAGCAACCCGAAGTCAAAGCGAAACAAACCTGCCTAGTGGTGAGTAATCTTGTTCGTGAGCTTGTTTGGTTACTCTCGCCCATCACACCCGCACTTTGTCAGACCATCATCGAAGAAAAAGGTACCCCCTCATCATCTCTCTTTGAGCATCATGCTTTGATCTTAAAAGATGCAGTGGCACTTTCTGCTAATAGTCACTGGCAAAAGATATAGACGATAAAAAGCCCCAGACTTTCATCTGGGGCTTGGTTTTTCCCGATAGTTAGGTTGGTTCGTGCTAGCGAAAACCTATCTCATATCTCATAACCCATACCTACTTATGCGTTAGTTTTGCTTTTTTTGGCTTTAGGCGCTGCCTTTTGATCGGCTTTTTTCTTAATTACGGTCGTGCCTTCGAAGGTTTCACCTTCTACAAACGCTTTACCATAGTAAGAATCCAGCAGTACCGCTTTAAGCTCACTGATCAATGGGTAACGAGGGTTCGCACCAGTACATTGGTCATCAAATGCTTCAACCGCAAGCTCGTCCAGTTTAGCCACAAAGTCTGCTTCAGCTACCCCTGCTGCCTGAATAGACATTGGGATGTCCAAATTCACTTTTAGCTCATCCAGCCAAGCCAGTAAACGCTCAATCTTCTGAGCCGTGCGATCGCCCTCTTGGCTTAGTCCTAGGTGATCGGCTACCTCTGCATAACGGCGACGAGCTTGTGGTCGGTCGTATTGAGAGAAAGCGGTTTGCTTGGTTGGGTTATCATTGGCGTTGTAACGGACCACGTTAGAAATCAGCAATGCGTTAGCCAAACCATGTGGTAAGTGGAACTCAGCACCAATTTTGTGCGCCATTGAGTGACAAACACCAAGGAAAGCATTCGCAAAAGCGATACCTGCAATGGTTGCAGCATTGTGTACTTTCTCACGAGCAATCGGGTCATTGGCACCATTTGCATAGCTTGATGGTAGATATTCTTTGAGCATCTTAAGAGCTTGCAGCGCTTGACCATCTGAATATTCGTTGGCAAGAACTGACACATAAGCTTCCAAAGCGTGAGTCACTGCATCATAGCCACCAAACGCAGTCAGTGATTTAGGCATGTTCATCACTAAGTTAGCATCTACGATCGCCATGTTTGGCGTAATTTCGTAATCTGCTAATGGGTACTTAGCACCTGTTTTATCGTCAGTGACCACCGCAAATGGTGTCACTTCTGAACCTGTGCCAGACGTTGTCGTGATACAAACAAGCTCGGCTTTTTGACCCATTTTAGGGAACTTGTAGATACGCTTACGAATGTCCATAAAGCGCATGGCAAGTTCTTCGAAGTGTGTATCTGGGTGTTCATACATTACCCACATGATCTTCGCCGCATCCATTGGCGAGCCGCCACCGAGTGCGATAATGGTGTCAGGTTGGAAGCTCTTCATTGCTTCAGCGCCTTTTTCAACCACAGAAAGCGTAGGGTCTGCTTCTACATCAAAGAATGTTTGTACTTCCATGCCTTGCGCTTTTAATAAGCTCACAACATCATCCGCGTAACCGTTGTTAAATAGGAAACGGTCTGTGACTAGGAAAGCGCGTTTTTTACCTTCTAAATCACTCAAAGCAATAGGAAGGCTACCACGACGGAAGTAGATAGACTTAGGTAGTTTATGCCACAACATGTTTTCAGCTCGCTTGGCTACAGTTTTCTTGTTGATTAGGTGTTTAGGACCGACATTCTCTGAAATAGAGTTACCACCCCAAGAACCACAACCAAGAGTTAGAGAAGGGGCAACATTAAAGTTGTACAAATCACCGATACCGCCGTGAGTGGTCGGGATGTTGATCAAAATACGCGCCGTTTTAAGCTTGTCACCAAAATAACGAATACGATCTGCATTGGTATCTTGGTTAGTATATAGACCAGAGGTATGACCGATACCACCAATTTCTACCATGGTTACCGCTTGAGCGACAGCATCTTCAAAGTTATCCGCACGGAATAGGCCTAACGTTGGCGAGAGCTTCTCATGAGCAAAAGCATCATCGTATGACACTTTACCAAGGCCTTCACCAACAAGTACTTTGGTATCAGCTGGCACAGAAACGCCTGCCATTTCCGCGATTGCTGGCGCAGGCTGGCCCACTATTTTAGCATTCAACGCACCTTCGATAAGAAGAACGCCACGAACTTTCTCTGCTTCAGCCTTAGAAAGAACGTACGCTTTGTGAGAAGTAAAACGTGCTTTCACTTCATCATAAACTTCATCAACGACGATGGCAGCTTGCTCTGAAGCACAAACAACGCCGTTATCAAATGTTTTGGACATCAAGATTGATGCAACGGCACGTTTAATATCAGCAGTTTCATCGATAACAACAGGAACATTACCTGCACCTACGCCGATTGCAGGTTTACCAGACGAGTAGGCTGCTTTCACCATGCCTGGGCCACCTGTTGCAAGAATAAGAGCAATATCATCGTGCTTCATAAGAGCATTAGAAAGCTCAACAGATGGCTGATCAATCCAGCCGATAATGTCTTTCGGTGCACCTGCTGCTACCGCTGCCTCTAGAACGAGTTTAGCCGCATCATTGGTTGAGTTCTTCGCTCTTGGGTGAGGCGAGAAGATGATGCCGTTGCGAGTTTTAAGAGAAATAAGAGACTTGAATATTGCCGTTGACGTTGGGTTTGTTGTCGGCACAATACCACAGATAATCCCAACAGGTTCAGCAATGGTCATAGTGCCAAGATTGTCATCTTGTTCAAGGATGCCACAGGTTTTTTCGTCTTTGTACTTGTTGTAGATAAACTCAGAGGCAAAGTGGTTTTTTATTACTTTATCTTCAACGATACCCATACCAGACTCTTCAACCGCTTGCTGAGCCAGCGGGATACGTGCTTGGTTTGCGGCGAGAGAGGCAGCACGAAAAATCTTATCGACTTGCTCCTGAGTGTATGTTGCGAACTCTTGCTGCGCTTTTTTAACACGCGCAACCATTGCATCAAGTTCAGCCATATTAGTGACAGGCATAGGGAATCTCCTAAATTAACAAATTGTAAAAACTCTTTATTAACAAAACTTAGCGACCTCATAGTGTGTCTATCTGTCAGCTTCTTTAGTAAATAGCTTTCACGACTGATTATATTATTTCAGTCAGTGAAAAAAATTGACCCAGATCAGTTAGGTAGAACTATTTGATGGCTGGCAGCAAAAGAAACGCCAAACAACCAAAAAGCCACATATTTACTATGGCTTAACTCATTCACCAAACTGCACAAAACATTTACAACTTATGTCATGCAGCTGCTATTTCATCAAAAAGCTGTAAATAAATTTCAGTTCGAAAAATGTTAGTTACATGCACACCATAAATGACGTGTTACATGAACACATTTGTCTCATGCTATAAATCTGTAGACTAGCACAAATTGTGAACGTCAATGACCAAATGTTAATAATCATATAAATCGGTTAACATACAACCTGCCTTAGAAGTAGCCAAGTCGATATTTTTGCCAATAATTAGCTTTTTTCACTCGTGACTCCGTTCAATTTCAACTATATTCCGCATGTTACAGTCAGTTAACTTTTCTTTTGTTTAGGCACCCGTAATGCAAACATTCGAATTCGCGATTTTTTTACAGTTCTTTCTTGGCTTAGTTGCCGCAGTCAACCCAGTCGGCATCATGCCCGTTTTTGTTTCTCTCACTGGTCATATGACTGCAGAAGAAAAACACAAAACAGCCACCACAGCGAATCTGGCCGTCGCTATTATATTGATTATTTCGCTCTTGGCAGGCCAACTTCTGCTGGATATGTTTAGTATTTCATTGGATTCATTTCGTGTTGCTGGTGGTTTGCTTTTGCTTAGCATCGCGTTTTCAATGATGAGTGGTAAATTGGGTGAAGATAAGCAAAACAAGCAGGAAAAATCAGAATATGTAAGCCGCGAGCAGATAGGTGTCGTACCTCTAGCCATGCCGCTTATGGCAGGACCTGGTGCCATAAGCTCTACTATTGTTTACGGTGCTCGATACCCGACGGCGATTGACACTGTTGGTATCAGTATTACTGTGGGTTTATTTTGTTTTTGCTCTTGGCTGCTGTTTCGCTCTGCCCCACTGATCGTGCGTTTTTTGGGGCAAACTGGCATTAACGTCATCACCCGTATCATGGGTTTAATACTTGGTGCATTAGGCATTGAATTTATCGCCAATGGACTGAGAAACTTATTTCCCGGATTGGCTTAAGAATACTGATACAGGTATGATTGGCACTACTGATTAAAAGGTAGTTCTCTCATGCCACGCCACGCTTTAAAACACTATTTGTATATCATTATCTTCGGCACGCACACCAAAGCTGGGCGTGCCTTTGATATTGCTCTTATCATTGCCATTTTGTCATCTCTTGCGGTGCTGGTACTTGAGTCAGTACCAAGTATTGCCATGCAGTGGAAAACTGAATTGCGATATCTAGAGTATGCCTTTACCGCTTTGTTTAGTATCGAGTACTTACTGAGGCTATATTGTTCGCCCAAACCAATCGCCTACGCAAAAAGCTTTTACGGAGTGATTGATCTCTTAGCCATTTTGCCCACTTACCTCGCCTTTTTCTTCCCTGGTGCATCCTTTATGGGTGTTATTCGCTTGCTGCGGGTAATGCGAATCTTCAGGGTGTTAAAGCTGGTACGCTATCTACAAGATTCAAATATTTTATTGCGCTCACTACTTATGGCTCGCAGAAAAATACTGATCTTTTTCAGCACAGTCGGAATACTTGTGACTATTTTTGGCTCGCTCATTTTTGTCATTGAAGGACCAAATAATGGCTTTACCAGTATCCCAAAAAGTATTTACTGGGCCATCGTCACTATTACGACGGTTGGCTATGGCGATATCGTGCCTCAAACTCATTTAGGAAAAGCGCTAGCCTCACTTACCATGCTATTGGGCTACTCAATTCTTGCTGTACCCACCGGCATTATCACAGCAGAATTGAACAAAGAAATGAATGCGCATAAAGAGTTGGTTAAATGTCCCAACTGTAATCGTGCAGGACATGATTCCGATGCCATGCATTGCAAGCACTGCGGCAGTGAGCTGGCTGATCCCGACAAGCGAATTGTCAAAGCATAGTGCAAAAGAAAAGGGCTGACATTGCGCCAGCCCTCCTAGTAAACAGTTATTAGCTGATTAAGCTTTCTCCGCCAAAATAATACGCAGTGTCCGGCGTAGAGGCTCTGCCGCTCCCCATAGTAACTGATCACCCACGGTGAACGCGTTAAGGAAATCATCTCCCATCGCCATCTTGCGTAATCGACCGACAGGGATAGACAACGTACCTGTGACTTTTGCTGGGGTCAGCTCTTGAGCGGTAATATCACGCTCATTTGGAATGACTTTAACCCAATCGTTATGAGTAGCAATCATTTCCTCAATTTCATCCATAGGCACGTTTTGCTTTAACTTGATAGCCAGTGCCTGTGAGTGGCAACGCATGGCTCCTATGCGAACGCATGTTCCATCAATAGGCACTGGAGAATCTTGAAAGCCCAAAATTTTATTCGCTTCAACGCCTGCTTTCCATTCTTCTTTGCTTTGACCGTTATCACGCTTAACATCAATCCAAGGGATAAGAGAACCCGCAAGTGGCACACCAAACTTATCGGTTGGGAAAGAGTCACAACGCATGATATCCGCTACTCGCTTATCAATATCAAGAATGGAGCTCGAAGGATTCGCCAGTTCAGAACTCACTGAGTCATTAATCACACCCATTTGCGAAATAAGCTCACGCATGTTCTGAGCGCCAGCACCAGAAGCCGCTTGATAAGTCATAGCACTCGCCCACTCAACCAAGCCTTTTTCAAACAAACCACCTAAGCCCATAAGCATAAGGCTTACGGTGCAGTTACCACCAACAAAGGTAGTCGTACCTTGGTGAATCCCTTGCTGGATCTGGGTATGATTCACTGGATCTAAAGTAATGATTGAGTCCGATGCCATACGTAATGTTGACGCAGCATCAATCCAATATCCTTTCCAACCCGCTTTGCGTAGCTCAGGATACACTTTCTCTGTATAACTGCCACCTTGACATGTCACAACAGCATCAAGCTGCTTCAAACTTTCAATATCGTAAGCATCTTGCAATAACCCAGCTTCTCCTCCGATTTGGCGATCGGAAAACACAGGAGCTGGAATGCCAACTTGAGATGTGCTGTAAAATACCGGCTCAATATGGTCAAAATCGTTTTCTTCTACCATGCGCTGCATAAGTACTGAACCAACCATGCCTCGCCAGCCGACTAAACCTACTCTCATTTCTCAACTCTCCGTGTGTAAAATTAAATTTGGGGAACGAGTCAATATTTCAATTTTCCAAGCAAAATCTCAAGCGAAATTTGATCTATTTCTGTTTATTTTTCTGACTTTGTAAGTTTCTGGGCTAAAAACCACATAGCCTAGTTCAAGCTTTGGACATAAGCGATGAAGATTTACATCAAAACCAACAAAACCACAACCCAATGAAAACAATTCACTTACAATTAATAATAAAAATAATAACGAAATTCAATATATTTAACCAAGTATAAATAGTTCAATAGATTTAAATCACATCAGAGTGGTATTTATTCGAAATAATATTCCAGCTAATGTAAAGTGCTCACCAAATAAAAATGAGTAAGTACTCTCAATGCGTTCCCAAAATAGCTCAAAAGGGACCTATGAGACATAACACATACAAGAGGCTCTGCATGACGCAACTCACTCCCCGTTTGCCTAGTTTGATGCAAGTAATTGTTGCATTAGGTCTATTCTTACTAATGGCTTTTTCGTTTACCGCTCAATTAGATTTGCCTATTCAGTTGGCTCTCTATATTGGTTGGTTCGTTATTATGGCTCTTGGCATCAGGCTAGGCCACCAATATAAAGATCTTGAAAAAGCGGCGCTCGACGGTATTTCTAACGGCCTTGGCGCAGTATTGATCCTGCTGGCCGTTGGTGCTTTAGTTGGCACTTGGATCTCAGGAGGTATCGTACCCACGATTATTTATTACGGCCTGAAAGCCATTCACCCATCTATCTTCCTTCTGGCAACTATGGTGATCTGTTCTCTTACGGCATTGGCAACAGGAACATCTTGGGGAGCAGCAGGTACAGCGGGTATAGCCATGATGGGAATAGGCCAAGGCTTAGGTGTTCCAGCCCCTATTACAGCCGGTGCCGTATTGTCAGGCTGTTACTTTGGCGACAAGATGTCACCGCTATCAGATTCTGTCATTCTGGCTTCATCTATGTCAAACGTTGAAGTGATGGAGCATATCAAAGGCATGCTGCCTATCGCACTTATCAGCTATGTCATCACTGGTATCATGTTTACTGTATTTGGCTTTCACTACGCCGGCAATGTAGATATGACACAAGTGCAATCTGTTATCGAGGCAATGGATAATCAATTTTACATTACCCCTTATTCGTTTGTTCCTGTTGTCATCGTGCTAGGTTTACTTGCGATGCGTATGCCTTCATTCCCGGTCATAAGCTTTGGTTCTCTACTGGGTATTATATGGGCAGTCATGATTCAAGATGTCGACTTCCTACAAGCCTTTAATACTGCATGGGCACCTTTTCACATCGAATCAGGTGTAGGCTTCATTGACTCCATTCTCAATCGAGGAGGGATGTCCTCCATGCTGGGTTCTGTCGCTGTAATTGTGTTTGGTTTGGGGTTTGGTGGATTGCTGGATAAAGTCGGCGTGCTAGAAACCATTGCAAAACTGTTTGAACGCCGCGTCCAGAATGCAGGCTCTTTGGCAACCAGCACTATAGGTACCGCTTTCTTAGGTAATGTTTTTGGTTCGGCTATGTATGTATCTTTGATTTTGACGCCCAAAATATGCGCCAAGAACTACGACCGCCTAGGATACAAACGCAAGAACTTATCTAGAAACGCTGAGTTTGGAGGTACGCTCACCTCAGGAATGGTACCTTGGAGTGACAACGGCATTTATATGGCAAGCATTCTTGGTGTCGCTACACTGTCTTATGCCCCTTTCATGTGGTTAAGCTTTGTATGTATTTTGGTGACTATAGTTACGTCTTACATGGGTTGGTTCATTGATAAATGTGAGCCGAACAGCACTAATAGCATCGATGCTAATGGTGAATTGACCCAACAGCGCGCTTAGTCACGTTCAACCAGATAAGTGCTGCAATTGCGCTTATCTGGCGCTTCATCTCAAACTTCTGACATACGCCTTCCCAAGGCTCTTCAATCATCACCCATCATCATTTAGGCTTGAAGAATCTTGCTTGCATTAAATATGCGTACCCATTATTCCATTGAGGTAAACTTCTATGCATATTGTCGATCGGTTAAAGGTATATCGTTTTCATCGTAATCGGTGTCATAGTGGACAAAACCTCAATCACAAGATGCAAGGCTGGTCAACTGAGGAAGAGCAAAGGATTCGTTTTAACGCCATCGCCAATAGTGCTGAGTTTTCACATAAACGCGTACTCGATTTGGGTTGTGGTTTGGGAGAGCTGTATGATTACCTCAGTCAAAGAGACCACCTAACTTTTTATCTCGGCATTGATCAACACTGGTTATTTCTTAGGAAGGCCAAAAAACGTATCGGCACATCTCGATGCCGCTTTAGATTTGCTGACATTAGCCGTACTTCTCTACCTGACTTCGACATCATTGTCGCCAGTGGTTCACTGAATTACCGAACGCGTCAAACGGACTATTTGGAGTGTATGATAGCCCGCATGTACGATGCGGCGAGAGAAGCTATCATTTTCAACCTACTAGATAAAAACGTTTTTAGTGAGTCTAATCTTCTCCAAGCTTACGATAAAGAAACCGTTGTCTCATATTGTCGTACACTCACACCGAACGTGACTCTTATTGATAATTACTCGGCCAGCGATTTTACGATAGTGTTAAAGAAAACCAACACTGCCGGATAGTGTTAGTCAACTTTTTCTTGCTGGCTAAGAAAGGTTTGTGCTTCATTAATCGCCTTATCCAAGCGCACCTTCAGCTCCGCAAGAAGCTCTGTCAATGAGCCCGACCCCTCTTTGAGCGCCTGCTCTACGTTCCCTGCTGCAATACGTAACCTCTTCGCTCCTAGGTTTCCCCCGACGCCTTTAAGGCTATGTGCTTTGCGTAAGGCTTCTTCAGGTGAGTTATGCAACATTTCGGCAATTTTTTCAGCATCTCCAGTATGATCATCGACAAATACCTGAAGTAGCATGCAGACGGAGTCATGGTCATTACCAAGTGACTCCAACATGACATCCAAATCAATCTCTGGTTCATTATTATTTGTTGGTGCGCTATTGACTAAAGGTATACCTTCACTCTTATTGGCAGTTTCCAAGTCCTGATATTGGCTGACTTGTTCATCAAGGTGTTCAGGTACCTGTTCTTCTGGCTCAAGTGTTCTTTGCTCTGCTTGGCCAGCCGCCACACGATAATTCACACCGATTAAGGCCAATAAACATAGTCCACTTAACACTAACCCACCGAAAACCAACTGGTTTTGCTGGGAATGAAATTCATTTTCGACCAAAGCAATTTGAGAATAGATCGAGTTATCCATGATCTTTTCGATCGCATAATTGCCTTGAGCATAACTACTCAATAGAGCCGATGTTTTCGATAGCAAATGCTGTAAATGCTTTTTCTGTAACTTAGGCAGTGTTTCAGACTGAACATAGATCTGGTCTATTTCCCTAAACACTTGCGGGTTCGATTGATTAGAACTAAACAACGCGGCCAATACGTTCATACCGAGCTCAGCATAATAATTCGACAATTGACTGTCTTTTTGATACTTGGCACGTAATGCTTGGATTTGGTCCACTAAGGCCACCAGTTCAAGTTCATTGTCCAAAAATGCCTTCATTTGCTCAATAAAACGATCTGTTGTATACAAGAGTTGTCCCATATCCAGCGTTAGCCAGTTTTGCTCGTAGGATGCAGCCATTTGTAAGCGCAACGCATGGATCACTTGAAGCTTTAATGCTTGATCTTGAGTCTGGCTAGTTCGGTAAGAAGGCTCTTGGAACATGCCATATTTAATCTCATCAATACTGTTGCTTAGCTCGCTCACCTGACTCATTGTGACCACACTCGAGCGATAAGCAAACATCAAGGTTGCTATCCCCAAAATCCAAATCACAACAACACACCAAGCTAGCTTGAGCGACTTACCTTCCATACCCAGATCTTCTTCGAATAAACTGCATAATTACAAGCATATACGTAAAGCGCAAGAATAGTAGGCCAAAGTCACGATTTCTTCGACCTAGTCCGATTTTCATCATAGAGTTCAAGGCGTTTAATAACGCCGATTTTGATAGTAAAACCATTATGAGTATTGAGTACTATCACTTAAATCCACCACCCGATGGCAATGGGCTAATGTTGATAAACGATGCGCTATGCTAATAACGGTTCGGCCTTTGGTGATTTCGGGTAGGCGCGAAACAATGGCCGCTTCGGACTCATAATCGAGCGCACTGGTGGCTTCATCGAGGATCAATATTCTGGGGTTGGTCATTAACGCACGCGCCAACGCGATTCTTTGCCTTTGCCCGCCAGAAAGACGACTGCCGCCTTCTCCAACTTGTGAGTTATAACCTCCAGATAGCTCGATAATAAACTCATGAGCGCCCGCCAATTTAGCCGCGTGAATGACTTCTCCGTCTGTGGCATTGGGCACACATTGCTTAATGTTATCGGCAATGGTTCCACCAAATAGGCAACTTTCTTGAAGCACGACACTCATGTTGCGCCTTAGCTCAACAGGATCAGCGATAGCGAGATCCATACCATCAACCAGCACTTGGCCTGAATCTGGCGTATATAGTCGCTGCAACAACTTAGTTAAAGTACTCTTACCACATCCAGAGCGACCCGTGATCCCGACAAACTCCCCTGCTTTGATGGTCAAGCTGAGATTTTTCAATACTTCAGGAGAGTCTGTGTCGTAACGAAAACGAACTTGATGGAAAGCCACTTGACCTTTCATTTGAGGGATCGAGGCTAAACCTTCACTACCTGCTTCTTGAGGCTCATCTAATATATCCCCAACGCGGCGCAGTGAAATTAGGGTGTGTTGAAAATCTTGCCAAACCTGAGCTAAGCGTAAAATAGGCTGGGTAACTTGACTTGCCAACATGTTAAACGCCACTAACTCACCGGGTGAGAGTTCACCTTCTAAAACCAGTTTTACCCCCCACCAAAGCGTTAGTGCAGCAGTAAATTTTTGGATCAGACCAATACCTTGCTCCGCCCAAATCGAAACGACCCGAGCGTGAAAACCTGCTTTAAGCTGCCTCGCCAAGTTAGCTTGCCAACGCTTTTCAAAACTGCGTTCCAACGCATTGGTTTTGACCGTTTCAATTCCAGTTACCGATTCGGTCAGAAAAGCCGTATTGTCTGCCGTCGCTTCATAGTCTTTGGTGACTTTAGCGCGTAAAGCTGGTCCCACAGCTAACCAAAATAGAAAGTACAACACCAAAGAGCCAAGCACGACCCAAGTCAGCAGCGGTGCATAGGCAAATAAGACCGCAATAAACACCCCGATAAAAATTAAGTCGAGCACCATGGTCAACGCAGAGCCGGAGAGAAATTGGCGAATTTGGTCCATTTCACGCACTCTGGCGGTAATTTGCCCTGTTTGCCTACGGTCAAAATAACTCAGGGGTAAGGCAATTAAGTGCGAATAAAGCCTTGCACTAAGATCGGCATTCAGCTTGCTGGCAAGATTGGCATACATCCAGCTGCGCATATAGTTAAATAAGGGCTCAAAAATTGCCATGCCCAACAGGGCGATACCCAGAACATGCAAACTGGACACACTACGACTGACTAATACTCTGTCAATGACATTTTCAAATACAATCGGAGTTGCAAGCGCGATCAACTGAATAAAGAGTGACAACCAAATGACTTTCCTCGCTTGACTGACATGCTTTTTAAGGGCAGGTAAAAACCAGCGAAAACTGAAGGATGTCTGTGAAGCGGTTAACTCTCCGTCTGCAAGCAAATAGGTATTACCCTGCCAACTCGCCTGAAAGTCCTCGTGAGAATAACGTCGTACTTGATTGGTTCTAGCGCAATACAAGGTGACATCCGAATCTGTGGCCTTGAGCAAAACGTAAAATTGATTATCAAGCTCAACAATAGCGGGCAGCGGTGTGGTATTGAGCTGCTCGAATCGCAAACTGACTTGTTTCGCTTTAAGGCCAACCCACAACGCGCAGCGACACAATTGCGTCGAATCTAGCTCACTGACAGACTCTCCGAGTTTGTGCTGCAGATGATTTATTTCTACCGATTTATCAAAATGTTTCGCCACATAAGCAAGACAAAGTAAGCCCGTTGGCCGAATATGATGTTGAGGGTTCATTAGCGCTCCCTCATGGCTTCAGACTGATACTGCTGCAAAGGGCTTAGCAAGTAATCGATAATGCGGCGGGTTCCAGTTTTAATTTCAGCACTTAAGCTCATCCCCGCTCCAAGCGTTACCCATTTATCATTAACTAAAATTTGGTTGCTGCTGAGACGAATTCGAGCAGGAAACACATACCCTAGCTGCTCATCTTCTACCGCATCTTTGGATACGTGTAGTAGCTCGCCTGAAATGGTGCCGTATTTGGTGAAGGGAAAACTATCTATTTTGATTTCTACTGCTTGGCCTGCCATGACAAAGCCGATGTCTTTATTAAGAATATTGACCTCTGCTTCGAGATCGGCGCTTTCGGGCACGATAACCATCAAAGGCTCAGCGGGAGAGGCCACGCCACCTAGGGTATGAATACTCAGTTGCTGCACTACGCCATCTACTGGGGAGCGGAGCGCCTGAATGCGCTGGCGCTCACGAGCCTTGACAAGTTCTTGCTCAAGCTCTGCAATTCGACCATCAACCTGATTAAGCTCATCAAAATACTCTAGCCGCTTTTGAGCAATAAGCGTCTCTCTTTGTTCAACAAGACTTGCTGCCTGCGCGCTAAGTACCTCGGTTTGAGATTCTAAGTTACTCAAGTCGCGCTCTACATCTAATAGTTCTCTCTCTTGTTCTAATAACTCAACCCGAGCAATCGAGTTTGTTTCCATCAGTGCTTGACGCGCATTGAGTCGTGTAGTGATGTTTTGTTTAAGTTTATTGAGCGCCGCAATCGCTTGGCGGTTCGCTTTTAACTCTGCTCGATTAACATTCTGCTCAGCTTGAATTTTTTCCAGCAATTGAGTCGTTTCAGTGTACTCACTTTGCAAATGCTGACGGCTGATGGCAATCAGCTCACGATTGGCATCCCGCGTAGGGTTAAAGCGCTCTAATGGAGCGTCTGAGAGCAGCGCCTCAAGTCTCGACTTGTCCAACTGAAAACGAATTTTTTGCTCGGCCAATCGGCTCGACTCCGCATCGGCGCCCGCAGGGTTAAGCTGAATAAGAATATCGCCTTTGCGAACATATTGACCATTTCTAACATTAATCGCAATAACCTCACCTTGTTCTAACGCTTGTATAACTTTGCTATGGCTCGACACCATAACCTTGCCTTGTGCGTTTGCATGGATGTCGAGCTGGCCAATAATCGACCAAACCAAGGTCACCAGCAAGAATGTCGCAATGGTAAAGGCCACACGTCTAGACCAAGGCGAAGGCGGTTTTTCAATCACTTCGAGATAAGCAGGTAAAAACTCGTATTCATGTTGGGGGCGTTTTGGCGATTGAGGCTCACGCTTTTGGGCTTTGAGTGCCATTTTTATTGTATTTATTATTGTATTTATCATTGCACTTGCTCACTCACTTTAGTTTCCTGTTGTTTTGATTGCTGTATATGCCAGAGTCTGGCGTAACATCCTTTTTGCTCGAGTAATTGCTCATGGGTGCCAAGCTCTGTGACTTCACCTTGTTCAATGACGGCAATACAATCGCATCTCCGAACCGCCGATAAACGGTGCGCGACCGTTATGACGGTTCTGCCACGCGAAATAGCTGCCATATTTCGATTCACCACTTGTTGAGATTCTTCATCTAGCGCACTCGTGGCTTCATCTAAGATCAATATTCTTGGTTTGGTCATTAAGGCTCTGGCGATCGCGATGCGCTGCTTTTGGCCTCCAGATAAAGAGGAGCCGCCTTCTGCTAGCAAGGTGTCATACCCTTTGGGCATTTTGATAATGAATTCATGAGCACCAGCAAGCTTGGCAGCTTCGACCACCTGCTCAAAAGAGGCTGTTGGCCTACGAATGGCAATGTTTTCACGCACACTGCGGTGAAATAGGTAGTTTTCTTGTAACACCACACCTATATTTTTTCTCAGCGCTGATGATGACCATTGGTTAATTGGAACACCATCAATCAATACATGGCCTTTTTCCGCCAAGTAGAGCTTTTGAATCACGCGAGTGATGGTACTTTTTCCTGATCCAGAAGGCCCTACTAGACCGATTGATTCGCCTGGGCGAATGTCCAAGCTCAGTCCTTTTAACACTGGGGCTAATTGAGGCTGGTATCGAAACCACACGTGGCGAAACTGTATATGACCCTGAAAAGGCTGACTTGATGCATGTCGGCCCATTTCCTGCTCTGCTGGCAAATTGAGCATTTCACCAAGGTTATTGACAGCAACTCGAGTTTGGATAAATTGCTGCCAAAGCTCAACTAGCTTGGCGAGTGGCTGACTGACATGGTTGACCATCATGTTAAACGCAATCAACTGGCCTATGGTCAGCTCCAGTGACATCACCATCTGTGCGCCAATCCAAAGCACACCGACCGTCGTTAGCTTCTGAACTAATGTGACCCATTGACTGATTTGAGCTTGATAACTTTGACGAGAAAAGTTTGCTTCGACCAGCTCTTGAGTTTGCCCTTCCCACTTTCTTTCAAATCTAGGCTCGATAGCAAGGCTTTTGACTGTTTCTACGCCATTAAGCGACTCAGTCAAAAAACCCGTATTTTTAGCGCCGCAGCTGAACTGATGCTCAATACGCTGTTTAAGAGAACCGGAGCTTACCCATGCGATAAACGCATATACTGGCAGTGTTGCGATAACTAACCAAGTTAACGGCGCGCAGAGGTAGAACATCACACCGACAAATACAAAGGTAAAGCTGACATCCACTAGTAACGTTAGCGCCGCGCCAGTCAGAAGATTGCGAATACTGTCCAGTTCTCTTACCCGAGTGACGATGGCTCCTACATGCCGGTTTTTAAAATAAAGTAAAGGCAGGCCGAGTAAATGTTTAAATAACTTAACACCGAGCCGTATATCGATTCGTGTTGTTGTATGAGCCAACAAATATTCTCTTAACCCTTTTAGGGTCACTTCAAACAAACCAACCACAAGCAATGCCACAACTAACACATCAAGGGTGGATAGCGCATTATGAACCAAGACCTTATCCATAATGACTTGAAAAAATAGCGGTAGGATCAGAGCTAGCAATTGAAGTAAGAGTGAGAAAAACAGCACCTCTCCCAAGAGCTTTCGGTGGCGAACAAACTCAGGGATAAACCAACGAATATCAAACTTACCCCCACTTTGATGATACTGAATAGTCTGACCCGCCCACTGCTGTTTTAAGTCTTGTCTTGAAATCACTTCCGGTATCGGCTTGTCCACCTTTTGGATCAAAGCCTGATCTTCTGACAGCCGAGCCAGAACCACAAACTGTCCATCCTTGGTTTGATAGACAAGAGGAAGGTGGGCAGTCGTTAGCTTTTCTTGGCTGAGTTTTTTTAATCTCAGTTGGCCATCTGTTTTAAGTGAGGCTGCTTTTAGCCAGTTTTTTAGGCCATTTCCCTGCGGCTGAGTAGGAAGCGAGCATGTGATGCCCATTAACCGCAATAATATCTGAGAACTTTCTACCGCACTTTGAAAAAATGCGTCCGTCTTGGAATAGGCTGCGCCCATAAATTGGAATGTTTTAATGTTATTATTGTATATTCGGGAGGTTACACACCTAGCTCAAACCATTCAAGATGAATATTATAAAAAGCCATTTATGAGTGGATTCAAAAATGGCACTAAGCCCAAATAGACTAGAGTGCCACAAAAAATTAGTACAAAAATAATCACCAATTATGTACTTTATTTAACCTTGATTTCTGGTTAATTGATCACGCAAGTTTGGTGGCGTGCCTTTAATCGTTAAAGTGTCAGTTTCTGGGTCGTAAAAAATACGTTCACCGAGCAGCAGGCTATCAAAACTCATATTAAGTCCACCTCCAGCGCCGACATACTTGGTTAGCTTTCGAACCGCCGTTCGGTCAGCAGGAAAACTGTCTTCTAACTCATAACCTTGCTTTTGGGTAAAATCATGAAAGCTTGTACCGTCGTGTGTGGGTGGCAGTTCGCCCGATAGTTCTTTAATCTGAACTTCGTCCCCCGTTTTGATTTGCTCTTTGCAATAATCAGCCACTTGTTTTTTGTAGTTTATAACCTCTTCTTTCTCGAGCTTAGAGTCCGAACAAAAATCTTCCACAGCTTGGATCAATACTTGATTTTGTAGTTTGGTATCCAAACCAGCTTCTGCCTGTAGAAAGTCCATAAAGAAGTCGGCTACCTTACGCCCCACACGACCCTTGATGTAGGCCAAATAACGATTGGAGTCTTTATCAGTTTCATAGCTGGTCAAATCAATACGAGCCGCAATATCCATTTTATTGAGATCCAAATAATCCGTAGCACTGATATCTAGCCCCTCAGTTACCTTTAGACTTTGGTTAGATGGCACTAACGCAACAAACAAATAATCGGTTGCCAACGACTGATATTGTGCAATCACCAAAATACCGTCATCTGCAAAAGGATATTTACCTAACTCATTTTTGAGACGAGTGGCACTAAGCTGAGAAAAATCATAGAAATTTCTTTCACCCTTACAAAGTTCATGCAACCAGATTTGAAATTCACTGTCAGACTTAAAACAACCAAAGCCTTTACCCGCTTTGGAATTGAAGACTCTGTGAAGCTCAGCGACTAAATTTTCAGTGGATGTGTCGTTTTCTAGACATTCCGTTCTAAAGTTAACAATAAGCTCGTCGGAGTCATTTTTTCGTAACTGGTGCAAAATTACATTTGAAAGATGAAGGCTCATGATAAATTTTTATCGTCGTGTAGGTTTCAGTTGCGGGGCATTGTAGGTTATCATAAGTCGCTTTACTATCACCATTAGAGTCTTTATGCCGATCACATCTAAATACAGCGATGACAAAATTGAAACCATCTTATCAGAGGTTGCTGTTGTTCTGGACAAATACGGTGCTGGCCCTGAATTATCTTTGATGATTGCAGGCAATATCGCTACCAATGTCTTAAATCAAAATGTTAGTGCTTCACAACGCAAAGCACTTGCTGAAAAATTTGCTCAGGCACTGTTGTCTTCTATTGAAGAAAACACTCACTAGAATAACAAACGGACAATAGAACAATACATGGTAGATAACGGAAACACATACGGTGAACGCGTTTCGCGTCTAGTTGGTTGGGGGCATTGGTTTGCCTTCTTCAATATCATAGCCGCCATGCTAATTGGCACCCGTTATATCACTGAATCTCCTTGGCCAGAGACTTTACTTGGCCAATTTTATCTCGCAATATCTTGGGTGGGACATTTTGGCTTCCTTGTATTTGCGCTTTATCTGCTGGTTTTATTTCCGCTGACATTCTTAATACCATTTCGTAAACTCTTCCGATTGGTTGCGGTCTGTTTTGCGACCATAGGTTTGACGGTATTGCTTGTTGACACTCAGGCTTACCAGAAGATAAATCTCCACCTTACTCCTGTTGTTTGGGAAGTACTATTTAATGACGAAGGCAGTACCATTAGCATCGACCTTCAACACTTATTTGTCGTTTTACCCCTGATCTTTCTTCTGCAATTATCGCTGTCCGAGTGGGTTTGGAGAAAACAGCGACGTCTTTCCCACAAACATGTTGGCAGGCCAATCGCGGCACTATTTTTTGTCAGCTTTATCGCTAGCCATCTGATTTATGTCTGGGCGGATGCTTACTTCTATAATCCAATTACCGTCCAAAAAGCAAACTTCCCACTCTCGTATCCTATGACAGCAAAGTCTTTTATGGAGCGACACGGCTTGCTTGATCGACAAGAATATTTGCAGCGCTTAAAAGAGAGTCAAGCTCAAACCGAGCTGGTGCGCTATCCACTTGAGAAACTTGAGTTTAACCGCCGTACAAACTCGCTCAATATTCTGGTTGTTAGTGTCAACAACTTGCGAAGCGATGTGATGACACCTGAATATATGCCAAACGCGGCAAATTTTGCCACGCAGAACTTATCTTTTACCAATCATTACAGCTCAAGTAATGACACTTTTGGTGTCTTTGGCCTATTTTACGGTTTGCCAAGCAGCTACGTTAGCAGCATTAAAATGCAAGGTTCTCGGCCGATACTCCTAGATACTTTGCTTGATAAGGACTACAGTTTTGGTCTTTTTAGCGGCGATAACTTTGATGATGACTTATACGGCGAAACCATTTTCCGGGGGCTTAACTTTACAGGTATTGCATTTAATGATGCCAATTCACCAGATACGCAAGCGATAAATGTGTGGGCCGATTGGGTTGAACAACGTAAGAAAAATCCATGGTTTAGTTTTATTGAGCTAACAACCGTTGATAACTTCAGCACTTATGATGACAAAGGTAACCACTCAGCAGTAGATAAGCTACAAAATGGATATCATGCCTCTGCCGCCAAAGCCGACGAAGAACTGGGGATATTGTTCGATAAAATCGAGCAACTTGGAATCAGCGAATCAACCGTCGTGATCCTCACGTCGAATCATGGCACTGAGTTCAACGAAACAAAAACCAACAGCTGGGGCTCTAACAGCAACTACAGCCGTTACCAACTCCAAGTCCCCATGGTTATTCACTGGCCGGGTAAAGTGCCGACTACTTATGACCACAGAACAAGTCACCTTGATTTGTCTGTTACCCTATTACAGGATTTATTGGGAGTATCCTCTAATCCTTCTGATTTTAGTAGTGGACAAAATTTATTCGATGAAAGCCCTAGAAAATGGATTCTTGCTGGCGGAACCCGAGAGCTAGCCCTAATAACCAACAAAGATACAACGGTAATCGACAAATTTGGTAACTACAAACTATACGATGGAAACTACCAGCGTTTGCAAGATAAAAACCCTACTTTACCTGTATTAATGCAGGGTTTAACTGAATTGCAGCGTTTTTATGCGAAAAGTAACTAAAACCTTATCTTAGTATTTGACCCAAAGAAAAAAAATAGGTACATTACTCGCATCGGACTGTAGCGCAGCTTGGTAGCGCACCGTCATGGGGTGTCGGGGGTCGGAGGTTCAAATCCTCTCAGTCCGACCATACACCTAGAAAAAGAGAGCTTTGGCTCTCTTTTTTGCTATCTAGTGCAGATACTTCCGCTACTCATCCGAAGCCGTTTTCTCCCTCGACTTTTAATCGCTTATTCTCTCCATTCAAAAGCAATCACTTACAGATAACATATCAAGGCACTGAGCAAGTTCTTATTGGATAAAATGTGGTAATGTTTCAGCTTACAGATAAGCAATAATATTCATATGAGTCATGACTAAAATGTTGAAACAATTACTCAAAATCACAGCAATTATCCTAGCAATTCTTGGCATTAATCAGCAAAGTCTTGCCAATGAACGTAGCTATATTCTCGCAACTGCATCCACCGGAGGCACTTACTATCCTGTTGGCGTCGCGCTCGCCACCTTAAGCAAAGTCAAACTTGCCCCCACGCAACATTTCTCTCTAGCGGCCATTAGCTCAGCAGGATCAGGCGAAAACATCAAACTACTGAACGACAATCAAGCGCAATTTGCGATTCTTCAGGGACTCTATGGTGCTTGGGCATGGCAAGGTAAAGGCCCTTATGAGAAAGCCGGAAGCCAAACTCAGTTGCGCTCGGTTTCCATGCTTTGGCAAAACGTTGAACATTTTATTGTTCGCTCTGATCTTGCTTCAACAGGCACTATATCCGACCTCATTCAGCTCAAAGATAAAAAATTCTCCATCGGCAAAAAAAGCTCCGGAACTGAGAATTCAGGCAGACAAATCATGCAAAGCTTGGCGATAGACCCAGAAAAATTTAAGCTTGCGTATATGGGCTATGGCAGCAGTGCCAGTGCGCTGCAAAATGGCACTATCGATGGTATGAACACCCCCGCAGGAATACCTGTTGGCGCTGTAACCCAAGCTTTTGCGGCTTTGGGTGAAGAAATTAAGATCCTATCTTTTACCGATGAGCAAATCAAACAAGCCAATCAGCAATATAACATCTGGTCGAAATACGAAATACCGGCCAACACCTACCCGAGTGTCAACCAACCCGTCACAACCATTGCGCAGCCTAATTTTCTAGCCGTACGCGAAGACGTTTCTGAAGAAGATGTCTACCAGTTAACCAAAGCCATTTATGAAAACTTGCCTTTCTTACAAGGCATTCATAAAGCGACGAAAGTGATGGAGCTAGAAAGAGGTGCCTCTGGGCTCCCTATTCCCTTGCACCCCGGTGCCGCACGTTATTATCGTGAAATGGGTATCGAGCTATCACCTGAGCTCGTTGTTCGCTGAGCCCTTTTGGGTCATTTCCAAGCGAGGTGAATATGGACACCAATAATGCGATGCAGCAAGAGCTGCAAAAGTTTGAACTTTCTACCCGTAGCCACTTACCCATGAAGTGCACCAGCTTATTTTGTGTCGCACTATCGTTAGGCCACATTTGGTTTAACCTTACGGCAAACCTACCTGAACTATGGTCTTCAGCCATTCACTTTGGTGGCTTTGCGATAATATGCACGCTACTCTACCCCGCTCATCCTTCTCTCAAACCAAGTAAGATTGCGCTTTGGATTGATGTGCTTCTTATTATCTCGATTATCAGCTGTGTGCTTTATCTTCCTTTTGGTGAGGACGAGCTCTATGAAAGAGGGATGCACTTTATCACCAGCGATTGGGTATTTTCACTGCTGGCAATTGCGATTGTTACTGAGCTGATACGCCGAACCATGGGCTGGTTTATTCCCGTGTTGATCATCCTATGTTTGAGCTATGTGGTTTGGTGGGGAGACTGGGCGACAGGTTTGTTCCACTTTCCGGGGCTGAGCGCTGAAACTCTGCTTTATCGCAGCTTCTATTCATCAGAAGGTATGTTTGGCCCGATTTCGCGTATCAGTTGGTCTTTTGTGTTTATGTTCATCTTATTTGGCGCATTTTTAGTCCGCTCCGGTGTCGGTGACTATATCATTGCACTGGCGAAAGCTGCCGCAGGAAAAATCATTGGCGGCCCTGGCTTTGTTGCCGTGCTGGGCTCAAGCTTAATGGGTTCAGTATCTGGCTCAAGTGTCGCCAACACAGTGTCAACAGGCGTTATTACTATTCCTTTGATGAAAAAAGCAGGCTTTCCCGCTCGGTTCGCCGCAGGAGTCGAAGCGGCCGCCTCAACTGGCGGGCAGCTTATGCCTCCAGTGATGGGTGCTGGCGCGTTTATTATTGCTTCCTATACGCAAGTGCCCTATGGAGACATCATTCTCGTGTCACTGCTACCCGCTGTGATTTATTTTTGTTCCGTCGCTTTTTTCGTTCGCATTGAAGCAAAACGCAGCGGCGTACAAAAGACATCCTCAGAAAGTCCTCCATTGATACAGGTACTTTTGTCTGGCTGGCACAACCTGATCCCACTTGTGGTGCTAGTCTTCTTGCTCATTAAGGGTTTTACGCCCACCTACGCAGCAGGCCTCGCAATACTCTCGGTTATTGGCTCTTCTTGGTTGTCCAAACACCACAAAATGGGACCCAAAGCGATATATGAGGCTCTCGCTCAGGGTGCAAAAAATATGGCGACGACGGCTGTCTTGCTAACAGGCATTGGCTTAGTCGTTAACGTAATAAGTACAACGGGAATAGGTAATACGTTTTCGCTGATGATCCAGCAATGGGCTAGCGGTGATTTACTCGTGATGATCGTTTTAATCGCACTTGCTTCGCTGATTCTAGGCATGGGACTACCCGTTACCGCCTCTTATATTGTGCTCGGTACACTCTCCGCACCCGCACTTTATCAACTGCTTGCAGAAAAACAGCTCATCGAGCTTCTTGTTACTGGTGAGCTGCCACAGCAAGCAAGTACCATCTTTATGATTAGCGCACCCGGTAAAGTCGGTTTACTGAACGCTCCTATGTCACTTGAAATGGCTCAGAGCCTACTTGCATCGGTTCCAGTAGACTTTATGCCAACCTTGTACGAGCAGAGTTTAGGAATGGAATCGATTACCTTAGCATTACTCTCTGCACACCTGATTATTTTCTGGTTATCACAAGACAGTAATGTTACGCCACCTGTGTGTTTAACCGCCTTTGCCGCTGCAACCATTGCCCGCACCCCGCCAATGCGCACTGGCTTTACCGCTTGGAAGATTGCCAAAGGTTTGTATCTTGTACCATTGCTGATCGCCTATTCCAATATCATTACTTGGGATTTTGTATTTATTATTGAGGCTGGCATCTTCGCAATCCTAGGCACTTATGCCTTTGTTGGTGCACTAGAGGGCTATTTGGAAGGCGATATTACACCGCTGCATCGACTACTCTTAATTGCCCTTGGCCTGATACTTGTTTGGCCACAGATACCGCTGGTGATTAAGATCGGTGGCACAATGATACTGTTTGGTGTTGTGTCATACAGTCATCAAAAACACAAAGCGCTATCACTGACACCAAACACCTCGTCTTGAACACGAAAAGTGCAGCGTTTGCACTGCACTTTTCATCTCCAATTTAGCCCAGTTAGGTAATTTCTAAGCGAATATTCGCATATTCTGCTCATAATTAAAGCAATCAATAAAATTAGGGGTTTACAACAAATTCCAACCTCTATATTATGCGCTTCAGCAACGGAGAGATGGCTGAGTGGTTGAAAGCACCGGTCTTGAAAACCGGCATACGTTAATAGCGTATCTAGGGTTCAAATCCCTATCTCTCCGCCACATTCTAAGCCCCAGTCGAAAGACTGGGGCTTTTTCATTACCGAGTAAGGTTAAGGTGGCGAGTTAACATAGCAAATTGCGACAAACGGGCCGCTCAAAAACGTTATTTAGACCCTCTTTAGAACAAGACGATTGTCCCTAACGTTACTTGGGCCAACTGCTGAGCACCTCTGCTTCATATTTAGCTATCATGGTGTCCAGCTCACCGCTGTCTCTTAGCTCAATAATTTTTTTGTTAATAATCGGAACCAGTTCAGCATGATCTTTGTGGATATAATGATAAAGTTCCAGTTTAGCTAGAGGAGGCCCAACCAGCTCTATCTTATTCTCACCTAATTTTTGAGCAAGCAGACGACCAAGTAGAGGGTTTGTTAGTGCAATTTGCGCTCGCCCACTAGACACAGATTGCATCATAAAGTCCGGGCTATCAACAATTTCGATGTTGCTCTTTTTCATGTCTTGAGTTATTTCAGCGGTGTGCTTAACCCCTCGAATAATAACCACTTTGTACCGGTTTAACTCTTGTTTATTGTTTATCTTGATTCCACTATTGCTCAGTGCGTACCCTACCGTTTTAAGAGAATAATAGGCCGTTGGAACACGAATAACATTGGGTGTTTGGTCGCCATACCCCCATATCCGAGCGATTTCACCGGCCACCTTGCCTGCATTTGCAGCACTTTGCGCTCTCAATCCTGGTAGCGGCTTAACCTCTATATAGTCACCAAGTTGACCATATATTTCAGTCATAATTTTGGCACTAATCACCTGTTCAGGCAGGTTTTCTATTGAAGCAAACGTGTATTCTTCTGCGTGTGTACTCGATAAATAGCTAATCAGTCCAACGGCGACCAATAATATTTTCTTTATTATGTCCATGTGCTATCACTGTAATTCAGTCAATAGAGAAGTAATAGTAGATGAACTGACCCGTGGTCAAACACACTGCCCTTTTTATCTACCAAAGCAGGATATATAACCACGTAAACAGTGCAAAAAGTAAAGCAATAAGCACGGAAGCTGAGCCGATATCTTTGGCGCGTCCGCTAAGCTCCGACCACTCACTGCCTATTCTATCCACGACCGCTTCTACTGCAGAATTTAGCAACTCTACGATCACAACTAAAACAAGCGTTCCTATCATAAACAGTTGCTCTAGTTGATTAACGGGGAGAAAAAAAGTCAACGATATTAAGATAACCGATAGCATCACTTCCTGTCTGAATGCCGCCTCGTGCTGCCAAGCTGCCTTCAAGCCTTGCATTGAATATAAAGTGGCATAAAGTATTCGGGCTATCCCTTTTCTTCCGGGTTTCATAACTGCGATTCTTATTAATTTAGGTTTTTGGCTAATGAGTCACTTTCAAACATGAAAAAGTGACTCATTCGTAATGAGCTCGATTTATCCTTTAGCTAAGGAAAATAGAGGACGTATCACAACAAAACGTACCAACGCAGGCTTGGCTAATTGGTATCTTTTGCTGTGTAGAAATCTTCATTAAACGCAAGACTTCCCCACATGGCATTTGCATGAGCTCGATTAATAATGGCTTTGTCGACATCATGAGAAACCAAAGAATGTGATTCACTATCGTAGAGATAGGTTGAAATGCCCTGCTCAGGCTGCAAGACAACCACTTGATTATCAGCAGTTAGCCAGCCAAAATTTTTATCTCGCTGCATCATTGCTCGCTGCTTTTCTTGCGGTACATCTTGGGTCAAATCATGGCCTATCATAGGATTTTGGCTACTAATACCTGCCAAAGACAACAATGTCGGCGCCAAATCAATCTGGCTCACTAAACGATCGTCTTTACGCGCTTCAATATCACCACCAAATATGACTGCAGGAATATGGAAGTATTCGACAGGAATAGGCTTATTCCCCGAAGTTCGCGCATCATGGTCAGCGACAACGACAAAGACTGTGTTATCCCAATAGTTAGACTGTTTCGCCTTTTCAATAAACTGCCCTAAGGCATAATCAGCATATTTTACCGCATTTTCAACTGTCTGACTTGGCTGGTTATATAACGATATTGAACCTTCAGGAAACTCAAATGGGCTATGATTAGATGAACTAAATACTAAGCTAAAAAATGGTTTTCCTTGGTTAGACATCTTGGAGAATTCTTGGTCAGCTTTTGCAAATAAATCTTCATCAGAAGCCCCCCAAGATCCGACAAATTTAGGATTAGAGAAAGTGGCAAAGTCCTGCATGTCGGTGAAGCCATTACCAAGAAAGAAAGATTTCATATTATCGAAATGACTTTCCCCACCGTAAATAAATTGGGTGTGATAACCAAGATTTTCCAACAGACCTGCAATGGTAAAAAAGTTCGTTTGACTCTTGCCCAATTTCACCACCGATCGTGCCGGGGTTGGTGAGAAACCAGTCGTGACTGCCTCGATTCCACGCACAGAACGAGTACCTGTGGCGTACATACGAGTAAATGCCCAACCTTCTTCAATCGCTTTATCCATATTTGGCGAAAGATCGAGACCGCCCAGACTCTTAACATATCGTGCGCCATGACTTTCCATTAACAGTATGACAATGTTTTTAGGTTGTCCTTGGTAAGTCGCGATATGTTTCACCAACGAAGGTTTGCTATCGCTGACAAAATCCTGTGACGCCACATTCATAGAAGCACGAACTTCAGCAATAACTTGCTGCTGATCCATTTTGGGATAAAAATCAAACGCACTGGCTTCTGATTTCATTTGCTTCGCCGCAAAAATCACTGAGTATGAAGAATTCAAACTCAGATCATTCATTAGCGGATCTCCAGAAAACGCAACCATAGCGGGATTCATAGGACGGTGACCTAGAGAAGAGCGAGCGCCCAATATACCAATTGCTACGATAAACACTGCAATCACAGGACGCCAATACCATTTCGGGTATCGAAGGCCCGTCACTAAGCTTTTACTCCATCGCCAGCCCAAAACAACCGTGGCAACACTGACGACAAGCCCAATGAATAATTCCAGTTTGTAGCCAGACCATAGCATGCCAAATACTTCTTTAGGGTATACAAGATATTCAATAAACAGGCGGTTGGGACGCAAGTCGTATTCAATAATAAAGGGGGGCGTAGCCACTTCCATGTAGACGACTATCCACAAACCAAGCGTAATCCAAATCCTAAGAACCCAACTCCAAATCCGACCAACCCAATGTTCGCCAGCAAGCAGAGCAGACAAAAACGCAGGCAAAATAAATAGATAACAGATTGACGAGATATCCACTCGTAAACCACTTGCAAAGATATGACTCCATCCTTGTGCATCTGATACTCGATCAAAATGCCATAGTGCAAGCCCAAGGCGCGACAATGAAAATAGCGCAAGTAATACAATCGTAACCGAAACGACTGGATAAAGTGGCCCTGTAAGTGCCTTTAATCTGTTCAAAATAGTTTCCTGTGGATAGTTCAAGGGGAAAAATCAACCAAAGCGATAAGCTTGGTTTTCGTTGGAGTAGCGCTAATATTTCGCTGGAAAATAATATCAGCTAAGTACTCACACAACCTTAATATGACTCTCTTTTTTATCAAAGGTTGCTGGGTAATTTACAAATAATTAATGTCATCCTGTTCACCCTGAATATAACTGCCTAGATGGGTAGAAAATTGTTTGTTATCGATAAGGTCAAGCAGCTTATGCGCAAGCTCTTTGGGATATATGCGTTTTTCGGCTAATTCAGACAACGGCACCCATTCTACCTTTTGGATGTAATGCTCATCGTTTAATCCAGCAAGATTGTTAAGGTGGGGGTCACCGCGATAACTTGTCACATGGTAAAACAGCTCACAGTGGTAGCGATTTTTCTCTGTTTCTAAAAACTCGCGCACGCAAACGAGAGAGCCTACTTCAATATCTAAGCCAGCTTCTTCTTTAAACTCTCTGACTAAACACGCTTTGGAGCTTTTATCCCCTTCTTCTAAGCCACCGCCGGGCGGCACCCAATATTCGCCTGTGAAGTCTTTGACTTTTAGCAGCAATATGGCGTGCTGATGGATAAGAATGCCTGCCGCTCTAATTCTTTGTTTCATGTCTTTTCTTCGCTCTTAGCATAAACCTCAAAGGCGGCATTCAATAGCTGCATATGAATGGGCACTAATTCACTGTGATCGTTTCGGTAGCCACCGCCTACCACACACGCAATAGGTATAGCGCGTTGTTTTGCCGTTTCAAACATGCGCTTATCGCGGGCAAAAATTGCTTCTGTGCTGATATTTAAATACCCAAGTTCATCGTCTTGGTGAATATCCACACCTGCATCATACAAAATCAAATCCGGCTGGTGACAGTTGATAGCCATTGTCACAACAGATTCAAACACACTCAAAAATTCTGGGTCTCCGGTGTCTCTTGGCAAGGCAATATCTATGTCCGAATCAGGCTTTCTGGCAGGAAAGTTCTTATCACAATGGAAAGAGAGAGTAACAATCGCTTGGTTGTCTTGACATAGGGTCGCGGTTCCATCGCCATGGTGGACATCACTGTCGACGATCAGCACCTTATCGATACCTTCCTGAAGCAGTGATCGTTTGGCAGCCAACACCAAATCATTAAGCAAACAAAAGCCGCTGCCATAATCATAATGTGCGTGATGGTAGCCGCCACTGAGATGAATAGCAACGCCACTCTTTAGTGCAAGCTCAGCGGTTAGACAGGTTCCCCCAGCAGAAGTCAGTGTACGTTCAATCAAGCGCTCACTCCAAGGAAAGCCAATTCGCCGCATGGGTGAAACCGCTAACGTTCCGGAAAAAAGCTGCTCTATGTAGCGCTTACAGTGGGTTTGCTCAACTTCTGCTCTTAACAGCGGCGTGGGCTGATGGTAGCAAAAAAGCGCTTGCCACTGGCTATCGCTTTGGCGCTTGGTTTCGATTGTTTGATAGAGGAGCCGATATTTGTGAATTGGATACCTGTGCCCATCAGGCAAAGGGAGTTTGGAATAAATTGGATGATAGATCAGTGGAATCATTAGGTTTTGTTGACCTTTTGGAGCAACTATCTGCGCATATTTTGATGCTTGGCATGGTAACAAGTTGTCACCCGATTGCAAAACATGCTTAAATTGATTTTGCTTAGAACAAGACGTCTTGTGTTTCATGATTCCCCTCCCCTAACGAAAAAGGATTACCCATGACTACAGTGGTTATTACTGGCGCGAACCGAGGTATAGGATTGAGTTTGGTTAAGCATTATCTTGCCAAAAATTATCAAGTACACGCAACCTATCGCTCACAAAGTCATGCCAGTGAACTGTTTAAGCTCGAACGTCCAAACTTGCATTGCCATCAGCTTGATGTGACGAATTATGCTCGTTACGAAACCCTAGCTAGCCAGCTTCCTGAAATAGATATTCTGATCAACAACGCTGGATATTATGGACCCAAAGGCTATGTGTTTGGTGAGACCGATATTGAAGAATGGCGTAAAGCACTGGAAATCAATACCATAGCTCCGATGAAATTGGTCGAAGCCCTCTATCCTAACCTTAAGAGAGGCTCATTGAAAAAGATCGCCTGTATCTCTTCTAAAATGGGTAGCATGGGCGACAACACATCGGGCGGTAGCTATATTTATCGTTCTTCAAAAGCAGCGCTCAATTCTATAGTGAAAAGCTTGAGCAACGATCTCGCCAGCCAAGACTTCACCGTACTGGCGCTTCACCCTGGATGGGTACTCACTGACATGGGCGGACCAAATGCGTTAATCAATACTGACACTTCTGTCACTGGCTTAATTGAGGTTATTGACTCTGCGACGACTGACCACTCTGGTGAGTTTATTAACTACGATGGTTCACCCTTGCCGTGGTGATAATCGGTTAGCTTGCGACGCGCTTTTTACTGCTGTATTTAGCGCGTCCGACACGTTTACGCTTAAAGGCAGGTTTTTCCACTTTTGGTAAATGACGTAGCGATTCAGGAACAGGTTGTGATTTTATTTGCTGCATCAAACCATCAATCTTACCTTGGAGCGCCGACATAAAGGGCTGATAAGCCTGATTTCTCTCCGCCATTCCCTGCAGCTGATGCTCCCAGTGGGCGGTCATATCAGGATAGGTTGATTCCGCAGGTAGAGCATGAATAAGTCCTCGCCCTGCAGGTGAGCTTAAAATCGTTTTACCTTGTCTTTTAAGTAACTGGCGCTTGAACAAGGTATCGAGAATCCCAGCGCGAGTCGCTTCGGTGCCAAGGCCATCAGTCTCTTTTAGGATCTTTTTCAACTCTTTGTCAGAGACAAAACGCGCAATACCTGTCATGGCCTGCAGCAAACTGGCTTCAGTAAAGTGTTTGGGCGGCTCAGTTTTGCGATCTTTGATTTCCCCTTCTCGGCAGGTTAACACAGTGCCTTTTGACAAAGGCGGAACCGTATCTACGCCTGTCTCTTCTTCATTGGTTTGACCAAGCAGCGCTTTCCACCCCGAGAAAACAAGTTGGCGTCCCTTAGCAATAAACTCACCACCAGCAATATCAAACACCAGTTTGGCTTCGGCGTACACCGCCGCAGGATAGAACTGCATTACATATTGACGCGCAATTTGCTGATAGATTTTCATCTCATTGGCTGATAACGCATTGACTGAGGCTTTTTTGGGTGTAGGGATGATAGCGTGGTGAGCATCGACTTTTTTATCGTTCCAAGCTTTGGATTTCAGCGTTAAGTCAGCTTGAGAGACGGCGACATTGAGCTCTTTGGCATTATTACTAATCGCATCACACACACTGCTTGCCTCGGCATAATGCCCCTGCGGAAGGTGACGACGGTCAGAACGTGGATAGGTGATGAGCTTGTGTTTTTCGTACAAAGCCTGACAAGTGTCGAGAACTTGCTGAGCGCTCATACCAAAGCGTTTTGCTGCATCAATTTGCAAGGCTGATAGTGAGTATGGCAGCGGTGCGAACTGCTTGGTTTGTTTTTGCTCTGATTCAACCACCTTCGCCGCTTGATTGGCGATTCGGCTTGCCACATTCTCCACCAGTTTTCTATTCAGAACTCTGCCTTCTTCATCTTGCCATGGTTGGCAGGCTTCGCTTGGCTTCCAGCGAGCGCGTATATCAAAGTGACGCGCGCCCTCTTGATAAGGAATAAGCGCATCGAGAGTAAAATAATCCCGTGGGACAAAATTTTCTATTTCTTCGTCACGGCGCACCACCAAACCTAGTACAGGCGTTTGTACTCGCCCAACTGACAACACGCCTTGGTACCCCGCTTGCTGGCCAAGCAAAGTATAGGCTCGTGACATATTCATGCCATAAAGCCAGTCAGCGCGAGAGCGCGCCAAAGCAGAAATAGAAAGAGGTATAAATTCCTGATTACTGCGCATTTGATTCAATGCACGCTTAACCGCTGGCAGATTGAGGTCACTGATCAAAAGACGCTGCGCCCCCGCCTGCTTGTCTTTGGTAACGTTACAGTAATCTAATACTTCGTCCACCAGCAGTTGTCCTTCCCTGTCAGGATCACCAGCATGAATAATCTCTGTACAGGTTTTGATCAGCTTTTTAACCACGGCTAATTGCTTACTGGCCGATTTTCTTGGTCTAAGCTGCCATCGCTGCGGCACAATAGGTAAATCGGCCATATTCCACTTTTTGTATCTGTCATCGTAGGCTTCAGGCTCTACCTGCTCAAGCAAGTGACCAATACACCAAGTGACCACATCACCATTTCCACAGCGAATAAAGCCCTGATCCTTTTGCTGTGGATTAGGAAGCGCCGCTGCAATGGCGCGGCCAAGGCTAGGTTTCTCAGCTATATATAGACGCGTCATAATAATAATCAAACAGATACAATAAGGGCTACATTACCCAATGTAGCCCTTACAAATCAAGAAAAACTGTAAATTTAAACAGTGGTTTGTTTATTCTTCTTCACTAGAACCAGCACGCTCTGCCGCTTCTTTGATTAATGGTTGTAATTCACCTTTTTGGAACATCTCAAGAATAATGTCGCAACCACCAATCAGCTCACCTTCAACCCATAGCTGAGGAAAAGTCGGCCACTGTGCGTAAGCAGGTAGCTCAGCACGAATATCTGGGTTTTGTAGAATGTCTACGTAGGCGAATTTTTCTCCACAAGCCATCAACGCTTGTGAAGCCTGAGATGAAAAGCCACAGCTAGGTAGCTTTGGAGAACCTTTCATGTACAACAGGATGGCGTTCTCTTCGATTTGCTGTTTAATTTTGTCTATGGTTTCCATTGCTTCCTCTTTTATATGGCATTAGCGCAAATTATTGGCATATTTTAAACCATTGGCTGAGAATAAAAAGCCTATAATGTTTGCGGCTTTAATGTGATTAAGAAATTTCATAGAGAATTTGACTATGACGCTTTCAATAAAGTAAAAACTTGCTAGACTGTAGCGCAGTTACCAAAACGACATGGTGGGCCTATGGCACGCCATGATAAAAATGACACTGGAAGCAATCGAGAGAAGTCTACTCTCTCATATTCAATGGAGAATCGAGCAATGGCATTTGAACTACCCGCTCTTCCTTACGCAAAAGATGCACTAGAACCACATATCTCAGCTGAAACTCTAGATTTCCACCACGGCAAGCATCACAACACATACGTTGTTAAACTTAATGGTCTTATCCCTGGCACTGAGTTTGAAGGCAAATCACTAGAAGACATCATTAAAACTTCTACGGGTGGTGTTTTCAACAATGCCGCTCAAATCTGGAACCACACTTTCTACTGGCACTGTCTAGCACCCAATGCGGGTGGTGAGCCTACAGGTGCGGTTGCAGAAGCAATCAATGCTGCATTTGGTTCTTTTGAAGATTTTAAAGCAAAATTCACAGATTCTGCGATCAACAACTTTGGTTCTTCATGGACTTGGCTGGTTAAAAAAGCTGATGGCTCTCTCGATATTGTTAACACCTCAAACGCAGCAACACCTCTTACTGAGACGGGTACCACACCACTGCTTACTGTTGATTTGTGGGAGCACGCTTACTACATCGATTACCGCAATGTTCGCCCTGATTATATGAATGGCTTCTGGGCTCTAGTTAACTGGGACTTCGTTGCAGAAAACCTAGCAAAATAACATCGCAAGAAAAAGATCCATTTTTATCACCTAAAGCCAGTAGTCACTGGCTTTTTTCTTTTCTAGTCAATCATTTCTCTAAAGTTTACCTACAGGTTGCCGCTAAATAGGCATCAAGCGAGGTGACATGCAAACTCAGATTCATACATTAGATAAAGCAGGAATTATCAACGAACTTCAATTCGGAAATGGTATTAGCCATGCCATCCAAGAAGGACGCCGTGCAGATTTCTCTTTCATTCTATCTCTGTTTTCTGATGATGTTAGAGACAGTACTCCTGTCGAGAAACTTACGCAGATAGATACCACAGAAGAGGCCTTGAGACGTCGCTTTGAACTCTCTCAACCTCAGGCCCTGAGATCCGACCAAGAGTCATATCCGCTGGCGGCCACTCAAGCTAAGCTATTCCACTCATCAGGCCTCCCAAGTGCGAAACTCTGCCACTATCTAAAACCCGATGCCTTAACCTACATGCCTGAGGATACTTTTAATCTTCCAGAGGATGTCTATCACAATTTGTCAGGACATCAACGTCGTCAATTAGGTGAGACAGAAAGTAAGCCACTCATACCAATCGACCTATACAATCAGCTGATCGCTGCCCAAAGAAGCTTCCAAATTCAAACTCAAGTTTAAAGATCTATGCAGATCACAGTTACTTTCATATCAGTCATTTATTAATCAACAAGTTGCTCATAAGTGTGAATGAGCGCAAGTTATTTAATTTACCCCCTAGATATGCACAAGTTATTTGAGCTTATTCACACCAAACACACAATTAATCTACCATGATATGTGGACAAACTTTCAACGCCACCGATGGAGGCACTGTGTATGGATATAAAAAGTGCTGTAATATTAATAACTTCTGCAGGTTCTCAACTTGGCAGCACCCTAGCCATGCACTTTGCATCTCTTGATGGAATTGTCATTCTTTGTGATACAAATAAGACGCAATTAAATGAGACTTTTGAGCGATGCAAGAAAATTTCATCGAATATTTATCAGCATGCAATGAATGATCATTCTTTGGAAAGCATTAACTCTTTATTCCAATTTATTGATCAATCTGTCCATCAGTCACCTGATGTGTTGATCAATGCACTGACCAGTCAGACCATGCCCAAATTCTTTGATGAAAGGGCCAGCGATATCTTTACCCAGCATTTATCCCTAATGGCTGCTACGCTGTTTACTTTTGGTCAAGCAACCGCAGAAAGAATGCGTCAAGACAAAAAAAACGGAGTGATTGTCAATGTAATTGCCCATGCCGATTACAATGATATGTCAGGCTTTGAAAATGCAACCTCTATGGTTGCTGGATTTACCCAAAGCTGGGCAAAGGAGCTCACCCCATTTAATATTCGCGTTGGTGGCGTGGTACCTTGCTACGAGCAGAGAAATATCCACTGGGCTAAGATAAGAGATGAGTTGATTCGTAACACTGAGTATATTGTCTCCAATGATTACTTCAGTGGTAGAGTTATGGCGGCCTAATAAGAATACCAATTTTATTTCATGGTGTTACAGAGTTTTGAGCAGTGTTTCCGAAGCTTGTTCAATTAAGTCAACAACCCGTTCGAAACCCTTGTCGCCGCCGTAGTATGGATCAGGTATCTCATCCTGTTCACTGTCCCCATAACTAAGAAATAGTGTCAACTTATCTTGATACTCAGGAGGGCATTGCGCTTTTAAATCCGCGAGGTTGTCTCTATCGGCAGCTAAAATCAAATCGAAGTAAGCAAAATCTTGCTCAACCACTTTGCGCGAAACAATACCAGTGAATGAGTACCCCCTACGCTCTCCCACCGCTCTAGAGCGAGGATCTGGAGGATTGCCTTGATGAAAACCGATCGTTCCCGCCGAGTCGACTTCAATCTCGATACCCATTTGTGCAGCTTTGGTGCGAAGAATCGCCTCACCGGTTGGAGAACGACAGATATTGCCCATACACACAACTAACAATTTCTTGCCCATATTTTTTTTCCTTAAAAAGCGATGGTTTTTGCACTACTGCAGATGCGTTATCATAGACACAGTTTCAAAAATTAAAAAGGATTTCCTCGTGACATCTGAAAGTCATAAACATGAACGCCACCAAGCAAGACAACAAAAAGTAAAGCAACAAGTCGATGCAAAAGTCGCAGCAGCTCAAGACGAAAAAGGGCTTCTGCTCGTCATTACCGGTAATGGTAAAGGCAAATCGACATCAGGGTTTGGTACCATCACTCGGGCAATAGGGCATGGACTAACCTGCTCAGTCGCACAATTTATTAAGGGGACTTGGGATAATGGTGAGCGTAACTTACTCGAAAAGCTAGGCGTTGAATTTCAAGTAATGGCGACAGGGTTTACATGGGAAACACAAGATAAAGAACTCGATACCCAAGCTGCCCAGAAGGTTTGGCAGGAGTGCAAACGCATGCTCAAAGATGACTCTATTGATGTCATTTTGCTGGATGAACTGACTTATATGGTCAGTTATGGTTACATCGACTTAGAAGAAGTGGTTGATGCTCTCAGCAACAGGCCACCAATGCAATCCGTTATTATCACAGGTCGTGGTGCGCATCGCACCCTAATTGAAATGGCGGACACTGTATCTGAGGTTAAAAATGTAAAACACGCTTTTGACTCAGGTATCAAGGCTCTTAAAGGTGTGGACTGGTAGTCGTGACATGATAAAAGCGCCCTTAGATGGGCGCTCGTTAAACCACTAGTTGAAAAGACCTTTAATCAAACTGTTGACCGCATCCTTGGTCTTTTGATCTTTTATCTTATCACCCAATTTTTCATCCAGTTTTTTCAAACCACGATCGACCTCTTTCTCAACTTTCTGCTTCAATACATCATCAAAGACCAGCTTAAATTTAGGCTTGTCCCAAGTACCAGATATGTTGATTGGGATCGTCACATCTTTGAGCTCATCGATATTCTTACCACCTTGACCTTCTAAAGAGCCAACAATAGAAGTGCTGACGGTAAAATTAACCGTTTGGTCGATGTAGTTTGCACTGCCATTACCTCGAATGCGCAGCAACGGTGACTGCATCGACAAATCATCCGTTGATACCACACCTTTGTTGAGTTTTAGCGTCGCCTTCATGGCACTAAAGTCGGTTTTTTGAGCTTCATTCGAAGACTCTACTTTTTGTCCCTTGAACTTGGCGTAGTTTTCACGAATTAATTGAGCAACGTTAATTCCATTAACTGCACCGTCCGTAAAATTAATTCCCACAGTACCCACTAAGTTCTTTTGAATGCCCGTTGGCGTAAGACTTTGGCCTTTCACATCAACGTCAATATTCCCCGTCCCCTCTAACTTATCATTATTGGCTACATCTGACAGTAATGGTTGAACCTTAACACCTTGAATACGTTGCTTGACCGTGTAACTCGCAGGGCTTTTTCTTGCATCCAGTTTTGCCGAAGCATTGATCGAACCTTGGTACAAACTAGAAGAAAAAGAAGTGAGCTCAGCAACACCACGATTGACATAGAAGCTGGTTTTCACCTTCTCCATTCTCGCATTGCTTGCTTTAAACTTGTCGATAGTGATATCGCCTTTGATATCCATAGTCTTAAGGGCCGACAAATCCGGTTCAACCTCTGCTTGAGGTGCTGCATTATCCGTGCTCGCTTGACTCTGTGTTGAATCAGAGGTATTGGGGTTTGCTGTTGTTGACTCATTGGAGCTTGCTAGATTAAGACCCAGAAATTCATCCAAGTCGATGTTTGGGCTATGCAGTGAAAAGCGAACCTTAGGAATATCGCCTAACGTCACGTTCGCTTTACCATCAAATGCTAAAGCATTCGCCGTTAACGTCTCTAAAACAAAATTTAAGTGGCTTTTAGTTAGATCAAATGATAGGTCCGACACCATATCGACTTTCATCGGAGACTGAGGCAAAGCATCCCCTTTGAACGTGGCATCAAGAGTTAACTTATCCATGGTAACTTTCGAGATGGCTTTATCAATCGTCAAACTACCACTGCCTTTCATATTAATGTCTAGTCCAGCAGCATTGCCCGCAAGATCATAAGTCAAGGCATTCGACTTATCAAAGTCAAAGGTATCCAAGGCTAACTGGATTGAATCAAACTGATTACTAGGATCGCTAAAACCTGCATTTAATTCAATTTCGCGCAGTGAATACTCACTAAAACCTTTGGCAAGCTTAAACTCAGCACTTCCTTTAGCACTAAACTGCTGCTGATTATTCTCACCTTTAACGGCAAATTCAGCACGAGTCCAAGTATCAATAGCAAACTCGGACAACGTCAGAGAAACATCGTACAACTTGGTATATGTGCCTGATTGTTTGTCCTGAATTTCGATAGCAGCGTTAGAGACTGTCACTCCTGCCAGATTAATACTCCAATCTGATGCTGGCTTTTCAGTCGCCTCTGTTGACAAAGACTCCGCTGGCGCATCATTGACAGTAGGCGCCTGATCTTCCACTTGGCCCGCCTGCGCTTTGTTTAACGCGTCGATATTCTTACGACCATCTTTCAACGTTTCCAGATAAAACTCAGCCCCATCAAGAGTGATGTTACCAATTTCTAACTGCTGATTAAAAAGAGGGGAAACCGATACATCAATACCAACCGTATCAACCTTGAATAAATTTGGCTGAGAAAAGCCCTGAGGATTTCTCAATTCTGTTTTGCCTAATTCAAAGCCAAGTGATGGAAAGAACTTCCAACTAATATCCCCCTCAATCACCAATTCCAACCCGGTTTGCTTTTGGGTTTGCTCTACAATGAGCGGCTTAAACTGGTTTGGGTTGACAAACAGCACTAGCGCCACAATCGCGCCCAAAAGCACGAGAATTGGAATGGCAATAAATAAGAACAGTTTCTTCATCAGAATTATCCTTGCAATTCAAAGTTGTCATGCAATGGCCAATATATCCAAAGGGTACTCTGGTTAGGAGGCTGATTACATGTAAAAAGAAAGTGGCACCTAAAGTGCCACTTCTTACAAAAAAAATAAAGCGCTCAAATAAGATAAGGGCTTAAGCTTTCAAAAGTTTTGCAATATGCGCTTTTAATACATCAATAGCGATACGGTTTTTACCACCGCGTGGAACGATAATATCAGCGTGCTGCTTTGATGGTTCAATAAATTGCATGAACATAGGCCGCACGGTTTCCTGATATTGTTTCAATACCGACTCCATAGTACGACCACGCTCCTCAACGTCACGTCTCACTCGGCGCAGCAAACAGATATCAAGTGGTGTATCCATAAACACAGTTGCATGCATAAGATCACGCAGACGAGGGTCTGTAAGAAGCAAAATACCTTCAAGAATGATCACCTTTTTGGGTGTCATCAAGGTGGTCTTTTCAGTACGAGTATGCTCTGCATAGCTATACTCAGGTACCTCCACTGCATCCCCTTGGGTCAGCATTTTTAAGTGCTCACACAATAAATCATGGTCCAATGCGTTCGGGTGGTCGTAGTTAGTTTTAACACGCTCTTCCATGCTCAGGTGGCCCTGATCGTTGTAGTAGCAATCTTCCGTAATTACACCAATTTGATGATCGCCTACTTTCTCTCGAAGTTCATTATAGATAGTACTGGCGATTAAACTTTTTCCAGAAGCCGATGCGCCAGCAATACCGACGATGACGCATTGATTATTATCAGACATTATTCTTGCACCCGATGAATTGAATTGGTGTCATGTTCTAATACTCATGTCAGGCAGAATATGCCCGCGAAGTATTAGTGTGTAATATATAAACCGCATGATTATAAGGAGTTCGCCTTTGACATGCTAGTGAGGATTTGCCCCAAATAGCCAATAACGGTAACGCAAACGATTACCGCACAGACACCAAATTGAGTAATAGGATAAAAGTGATCGCGCTTTGTACGAGAGTGTTGTCAGAGACGACCACTCAGATGGATTTACCTAAGGCTAACCATTATTCAAGCATTTGAAATTGGATAGATTGAGGTTTTTCCTTTCCATGCCAATACAGCCGTGCACAAACGGATTCTGCTAGTTGAATGTAATCCGCCGCCTGTTCCGAATTGGGCCGAGCGACAACACTTGGGCAACCATTATCTATATCTTCTCGCAAGGATATGTGCAAAGGAATCTGAGCGAGCAAGTCAAGACCAAATTCACCGGACATTTTTTGCGCCCCGCCAATACCAAATATCGCTTCTTTTTCGCCACAATGGCTGCATATGTGGTAACTCATGTTTTCGACCAAACCGATGACTGGTACCTGTACTTTGTTAAACATCGCTGCCCCTTTTCTTGCATCAGCAAGCGCAAGATCTTGCGGCGTGGTGACAATAACAGCACCCGTTACCGGTATTTGCTGAGCTAAGGTTAATTGAATATCACCAGTACCTGGCGGCATATCAACAATAAGATAATCAAGTTGCGGCCAATCCGTCTCGTCAAGCAATTGAGTAAGCGCTTTCGATGCCATTGGCCCTCGCCAAATGGCTGCATCATCTTTTGACACCAGATAGCCAATGGAATGTGTGTGTATACCGTGAGCCAATATAGGCTGCATCCATTTGTTGTCTCTGACTTGAGGAGAAGCGCCCTGCTGACCAAGCATGATAGGAACGGAAGGACCATAAATGTCGGCATCCAATAACCCGACTTTTGCACCAGAGTTCGCGATCGCGAGCGCGAGATTCACCGCTGTCGTTGACTTACCCACTCCACCTTTGGCTGAAGTAATAGCAATAATATTTTTGACACCTTTTACCTCGCGAGTAATTTGCGTATGCATAGCTTTAGGCACGACATTGATTTGATACTCGATAGGTGCGATTTGCCCACTTTGCATTTGAGACTGAATCCAACTCGATAGCGTCTCAACCACAGACGTAGCGGCAAATGGTATTGAGATATTGAGTGTGTCAGGCTCAACAGCCACTATCCCCGTCACAAACGCCCACTGCGGTACAAGATTTGGGTGCTCAAATTGGTTGAGCCAATGACAACATTCTTCTTTACTAGACAATTGACGCATAAGTCCTCCTGATGCTTGTCATCTTAACACCGCTCCTTAATCGACTGAACCCTGAAAAAACTCAGGCAATCGAGCAGATGATACCTTGGAGTCGCAATGTGGATAAGGTAGTATTAGGGACAATTTTTTATCTCTATCAGAATAAGCGAATATTAAGTATGGCAAACGATCCAAGAAACCTTGATCCAAGGAAACTGCTGGTAACTTGTGCCCTTCCGTATGCTAACGGTTCGATCCACTTAGGTCACATGCTCGAACACATTCAAGCTGACATCTGGGTTCGCTACCAACGCTTGCGTGGCAACATGGTAAATTTCATCTGTGCTGACGATGCTCATGGCACGCCGATTATGCTAAAGGCACAGCAGATGGGCATGACACCAGAAGAAATGATTGCTGCCGTCAGTGAAGAGCACCAAAAAGACTTTGCTGGCTTCGATATTAGCTTTGACAACTATCACAGTACTCATTCAGAAGAAAATAAGCAGCTGGCATCGCATATCTATCTTGAGCTCAAGAAAAATGGTTTTATTTCCAGCCGCACAATTTCTCAGCTGTTTGATCCGGAGAAAGAAATGTTTCTTCCAGATCGTTTTGTTAAAGGTACTTGTCCTAAGTGTAAGTCTGACGATCAGTACGGTGACAACTGCGATAGCTGCGGCGCAACCTATAGCACGACAGAGCTGATTGATCCTAAATCGGCCGTCTCTGGCGCAACCCCTGTCATGAAAGACTCTGAGCATTTCTTCTTCGACCTACCTCAGTTTGAAAGCATGCTTAAAGAGTGGACGCGCTCTGGTTCTTTGCAGGCAGAAACGGCCAACAAAATGCAAGAATGGTTTGAGTCAGGACTGCAGCAGTGGGATATTTCTCGCGATGCGCCTTATTTTGGTTTTGAAATCCCAGGCGAAAAAGACAAGTTCTTTTATGTATGGCTCGATGCGCCTATCGGTTATATGGGATCATTTAAGAACCTGTGTGATAAGCGAAGCGATTTAGACTTTGATGAATATTGGAAGAAAGACAGTACCACTGAGCTGTATCATTTCATCGGCAAAGACATTGTGTACTTCCATTCTCTATTCTGGCCAGCCATGCTAGAAGGTAGTGGCTTCCGTAAACCGAACAATGTGTTTGTCCATGGCTACGTGACCGTTAACGGTGCCAAGATGTCTAAATCTAAAGGCACATTTGTTAAGGCAAGTACTTATCTCGATCATCTCGATCCTGAATGCCTACGTTACTACTACGCTGCCAAACTCAACAGCCGTATCGATGACCTAGATCTGAACCTTGAGGACTTTACTCAACGTGTCAATGCAGACGTTGTGAATAAAATAGTCAACTTAGCGTCACGCAATGCCGGTTTTATCACTAAACGTTTCGAAGGTAAGCTCTCAAATAGCTTCGCAGAGCCTGAACTCTACAAAGAGTTTGTTGTTGCAGCCGATCGCATCGCTGAGCTCTACGAAACACGTGAATTTGGCCGAGCGATACGTGAGATAACCGCATTGGCAGATAAAGCAAACCAATACGTTGATGAGAAAGCACCTTGGGTTGTGGCCAAAGAAGAAGGCAACGATCAACTGCTACAAGATATTTGTTCTGTTGGTATCAATCTGTTCCGCGTACTCATGACTTACCTCAAGCCTGTTATGCCCGCTTTAGCCGCACGCACAGAAGCTTTCCTCAACGAAGAATTGACTTGGGAAGGGATAGCTGAGCCTCTAACTGCCCATGAAATTACTCCATTCAAAGCACTTTTCAACCGTGTGGACCCCAAAAATGTTGAGGCGATGATCGAAGCATCAAAGCAAGATGCAGCAGAGGAAGTCGCAGCAAAAGAGAAAGCCGAAGCGTCTAAAAATCAGGCCAGTCAAACCGAATTGGATAAGGACCCAATTGCAGAAGAAATAGATTTTGATGCTTTTGCTGCCGTGGATATGCGTATCGCCCGTATCATTTCTTGTGAAGAAGTACCAAAAGCCAATAAATTGCTTAAGTTCCAGCTCGACATTGGTGGTGAGATTCGCCAAGTTTTCTCAGGTATTAAGTCAGCGTATAAACCTGAGGAACTTGAAGGCAAGTTGACCGTCATGGTCGCCAATCTTAAGCCTCGCAAGATGAAGTTTGGTATGTCAGAAGGCATGATTTTGGCCGCAGGACCTGGCGGAAGCGAGCTTTGGATTCTGGAACCTCATCAAGGTGCCCAACCTGGCATGCGTGTTATGTAAAGCTCTTAACATTATTGTATTAAAGCCCTGCTCTAAACTGCAGGGCTTTTTTATATCATGCTTGCAGATAACGATTGTGGAATATATACCACTCGTCTTGAATTATTATTTTGCAAAAAACTCAGGAACCTTTCTTCGTAGTTATATTTTTGTAAAAAAAACTAATCAAGATCACTAAAAACACAAATAAACAATATGAAACATAGATAATATATAAATTTATGATAGTCTTCTCATCCTAATATTCATCAAGTAAAGTGAATCACATGAAAGTCATAAGTATGATTAATGATAGCCAAGATACAGCTAAGGAATTCGCTCAAGCTCTTCACCAGTCTGGTTTTGTCGTATTAACAGAAACTGGTATTGAACAGTCAGATATAGAAGGCCTATACTCAAATTGGCTAAATTTTTTTTACCAAACTGACGAAAGTAAAAAATCCTTCTTATACAATAAAGATACCGTAGCGGGGTTTATTCCTCGAACCGTTTCTGAAACCGCCAAAGGTTTCACTAAAAAAGATCTCAAAGAGATATTTCACTATTATGATGGAAACATATGTCCTCCTGAACAAAAAAAAATAAGTGATAACATCAGACTGCGTCTACTTGATTTGTCTGCAAAACTCCTCGGTTGGTTGCATGAATATCTTCCCCAAGAAATCAAGACTGAACTAGAAGAGCCACTAGACAGTATGGCAAAAGACTCACCACAAACGTTATTTAGAATGAATTACTATCCACCATTAGATAGCTTTTCCGATGATGCAAAATCTGGTGCACAAAGAGCTGAATCACACGCGGATATTAATCTAATTACTCTACTACCTAATGTATCTAGTGCAGGCTTAGAAGCTAAAACTAGAGATGGTAAATGGACACCAGTTCCATATATGCCCAATAGTATCGTAATAAACTCTGGTGATATGCTCGCAATGCGTACCAAAGATTTCTACCCTTCTTTTTATCACAGAGTAATACAACCCTCTAATTCACATGAAGAGCGAATTTCTCTTGCATTTTGTGTTCACCCAAAAGAAGAGTGCAAACTTTCCGAACATCACACTGCACATAGTTTTTTACAGGAACGCTACAGAGAGATGAAGGTAAAGTAATTACTATGTCACGTATAACCCCTTTGTTAGTTGCTGTTTTAGTTGGTATTGCTTACCAAGTGTTTGTCGATATTTATTTAGTTGCTCTCCCTGAAATACAAGAAGCTTTGAATATGACTTATCTTGCAGCTAATTCATCACTTATCCTATATCTTGGGGCTAATGCGATATTTTTACTATTAGCAGGCGTGTTATCTGAACAACTAAGCCGAAGAAATATAATCATTACGGGCTTGTGCGTAAGCTTAATAGGCACTGCCCTGATAATTTTCATTCAAAGCCCAATAGCTTTTTTAATAGGGCGTACTCTACAAGGAGTTGGCTTAAGCACTTCAATCTTAGCAACACCTATATTAATGGATAATTATAAAGGAAAACAGCTTACTTATGGATTTCTATGTTTCGAGTTCTTCTACTCTATAACACCAATTATTGCTCCTTACATTGGAGCCACAATTTCTTCTTACTATTCATGGCAACATATTTTTGTCATTTTATTTTTCTATCAACTAATTATTCTGTTATTTACAATCAAACTAAAAAAACAAAAAATTCAGAATAATAAAATTGACAAAAAAAGGCGAATAGTCATTTTTAGGCGTATACTTACTAATACGAAATTTACTACACTAACAGTGCTAATGACCTTATTTTGGGGGGGGATGGTAATAGCACACCTTCTGTCTCCATATATCTTTCAAAATGACTTTAAATACTCCACATATGAATATGGGTTATTTGCTCTCACTATGGGGTGCTGTTATGCCTTTGCTGCAATTAGCAACCTATTATTACTAAAATTCTACTCTGAGGAAGGTATTATATCTTTTTCAATTTGGGCCAATACGGTACTGGCTGTAGTTTTTTTGGCTAAGCAATGGATACTACCTCAATCAGGGATAGATATCGTTATCTATTTATGTCTCATGGCTATTTTTTGTGGGCTATTTTTTATTAATGCCATGGCTAGCTCTTTGAGAATATTCGCTAATTATTACTCAGGTTATGCGGCTGCACTACAAGGTTGCATATGTATCGGTTTCTGGAGCTTAGTGAGTTTATTGTGTTCACAGATTCAGCCCAAAGAAGACACTTTAATTATCATTCTTTCATTAATGGCATTACTTACGGCAATCATACTAGTCAAAAAACGTACCATTGTATTCAACGCTGGACACGACCGCAAAGAGGCTCGCTGCTGAACTGTCAACCAATAAAATGTTTAGCTCCGCAGGAAGGTATAAATTGAGCAGGATTCTGCTATGAAAATAAATCTATAATAATAAGGATCTTCTCTAGGCCAGCTATAGAAGATCCTTATCGATATTAATCTTGTATCAAAGCATCTTACGCGCAGCCGCGACAACCACTTTAATTGAACGAGCTTCCGTCTCTTTCAGGGTCGAGTGATCGGGGATTTCTTTTTGAGTGCGGTTGATTATAACTCCCGCTACACAACCTGCTTTAAGACCGGAGCTCGCACACATTGTCAGTAACGTCGCAGATTCCATTTCAAAGTTCAAAACACCCATATCTTGCCATTCTTTCATTGAACCTTGAAAGCGTCTCACCACTCGGCCAGAAAACGTATCGTAGCGCTCTTGACCTGGGTAGAAAGTATCACTCGATGCTGTAATGCCCATGTGCACTTTAGCGCCAGATTCTTCAACCGCTGCTTTCATCGCTGTTGCTACCTCAAAGTCAGCCACAGCTGGGAATTCCATTGGCGCAAAATGCAAGCTAGCGCCATCCAATCGAACAGAACCTGTGGATACAATCATATCACCAACGTTAACATGTGGCTGAATAGCGCCCGTTGTACCAACACGTAAGAAGGTATTCACGCCAAGCTGGGCCAACTCTTCAACCGCTATCGAAGTTGACGGGCCACCGATACCAGTTGAACAAACAACCACAGGCTTGCCATCAAGTTCAGCACGGTACAGTGTATACTCACGATGGCTGGCTAAAAATATCGGATTTTCCATTTCTTCAGCAATTTTCTGCACACGAGCAGGATCACCGGGAATAATGGCAAGCTTGGCGCCAGCAAGATCATCTTGAGTCACTCCGAGGTGAAATACAGCTTGAGACATAAGGGGCTCCTTGTTTGACGAAATAGGGACTTTTGAGCCTATCTTTCCGCCTTATTTATTTAATTGGGTACAGATGTAATGTATCCAAGTCGCCAAATAAAAATACGGACACATGTCACAAATAAAAGGCAACGAATTATTTCAATTGCAAATAAAATCGTTTTGCATCACATTTTATTATGAATGGATAGGTGAATTACATAAAACTCGAGCACTAGACATGAGTAAGCCTTGTGTACCAGAAAGTCCTATAAGATTCTGTATATAAAATCTCCCTATCGTAACGACAAAAATTTTTCACGCCTTTAGCATGTCTGAATACTTGATTCAAAAAGATGATAATTCTAATATCAGGATGCTCCTTGATGATAGCCAATCCGAGTACATCACATGGTTTTGTGGCAAGGCGATAGAGCAACTATCCAAGAGTGACTTTGACTGCGCACTGCGCTTTTTTTGACGCTCCACATTTCACTGAACAATGGTAAATGTGCTTAACTTGTTGGAGGTTAGCGATGGCTATCGCTCATTCTGTACTCAACTTTCAGTCTTATTCTTCTAATGCGCTATCTGCGCAAGAATCGCAATTAATTCAAACTTATGTAGAGCAGTTTGGTGCACCACTATTGCTGCTTGACTGTGACATAATACGTCAGCAATACCGAGCATTAAGCCATGCGCTGCCTAATGTCACCCTTCACTTTGCACTCAAACCATTGCCACATCCGGTCGTGGTCCAGACCTTATTGGAGGAAGGCGCTAGCTTCGATTTAGCCACTAGTGGTGAAGTTGAACTTGTCGCATCACAAAACGTTCCTGCTGAACGTACAATCCATACGCACCCAATTAAGCGCGATCAAGATATTCGCGATGCACTTGAATATGGTTGTACGGTATTTGTTGTAGACAACATCAATGAACTGGAAAAATTTATTCCTTATCGGGAGCAGGTTGAGCTTCTCATTCGCTTAAGTTTTAGAAATTCAGAAGCATTTGCGGACCTGTCGAGAAAATTTGGCTGTTCAACCACGCAGGCACTCGAACTGATCGCAAAAGCAAAGCAGTGGAATATTCATATTAAGGGCTTGTCTTTCCACGTCGGTTCACAAACCGTGAATCCACAGAAGTACGTTGATGCAATCAACACATGTCGCGAAGTGATGGAGCAGGTCATCGAGCTCAATCTACCCGCTCTAAGCACCTTGGATATTGGCGGTGGCTTTCCTGTCAGTTACAACTCACAGGTCATGCCGATTGATTTATTCTGTCAACCCATCAATCAAGCATTGGCGCTTTTACCAGAAACGGTTCAAGTCATCGCAGAACCGGGGCGTTTTATTGTTGCCCAAGCGATGACAAGTGTTGCATCTGTTATGGGCCAAGCTGAGCGAGACGGACAGATATGGTATTACTTGGACGATGGAATCTACGGTTCGTTCAGTGGCTTGATGTTTGACGATGCCAAATATCCTTTGACGACATTGAAGAAAAATGACCAAGTACTACCAAGCGTTTTAGCAGGACCAACCTGTGACAGTATTGATGTCGTTGCTGAAAATATCCTTTTGCCTAAGCTGGATAATGGCGACTTAGTCATTGGACGTATGATGGGCGCGTATACTAGTGCAACGGCAACGGATTTTAACTTCTTCAAACGAGCTCAAACCATATTGCTCAACGAAAGTAGTCTTTGTGAAAACAAAATGTTGGGCTAAAAACCTAGACGCTTTAACACTCAAAACGGCTTCGTATTCGAAGCCGTTTTACTTTCTTTATTGCAACTATCTACCGACTCAACACTGTTCTGTTGGTCAAATTATTTTGCTTTAAATTTCAGTAGCCGAAGCGCATTGACAGTGACAATCGCCGTAGCGCCACTGTCAGCAAGTACCGCTACCCACAATCCGGTGATTCCAAGTAGGCTTGTCACCAAGAAAATGCCCTTAAGTCCCAAAGCGAGCACTATATTCTGGCGGATATTGCTCAGTGTGGCTCTAGACAGTTCAATCATGGTCGCCAGTTCGACCAAACGGTTATGAGTTAGGGCGGCATCAGCAGTCTCAAGCGCAACGTCTGTTCCTCCACCCATGGCAATACCAATACTAGAGGCTTTCATCGCTGGAGCATCGTTGATGCCATCCCCAACCATGGCAACGTTCGCCGAAGCCGACAATTGCTCTACATAGGTAACTTTATCTTGAGGCAATAACCCAGCTTTATAATCTATACCGATTAATGAACTTATTGCTTTAGCACTACGAGCATTATCTCCAGTAAGCATTATCGCATTCACGCCCAAGCTCTTAAGTGCTTTCACGGCATCAGCAGAGTCCTCACGTAAAGTGTCTTGCCATGCGATAAGCCCGATAACTCTGCTGTCACCTTGAACAGCAACCACCACAGTTTTACCCTGCTGCTCCAACTTACCCACTTCCTCATCCACATCATGAGATAAACCAAAGCCAAGTTTACTAGGTGCAATCGCCTGATACACGGTTCCATCAAGGACTCCACGAACACCAAGACCAATAAGTGCTTGTTTTTCAATTGCTTCAGGTATTTCAACGCCAGACAATTTAGCCTTGTTCACCAAAGAAACCGCCAGTGGGTGACTAGAGCCGACCTCAATCGCTGCAATATTGCTTAAAAGCTCCGTGCTATCAAAGCCCCCCACAGCAATAACATCGGTCACTTCAGGCTTGCCTTTAGTTAAGGTTCCCGTTTTATCAAATGCAACGGTATCTATCTTACCCAATTGCTCTAGAGCAGCCCCACCTTTGATCAGTGCACCACGTCTTGCGGCGGCAGCTAAACCCGATGTGATGGCGGCGGGTGTGGAGATCACCAGAGCACATGGGCAGGCGATAAGTAGCAAAGCCAGTCCGCGATACACCCAAGTTTCCCATGGCTGAGCAAACAATAGCGGCGGTACAAGAATGACAAACAATGACACTAGCATCATCAATGGTGTATACCAGCGGCTGAACTTATCAAGGAAACGCTCAAGAGGGGCTTTGCGTGATTCTGCTTCCTCAATAAGATGCAAAATTCGGTCAATCGCGTTTTCTCCTTGTTTGGAAGTGATGACAAAGCGTACTACTTTGTCCACTACCACAGCGCCCGCCATCACGGAATCATGCTCACTGCGTTCAATAGGCAGGGACTCACCTGTCAATGCACTTTCATCAAAACTGGCTGTTTGGCCCATAAGTCGCCCATCAGCCGGTAACCTAGCACCAGGTGAGACCTCAATAATATCACCGGGCTGAAGTTCACTCGCTGGCACTTCAACACGCTCATTATTAACAATTTTTGTTGCGGTTTCTGGTACGAGCTCCATCAGTGACTGAACACCGCTCCGTGCTCGAGAAGCCGCAAAAGACTCTAGGCGTTCCCCAACCATAAACAGTAGTAACACCATAGCAGCTTCGGCTGTTTCTCCGAGATACAGCGCACCAATCGCTGCGACACTCATTAACGTTTCGATAGCAAAGGGGGTTCCTGATTTCGCGAGCTGAAATGCTTTCTTGCTAATTGGATAAAGGCCCGCCAAGCAGGTGAAGATAAAAACCCAATCACTGAGCACAGGATAAACAGGCTTGATCAGTGCCGCGATAGCCATCGACAAAGCAATTGCAACGATAGCGAAATTCTGCCTGACGATTGTTTTCCAATCAGATTTGACCGGTGGTTTTGTAGAAGAAAGGTCGTTAGAGTAACGAAAACCGGCATCAAGAATGGCTTGCTCAACATTACGAGCATCGCTTGAGTGATTAATTTTTACCACCAATTTCTCAGTAGCAAACAAAACTTTGGCTTCTAGAACGCCCGTGACTTTATTGACCGCTGTTTCAATTTTTTTTGCGCATGATGGGCAGTCCATGCCTGCGATCTTCCAGCTATGACTTATCCCCTTTGTTGTATGGCTTCTGGGGTCACTTTCCTCATCTGCAGGATCACTCCCAGCAGAACAGCTGTCTGAACTGCAGCACCCAGAGTCTATCTCTTTAATACCTGCAATTTGAATTGAGGCCACTTTATGGTTCGCGCAAGATGCGTCATGGTTATGACTGAAAACAGTTTTGTCCGAGCGACACGCTTGATGTTTAGTGCACATAATATTATCTCCACCGAATGTACACTGTAATCATAAACCTTGGAGTATACTCCAAGGTCAACTATTTTTTCTCTTGTAACAGCAAACTGTCCTTTTGACTGGCAACTTCATCAATCAAAACCGCATCATGAGTGCAAAATGGTTGGGAGTTAATACTCGTAATGGAGACGTCTTCTCCTTCTAAAACTACTGGTTCCCCTTTCATCAAGTCATTGATATGTTTATGCAATACAATAATGGCTATCACACCAAAAACTATAGAACCCAATGCTTGCCCGTACAACACGCCAAGAGCGCCAAACCAATGTGCTCCAAGGTATACAAAAGGTAAGGTGCCTAATGTCGCCTTGCCCAAATTCAATGCCGTAGAGTAAAAAGGCTTTCCTAGGTTATTAAATGATGTGTTCGCCACAAACTGAGCACCATTAAAAACAAAGCTAAAAGCAACATAAGTACAAAAAGCAGAGACTATGATGGCAGCATCTCCCTGTAAGTTAAATCCTGTAACCACCAGTGACTGAGCAAAGTAAAGTAAAATACAAATTATTACGGTATAAACCGTGGTGACAATCATAGAATTTATTAGAGTATCTCGAACTCTATCGAACCTTTCTGCGCCAAAGTTCTGCCCAATAATCGGTCCTACAGCCCCAGATAACGCAAAGATCACCGCGAAACAAACCGGAATAAGACGCCCTATAACAGCATAGCCAGCAACAAAGTCTTCACCATATTTTGCAATTGATGTTGTAACAACCGCATTCCCAATTGGCGTAGCTATATTGGTGATAATCGCTGGAACCGCTATGGTTAATATCGCCTTTAGGCTATGTTGCCAAGCTGAAAATGATGGTGACACGACCAAATCATGTGTGCGAATGAGTGGATAGAGGGAAAAGAAGAGGACAACAAATCGAGCAAATACTGTCGCCACCGCAGCCCCTTCAACATTCCAACCTAGAGCAAAAATAAAAATTGGATCTAATATCGCATTGGTGACCCCTCCTGCTAGCGTTGCCCACATTGAGCGTTTAGCATCACCTGCGGCCCTCAAGCCCGCCCCCGCTGACATAGCAATGGCAATCACAGGACCACTTGGCAACAATATTTGTAAATACGCCTGCGCGCGTTCTGCTACGTATCCTTTCGCACCAATGGCATCAAGCAGTTCGGGAATAAAAGCAAACATCAAAGCACTTACAACACAGCTGATTAAAAAAGCAGTAAGCATAACACTGCTACTCAGTCTTCTTGCGTGATCACGTTGTTTTGCACCTATCGCCTTAGAAACTAACGCCCCCATAGCTATAGATGTACCAATTGAAATTGAGGTTGAAAAGAAAACTAATGTACCTGCAAATCCTACCGCAGCAGCTAGCTCTACTTGACCCAACATACTGATAAAAAGCATATCGAGCAGATCAACCACAAAGAGAGCCATCAGCCCTACCGAGCCGGCTCCAGACATCACCAATATGTGACGCATGGTCGAACCTTCAACAAATTTTGCGCTTTGATTCTCCATGCTTAAGCTAAACTCCCTTTTATCCAATAAAAAAGAGGCACTAAACAGCGCCTCTTTAGATGACTTGTTTCAAGAATACTATACCGGATGTTTGAAGCAATCGTCTAGATTCTTAGCAACCGCACGCAATACATCTCGGCGAGTAATGATACCCACGAGCTTGCCGTTGTCGATCACTGGATAAACCTTGGGTTTGCCTGACTTCATCATATCAGCCAACTCAATAATTGACGTATCTGAACGCACTGAAATTACCTCTGTATGCATGCAATCGGAAACAGAGTACGTCTCTTGGCAGTAATAACTGGCTTTAACCATTTTATCGAGCAAATCATGGCCTGAAAGAAAGCCAATCACTTCTTGTTTATCATTAATGACTGGACCACCCAGATAGTTCGACTTCAACATTTTCTCTAATGCAACACTCAATGACATTTCAGGGCTAAATTTTACGGCCTGTAATGTCATGTAATCCTTCACTTTCAAAGATTCCATTTGCGTCTCCTCAGCATGCAAATCTCATTTTCTATAAGGTATATTGTTGCCTAATTTCTTGATTTTACTAAATTGAAAGCAGCAATTTTTCCAATAGATATGGCCTATCACGCAAAAGAGACCAACAAATTTCATGAAAATGTAATCTCGGTTTAGTGTGGTTGGAATTTATTCGCTCTAAGATGCACTCCCAACCCTTTTAACAGTTTCGATTTCAAATCTAGGCCCGAGTTTGCACCGGACTTAAATTCCAAGTCCTTCCAACGACCAGTATGAGCTTCCCACCAAGGCACCGTTAATTTCTCTAAATAATCTTCGAGACAAACACGCGCTTCGTTGAACTTGATCTCATTGTCTTCATCCGCTCGAAAGTCTGCCATGGTAGCGAAGAAGGCTTGCGCCTGATTTTCCAGATTGTGTTTTTCAGCGTGTGGCGCTCTATCAATAAGCTCTTTATAAAAAAACTTCACTTCTTCTATCATGGGGTGCTGGCCTGAGCCAAGAAGAGCAAACATCTTCTTATAATCAGCCTTGTTGTCTGTGAAAAATTGCTCCCAAGCCGCGTTGTTGGTATTTAAGTTAGCATCACGGAAAAAACGATTAAAGCGCACCATAGTAAAGGTCAGGTCATCGTGTGCTATTTTTTCACTCATGACCGTCGTTTTCGTTTTATTGATCCCAATATTTGCCCCCGCATGAACGCCAGTGGCTACCGTACCTGAGACACCAAGGTTGACATTCGCCGATAGTGTTTTGGTATTACGAGACAGCTGCTTACGCCACCCTTTCTCACCCTGATAGTCATCCGCTTTACTATACTCAGGCTTAAAAAAACGCGTTGTATGTGAGAACGAAATACCCCCGCCAATATCAGGAGCAATATCAAGCTCTCCCGGCAGTTCAACGCCTTGCTGAGCTAACGCCTCTTTAATAGTTGCGCCATTAACTAAACCTTGAACAGAACTGGCTAGTGCCCCCGTTAAGACAACATCTATATAGCGACCCTCTCGTATTCTACTTGGATGGATACGTTGGCGTTCAACGATATCTAATTGCCCTTTAAATGGACCTACCGAAATTTCAAATCTTGACCGAGTATCAGCTACCTGCAAATAGATTTCTTGTTCAAAAGTAGCAATTTTATCTAGCCGTGATTTAGAGTAATCAATCGAAGGGTTTTGAACTAACACACCCGTTTGACCAATCAAATTTGATAACTCTTGCTCTCTTTTCGTGTTGATTCCTGAGACAAGATGTTTGTTTGGCATAATAGTACTGGCAAACAGTGCGTGGGACGCAGAAGCAAACTGTAGGAACTGATGCCGGCCAATGGCTCCCCAACGATTTTCAATCGCATGCTTTTGGCTTTTTAATGCTCTTAACTCTGATTTTTTGGCGCTGCCAGAAGACTTAAAGTAATCGTATTTTTGTACCACATCATAATACTCACTGACATCTCTTTTTAGCAGGTTCAATCCTCCAATAGCAGCCTTGGGGTCATTATCCTTATTACTCGTCAATATTTGTCTAGCATGATGCGTAAAGTTATCTGGTAACTCATTTAACTTCTCTTTATTTTTTAGTACCACATCCGCAAGTTGGTTTGGTACAAATTCATATATGTCGGTGGTACTTTTCGCACGATTCACACCAAAACCTCCACCAAAGTTGATGTCCATGGCACCAACATTAAATGAAGTTCCGGCATTAACCGATAGACCAACGTCACCCGCTTTTGTGGTATAAAATCCAGTCAGTGGTTTGGTTCTTTCTGGAGCTGGCGCATTCACACTCGCATTTATCTTTAGCGCAGATTTTAATAAATCGTTAAGTCTATGCTGGCTATTGGCCGCAAGCTGTTTCTGTTTTTTCAGCGCCTTAGTCTTTTTAGCCTCTGGCCCATTTTGCGCGACATAGTCCTTTGAGTTATTCCACTCTTTAAAGTAGGTCAAATACCCCTGCCCCGACGCATTTGCTTGCGCATTCAATCCAACCTTTTGCGAGAGGTTAGCTTGGATTCCACCTTTAAGACCCGCACTAAGGCCGTGGCTAATTTCCTCGAATACCAGCCCTTCATCATCGGCGTTGAATCGAGTTTCCGTTGAAAGTCCTAACGACAAATCAGCGAATGGTCCCACCTTGGCTTCAGTACCGGGTACGGCCAATAGGCTTGCTCCACCATTAATGCCCATATTGTAGGTCGTCGCTTTTCCAGCGCCAGGTTTACCCAACGCTAGATACTCTTCTAGCTGTTTAGCTTGTAGCTTCTCATGCTTAATTTGCATCCAATCACATTTAGTGTGCTGAGCGAGAATTGTACATAGCTCTTTTAAATCCCCTTTGGGTAATTGCTTACTCAATTTTTTAAATGCGACGTGGGCTTGCTTGGTATCCTGATAGGATAAATGTCCATTTCGGCCATCATACTTTTCTAACGCAGGCTCTAATTCCGTGTTGAGTACATCACTTGCTTTCTGATAGCGCTCAGGAGATTTAGCTAATTCACTGGCAAGAGCACGTTGAATAGTTCTGATATCATTGGCTATTACTCGGCGCTCTGGTGTACTGCTATCGTCTTTATCTAAACTGCTCAGTTTAACTTTAGGTGGTTCCACTTTGGTAGATGTAACCGCTGTATAAGCAGGTGCACTGTTTGAGCGAGTTAAACGAATTCGCGTAGTTGGTTTTTCCTTTTTTCGGGAAAAACTAGACGAGCGATGAGTATCGGCAACCTTAGTAGACTTGATATCTTGGGTAACATTCTTAATGGCCAGAAGTCCACGAGTTGCATTGGAGGAATCAGTAGCCTCAACTCTGGTTGAGTGAATACTCGGGGTAGAAAGTGCTTGTGATCTCATAGTCATACAACCCTCGCTTTTCAGGTTACAAAAGTTACAAAAAAACTAACTTAGCCAAATTTAAACACCCTATATCAATGAGATAGCCAGGTGAGATGAAATAACATGCTATTCATACAACCACATAATGAATAAAAATGCACTTCCATTTGTTAACGCATTGTTTCAAGTGTTAAGCCATGCTGCATTTCATAAATTTTCTATGATTTTCACAAACAAAAATAGTGACTTACCTGATGATTATGTATATAAAAAATGTATTTTTAGTTAATTAACACAGCGATACATAAATTCACTCTATTAATGAGGGCCATTTTTTTGTGAAAATTGAATGGAATTGATTAATTTTACTTGTAAAAAGAATAATCGACTGATTGTTAATGGTATGAGGGATTTAAAAAGTCTTAACATAATTTGCGGACTTGATATTCATTTTCCGCATAATGAAACAAAAAGAAGTGCTAAAGAAAGATCGCTCGCAAATGAACATTACATTCTATCGTTTCTTCTTAATATCAATTTTATGATTGGCGACAAGTTGAGGTTATATCGAGGTCGTTGACCGTTGAACCCACTGATATTTATCCAACATCATGTGCATACATTCAACGATCAAAGAGTAAAAAGGAGAGGATCAATAAGTCAGCGGGCTCGTCTTTCTAGCCCAATTAGCCAGTTTTATCGGGAGTTGCATATTGATTAATCATGTCTTGTTACTCCCAGATTAGGAGCAAACTTCATTGGCTATGTTTTCATAGGCTAGGGTTATCTTGATAGCACTGCTACAAAGTCGCTGAATCGACCAAAGCATTATTTCCAACGCTGCGCCGCACGCTTGTCAGATTGTCGTGATTCAATCCACCTAGTTTCATTTCCTGTACGCTCTTTTTTCCAAAATGGTGCTTTTGTTTTGAGCAAATCCATAATAAATTCACAGGCTTCAAATGCTTCTTTTCGGTGAACGCTAGTAACGCCAACAAACACTATTTGATCACCAACCTCAAGATCACCGACACGATGAATAACACGAATTTGAGAAAGGTCCCATCGTTGCTCAGCTTGGCGACAAATCTGCTCCAATATCTTTTCTGTCATACCTGGATAGTGCTCCAAAGATAACCCTGTGACACTCTCGTCAAGATTCATATCACGAACCTTTCCAACAAACGTCACCACAGCGCCGACCTTGCTGCTGCGGGCTAAAATTTGATACTCGGTCTCAACTGAAAAATCTTCGAATTGAACAGAAATACGATCCACTTCGTTTATCCCCCCGTCACTGGCGGGAAGAAAGCCACTTCATCGCCATCTCTAAGAGGATGCTCAAAGGGTACAATCGATTGATTAACGGCAGCAAGAAGCCTACTACAATCCAAAGCTAAGTCCCATTTACCTTCCCGTCTAGCAAGCATAGAGCGCAGTGCTTCGACTGTGTCAAAACAAGCCTCAACATCTAACTCTTCAGTACCCACTAACTCTCGAGTTTGAGCAAAAAACAGTACTTTAATCATATCCCTACCTTGTAATCACCTGACTTACCACCTGTTTTTTCCAGCAAACGAATCTGACCGATGACAATGTCTTTTTGTACCGCTTTACACATATCATAGATAGTCAAAGCAGCAACTGAAGTAGCGGTTAAGGCTTCCATTTCCACACCCGTTGTACCCTTCAATTTACATACAGACTCAATACGTATCATATTTTCTGCTTGTATTGCTTCAATTTGAACTTCAACTTTTGATAACAAAAGTGGGTGGCACAAAGGGATCAGTTCCCAAGTTCGTTTAGCCGCTTGGATACCTGCAATACGCGCTGTAGCAAACACATCGCCTTTACTATTTTGTCCAGACATAATCAGCTGAAGGGTTTCCGGCAACATATGAACCAAGGCTTCTGCCCTTGCTTCTCTTACTGTTGACGCTTTTTCTGACACGTCCACCATATTGGCTTCACCAGACGCATTGATGTGGGTTAGCTGAGTCATGATATTGCCTGACCTAAGTGTGGCATAAAGTTACACGGGCGATGCGTTGAGTCTAACTGTGGTTCAATGATCATTGACCACCCAGTGCGACAAGCCCCTGTTGAGCCTGGCATAGCGAAAATTACGGTGTGATTTGCAAACCCACCTACAGCTCGTGACTGAATCGTTGATGTACCAATCTCCTGATACGATACTTGGCGAAATAGCTCACCGAAACCTTCCACCTGCTTATCAAACAAGGGAATCAGGGCTTCAGGAGTACTGTCTCGGGAAGAAAAACCCGTTCCCCCTGTTACTAACACCACTTGCACCTTGGGATCGGCAATCCACTGTGAAACAATCGCTCGAATCTTGTACTTATCGTCGACGACGATCTGCTTATCAACCACATTATGCCCAGCGTGAGATGTACTCTCCACCAGATAAGATCCTGAAGCATCATTCTCATCTGTACGCGTATCCGATACGGTCAATATAGCAATATTAGCGGGTTGAAATTTACTCTCTGCGTGCCCCATTTATCCACCTATTTTATATGTTGTTATCCAAGCTAGTGTCCCTAATGGGTTAGCTTGACAAAATGATTGTCCTTAGCCTCCGATAGACGCAAGATTTGGCGTCATACCTGAATTCCCATCATGGAGGTAATGGCTGACTGCTTTGGTCTGTAATTGCTGGTGTATCCTATCAATTAAAAAGGGAAGTTGAGAGTCTTGTTGCAGTAAGTCACGAAGATCAACACCTTGTTCACCAAACAAACACAGATGAAGCTTCCCTTTCGCTGAAATCCTCAATCGGTTGCAACTTGCGCAAAAATCTTTTTCATAAGGCATAATCAAACCGACCTCTCCTAGGTAGTCAGGATGAGAGTAGACCTGAGCTGGACCATCACTAGGCAGCCTCTTCTTTTGCAGCCAACCATCAGCAATCAACTGATTGCGAATCGACACTCCAGAGACATGATGTTGATGGAACAATCGGTCCATTTCACCGGTTTGCATTAATTCGATAAAACGCAGCTGGATCGGCCTGTCTTTGATCCAGAATAAAAAGTCAGGTAATACATCTGAGTTCAAACCTTTAAGCAAGACGACATTGACTTTTACTTGCTCAAAGCCAACTTCAAAAGCACGTTCAATACCTGCCATTACCTCAAAAAATTTATTTTCACCGGTGATTTGATAAAACCTACGAGGATCTAGACTATCCATACTGACATTAATGTGCGTTAATCCAGCCTGCTTCCAGTCTTTCACCTGCTTCTTCATTCGATAACCATTGGTCGTCGTCGCAACTTTAACGATCCCCTTGGTTTGGGCGACAGTATGAATGATGTCACTAAAATCCTTACGCAAACTCGGTTCGCCACCAGTCAACCTTACCTTGGTTGTGCCACAATGGGCAAATGCACGAACAACTCGCTGAATTTCCTCAAGGGCCAAAAACGAGTGACTTTTACCAGAAGGCTGGTAGCCATCTGGAAGGCAGTATTGACATTTAAAGTTACAAACATCTGTCACCGAAAGGCGTAAATAATAAAACTTACGCTGAAAATTATCTTGAAGTTGAAATTTATTTTGAATTTTTTGTGCCACGGAACACCTTTCCAAATACGGGAGACATACCCATTTCTGGTTATGCCCTCGTGACAATAGTCACTGGCTTAACGCGCATATCCTGAATGGACTTAGCCCAATAAGCGAGGAGTTATGGCAACTGCTGTTAAACCAGAGACAACAGCAGCAGCTGACAATAAAATACTTAATATCTTTTCGTGTTGCTAGCACAAGAGAGAGAAAATCACAGTACGGCGCAAAAATAACGAATATTGAGTACTTTGGATGAATCCATTACTCTAGATTGTAACGAACAGTTTAAAAATAAGTGCACACTCAATGACTTTGTATCAAGAAAAACATGTGGTCGCGATCGGTGGCGGACATGGCTTAGGGCGTATACTCTCTGCACTGAAGGATTTTGGGCAAAATGCTACGGGTATCGTGGCAACAACGGACAATGGAGGCTCCACTGGGCGAATCCGAAACTGTCAAGGTGGCATTGCTTGGGGAGATACCCGCAATTGCATCAATCAGCTGATTACATCACCTTCTATCAGCTCTATGATGTTTGAATACCGCTTCAAGGGCTCTGGTGAATTGGATGGGCATAATTTGGGCAACCTAATGTTAACCGCTCTCGATAATCTCTCTGTTCGGCCTTTGGATGCGATTAATCTAATACGAAATATGCTCAAGGTGGATATTAATATTATTCCTATGACTGAGCATCCTTCTGATCTTAAGGCTCTTGATGAAAACGGACAATGGGTAACGGGGGAAACCAGTGTTGATGAAATGCCGGATAAACTCGTTCGCTTGGATCTTGCCCCTGAAGTCCCAGCCACCAAAGAAGGCGTTCTTGCTATCGAACAAGCCGATGCGATTATTCTCGGCCCAGGGAGCTTTCTGACCAGTATCATGCCACCTTTACTCTTACCCGAAATAGGCCGAGCAATAGAAATCAATAAAAAGGCGAAGCTTATCTTTATCGAAAACCTCTCTCCAGAGCATGGCCCCGCGGGTAAAATGAGTTTGCAAGAGAAACTCGAATGGTGTGAAAGAACGTGCCGAGGACGCAAAATCGACGTCGTTGTCGGGGAAGAGGAGCGTTTGGAACTTAAAAATTGGCGCTGCCTTAACACTTCCCTCGCATCGCCAAATCGAGTTTGGCGACACGACAGGGAAAAGCTCCAATCAGTGATTGAGACACTACTTGGAGAGTAACGCCTTATAACGCTGCTGTGTATCTGTCAGCAGCTTTAACATTGTTTCTCGCGTATCAACCACGTCGAGCATTTCATCAAGCTTAGCCTTTGCATCAATTTCTATCGCAAAAGCACATAGTGATTCAGCGCCAAAACTGGCAGCACTGCTTTTCAACGCATGGCATATTTCTTTCAAATAAGCTTCATGGTCTCTAGTGTCGTCATTGAGAGCCTCAATATACTGGGTCATTTCGTTGAGGAATATATCTAGCAATATAGGTACATTGCTGGCGCCAATTTCGCTCGACAATTGGTCGAGCTTGTGTCTGTTAAGTAATTCCATTCGCTTATTGTGTTTCCTTTGCATTCCAATTCTGAAGCTTACGATAAATCGTTGATGGACTGACATCCAAATAGCCAGCCGCTTTAGGAATATTCCCATCACAAGCGTCAATCGCTCGCTCTATGGCTTTTTTCTCTGTAAGCCAAAGTGGGAATATATCATTGACCGTAAAGCTTTCTTTGTCTTCCCAATCGATCCTAATCTGATTATCCGTAGGCACATTTAATGGTGGCGGTAACATATCTAACGAAATATGCTCACCATTATTAAGCACAACAACATTGCGTAACACGTTTTGTAACTGACGAACATTACCCGGCCATTCATACTGAGCAAAACGATTTACCACTTCTGGTGTTAGCCTAACAAAATCCTTACCTTCTTCTTTGGACATAAAGCCCAATAGTGAGTAAGCAATTTCTATGACATCATCACCACGATCTCTCAGTGGAGGCAAATGTAAAGGAATTACGTACAACCGATAGTATAGATCTTCTCTAAATCGCCCTTCTTGAACTTCTTTCCAAGGATCGCGGTTCGTCGCACAAACAAAGCGAACATCCACACTTTTCATTTTCGAAGAACCGACTTTCTGAAACGTTCCCGTTTGAATAAAGCGCAAAAGTTTCGTTTGTAAATCAAGATCCATCTCACATAACTCATCGAGGAACAATGTTCCTCCGTCTGCAAGCTCAGCAGCACCTTGCCTGTCTGTCGCCGCCCCCGTGAAAGCACCTTTGACATGACCAAATAGCTCACTTTCAATAAGATCTTTAGGGATAGCGGCGCAGTTGATGGCAATAAAAGGTTTATCACCGCGCTTACTCGCCGCATGAATGGCTTCAGCACACACTTCTTTACCCGTGCCACTTTCACCAGTAATAAAGATACTCGCCTTGCTTGACGCCGCAGAGTCGATAGTTCTGTATACCGCCTGCATCGTCTGGCTACTCCCAATAAAGCCCTGATAATTTTGGTTGCCGGGATTATTGGCTGCATTTCGTAGCTTACTTGCTTTGCGAATCGCATTATTGACCGTCACACGCAGCCGATCCGCTTCACATGGCTTGATGAGAAAGTCTTGAGCTCCGTGACGCATCGCTTCAACCGCGGTATCAATCGAGCCATGTGCGGTCATAAAAATAACGGGAATATCGGCATTTTTCTGCTTAACCGCATGCAATACTTTCATCCCCGTCATATCGGGAAGCCTCAGATCGAGCAAAATAAGATCCGGGGTACGATAGCTAAGACTCTCTATAGCATCACGGCCAGTGCCGACAATATTGATGTCAATACCAAGAGGGGTAAGATAGGAACGATATAGTGCTGCCACAGATGCCGTGTCTTCTACCATCAATAAATATTTGGACTTTTGAATATCTGTGTTTTGATGCATAGCTAAACCAAACTCGTCGTTGCAAATTGTATAAATGATTGCATTACGCTTTGCATTTTGCAAATTAAATGCATAAAAAACCCATTGAACCCCATAAAATCAGGGGGTAAAAAATTGGCATAGTTAATGCTTAAGTACTCTTGACCCTATGGGTCACCTAGCCAACTGACGTTGTTAGTGAACAAAGTATTCACAAAAATAGCCAATAGACATTTACTATTGGTTTTTTTTTGTCTGCACAGAATCTATCCTAGCGTTGTCGTAACCTAAGCATTGGTAAAACGACCATACCAACAATCTAACCTAGCTGTTGGCGATAAACTGCTGACGTAGTGCTTCAATCTCATCACGTTTTTGTGCTGCCAACTCAAACTCCAAATCTTGCGCATGTTGATACATTTGTGCTTCCAATTTAGCAATTTCTTTCTCAATGTCTTGAGGTGTCATCACTGCATAAGACGGTGACGACTCTGCTACCTTGGACAAAGGAATGAGTTTCGATGTCCTTTGCTTTTTGCTCTTGGCAATATCACCAAGTTCCATAATATCTTTAACGCTGCGCTTCAATGCCTGAGGTTCAATCCCCATTTCCTCATTGTAGGCTTGTTGTTTCTCTCTACGGCGACTCGTTTCATCCATAGCTTTGCGCATAGACTTGGTCACACTGTCGGCATAGAGGATTGCTTTACCATGGATATTCCGAGCCGCTCGTCCTATGGTCTGAATCAGTGAGCGTTCAGATCGTAAAAAACCCTCCTTGTCGGCATCGAGAATCGCAACTAAGGACACTTCAGGCATATCGAGTCCTTCTCGAAGTAAGTTGATACCGACCAACACATCAAACTCTCCTAAACGCAAATCCCTTATGATTTCAACTCTTTCCACTGTATCTATGTCCGAATGAAGATAACGAACTTTCACATCATGCTCTGTCAGATATTCCGTAAGATCCTCTGCCATACGCTTAGTCAAAGTGGTCACTAACACTCTTTCATCTTTTACCGAACGAATACGAATCTCAGAGAGTAAATCATCAACTTGGGTGGCCACTGGCCTCACTTCAAGCTCAGGATCTAGCAATCCAGTGGGTCGAACAACCTGATCCGCAATTTCACCATCCGATTTTTCTAGCTCATAATTGCCAGGTGTCGCCGAAACAAAAATGGTTTGGGGCGCAAGAGACTCAAACTCTTCAAACTTGAGCGGTCGATTATCCAGTGCGGAAGGTAATCGAAAACCAAACTCTACCAATGTCTCTTTACGCGATCTATCCCCTTTAAACATTGCGCCTATCTGCGGAACGGTTACATGAGATTCATCGATAACAAGTAAGCCATCATGTGGTAAATAATCAAATAGAGTGGGTGGTGGCTCACCCTCACTGCGCCCACTGAGATAGCGAGAATAGTTTTCAATCCCAGAGCAAAAGCCCAATTCCGTCATCATCTCAATATCAAACTGTGTCCGCTGAGAAATACGCTGCTCTTCAAGCAACTTATTATTCTCAAGCAAATATTTCTTTCTATGCTCTAGCTCAATTTTGATCTTCTCAATGGCATCCAGAATTTTCTCTCGCGGAGTGACATAATGCGTTTTGGGATAAATCGTAAAACGAGGCAAATCTCTTTGCTTTAACGCGCCAGTTAACGGATCAAAAATACTGATGCATTCTATTTCATCATCAAACATCTCGATCCGTACTGCATCTTGATCAGATTCGGCAGGAAACACATCAATGACCTCGCCACGTACCCGAAACTGACCACGCTCAAAAGCCACATCATTACGGTTATACTGCAATTCAGCTAAACGCCGTAATATATCGCGTTGATCCATGACATCACCACGGCGAACATGCAACATCATCTGTAAATAAGATTGAGGATCACCAAGGCCATAGATTGCGGAAACAGAGGCCACGATGATCGCATCTTTACGCTCCAGCAGAGCTTTAGTAGCTGACAGGCGCATTTGCTCAACATGAGCATTAATCGCTGCATCTTTCTCTATAAAAGTATCGGTTGTGGGTACATACGCTTCTGGTTGGTAATAATCGTAGTAAGAGACGAAATACTCAACAGCATTATTAGGAAAGAAAGATTTCATCTCACCGTACAATTGCGCTGCAAGTGTTTTATTGGGAGCAAGCAAAATCGCAGGCCGCTGAGCCTTGGCGATGACATTAGCCAAGGTAAAGGTTTTACCCGACCCAGTCACTCCTAAAAGAGTTTGATGAGCAAGCCCTGAATCTAAACCTTCATACAACTGCTGAATGGCTGTCGGTTGGTCGCCAGAAGGCTGGTAATCAGAGATCAACTCAAAAACTTTGCCCATATGTTCCTCAATCCAATTTATCGATGTCATTGCTCTATATTTTGACTGTATATATGTACAGAAACAAGAACTCTATTAAAATATAATGATTACCACTCTATATCTCATGCATAAACACGAGCCAATCTCGTACCAAACTCATTTTAGTCAGTATCCTGATTGGCGCTCTTGTATACGCTCGTAGTCTTTACCCAAATCAATCACACCTTATCCACAATATTTCTTCTGCTCATAAATCACCCACAAAGCTAAGTTTTTATTTTTGGGTCAGAAAAATACCACAAAACCTATTTAACTTGTCGTATTTCATAGGGTTGCAGTCTATAAAATTATATTTGTCGGTTGGTAACAGCGCATGTACAAGATGTGAGTATCTATTTTTTCATACTAATCAACATACTTATCCACAATTTTGGTGGATAAGTAAACCAAGCCGTTTCCCCCAAAGGGCTACTCAAAAGTAAAGCTCTTTTTTACAAAAAAAATCACTTAATAACCCCATTTTATAGTTGACAGTGTGCAAGCTCATCGCTAATATTCACGGCGCTTTCAAGCATTTCCCCCTTAGTTCAGTTGGTAGAACGGCGGACTGTTAATCCGTATGTCGCAGGTTCGAGTCCCGCAGGGGGAGCCAAATTCAAAAAAAGACGCCGAAAGGCGTCTTTTTTTCGTTTAAAGATCTGGCTAACCCAGCTTGCATTGTCTCGCTATCCTTTCATTACACAAATTGCGCCTGCATCAAAACACCCGCTCTAATATAGCCCTGCAAAAATCCGAATGATTGATTTTTTGGTTTGATAGCAAACAACGCATTCAGTCTATTTATAACCCTCAACTCAGCTGTTAAGCGCACAAAAGCAGCAGCATATGCGCAGAATTTAAACCACCACTCTTGCTCAAAAACTAAACCCAACCTTTACCAAAAACACAACAAGAAAATAATCTTTAAAAAACAATTAGTTATACATTAAAAACATAAAAAAAGGTAAAAATACCTACTTGATACTTTTTCTGCGTGATTCCGTGTAATTCCTTTCCGTTTTTAGAGCATAAACCCTAATCTGATTACCACTTCACCACAGCGTGAAATAAAAATCGATAACAACATAACAACAAAATTCGCTACTTATTAGCTTTAGATACATAGGAAAAACGATTATGCAAAACAAAACAGTAAAACTTTTCGCTTTAGGTGCATTGGCAGTAGCAACCACATTTGCTGCCAGTGCAGAAAACACTTATGACTACTTTGTCGGCTTTGATGCAGGAACGCACGTAGATGGAGAGTTCGAATATAAAGCGGAAGGCTATAGCGCTACTCTTGTTGAAAATAATTCTCCTATCATTGGCCTAAGTGGCGGTGCCATCATTAACGACCACCACAGAGTCAAATTTGGCCTAGCCTATGACGCTCTGACAATTGCCGATTCCACAGATGATGAAACATATTCTCGTATGGATATGACAGCAAGCTACGACTTTATGCTACCAATTGCCAACAGGTTAAACTGGACTGTCGGAGCACATATGGGTTACGAGTTTTTTGAAAGCGATGCTGACAATTTAAATGGCTTTACTTATGGCGTACAAACCGGTTTAGATTATAAACTCACACGAGACTGGAGCTTAGGTACCGAAGTGGCTTATACAGAACACGAAAAAGATGAATGGGGAACTTCATCTCTACAGATAGACAACGACGTAATCCTAACGGCTAACGTGCAATACCACTTCTAAACCTAGGCTTAACTGCCATCTAAACTCTCCCAGCTTTTGCTGGGAGTTTTTTGTTTGGATATCAATATTCCGCTTCAAATAAATATTGCCACACTCCCAACTGTTTTTCACTGCACAATTTAAACCCTGAAAAAGCTCACAGCATTTTTTGCCCCCCCCCAGAAAGCCATTATGATGCTCAGATCTTTGCCTAATACTCACCGCAGCCACTTTTAACGCTTAATAATAAGCTGGCGATAACACTCATTTAACGATTCACCACCATGTTAAAAAGAGCGTGTTGCGAAAATCCGGCAAAAAGCCACACTGTAAGTAACAAAGAAGTGATTAGCAGAAGGGTGAGATGAGAATACGACTTTCATTGGCTTTACTTTGTGGAGTCATGGGGCTTCAGCCAGCTTATGCTCAGGAAGAAATTGTTCACATTGTCATTGGGGAAAGTTACCGAGACCAAAATAAAAAAACGCACTATGGTATGACAGCAGAAGAGGTGATTAATGCGATTTATTCGGGGGCTGGAATAAACCATGAGATCACGTATATGCCCGACGAACGTGCAATACAATCGGTTTTAACAGGGCAATTTGATGCACTGGATTTAAGAATTAGCAAACTTGGAGAAGATCATAGTCAGGTACTTGTTAAAGTCGATGTCCCTCTAGAAGAGTTCGGTGTCTATGCGTTCTCTGTGGGTGAACAATCCTATTTAAGCTTAAACGAGCTTAAAGGTAATAGTGTGGTGTCTATGTTTGGCAATCGTTATGTGGAAAACATAAAACATTATCGTCACTTAAAATTGGTCTACCGTGAAGAACAAGCAGCCTTAATGCTAATGGCAGGGAGAGCGGATGTGTGGTTAGCCCCCATGCAGTCGTATAACATAATCAAGGACCATTTTCCGGCCATCAAAGTCGTAAGCCCGCCACTGACCAAAGGGTATTTATACCACTATCTTCACATTTCCAACGCTCATCTGCTCGATTCTCTCGAAGCTTCGGCAAGTCATTTTATCGTGAGCTTTGCGAGAAAACCGGATAGTTAAGTTTGTGCGTTTTAGCTGCGCCATTCATTTCGTCATTAAGCAAGACATTATGTCAGCACTTTTTACCCTCTATTGATAGCTCAGTACCAAAAGGGAACTGGCTCTGCGCAAAATTCAAATCATCAGCACACCAAAAAACTAAATTCAACCTATTCCAAAACACACGAAAAATATTAAATCCTATAAAATCAATAGAATATGATAACAAAACACCAAAAAAGGTAAAAAAATTTCTTGATATTTTTTCTGTGCGATTCCGTGTAATTCCTTTCTGTTTTTAGGCTCAAGACTCTAACTTAGTCACCACTTTCACCACAGAGTGAAGCAAAAATTCAATAACAACAAGACTTAGACACGTACCAACTTTAGATACTTAGGAAACCATTATGCATAACAAAACAGTAACACTTTTCGCTTTAGGTGCATTGGCAGTAGCCACCTTTGGTGCTAGCGCAGAAAACACAGAAAACACATATAACTACTTTGTCGGTTTTGATTTGGGGACACACATCAACGGAAAGGTGCAGTCCCATGGTTACTATACAGATTATCCATCATACGAATCCCATTCACTTGATGATTCTGTCGATACCGATCCTTCATTAATTAGTGGGGTTAGTGGCGGTGTCATTATCAATGACCGTCATAGAGTAAAGATGAGCCTTGCTTACGATGGACTGGATATTGATGGTTACAGTGAAACTATTGACCGCACAGACTTGACCGTTAGTTATGACTATATGCTACCTATGACCGACAAGCTTAGCTGGACTGTCGGTGCACATATGGGTTACGAGGCCTTCGAAAGCGATGCAGATTATTATGATGGATTTATCACGGGTGTTCAAACTGGTCTAGATTACAGACTGACTAAAAACTGGAGCCTAGGTACAGAGGTAGCTCACACTTCTCACGGTAAAGAAACATTTCATTATGTAGGCGGTCAGCGGTCTGTTCAATTAAAAGAAGACGTAACCTTTATGGCTAACGTTCAATACCACTTCTAATGCCAAGTCATTCGCACTGTTCTTATATCCCCCAGCTTTAAGGGGATATTTTTAGTGATTTAGATACTTGTTAGTTTTAGACACCTAGGAAATACATTATGAGAAACAACCCCTTAAAAACCCTCGTTTTGAGCGCATTAGCAGCAACTACCTTTGGCGCAAACGCAGAAAACACATATGACTACTTTGTTGGCTTTGATGCTGGTACTCATATTGGTGGTAAAGCAAAGTTAATGACTTCGAAATTTGAAGATGAAGGATTTTATAGTGGATCCACAGATACCGACCCTTCTTTAATTGCTGGGTTAAGTGGTGGTGCCATTATCAATGACCATCATAGAGTAAGGATAAGCTTAGCTTATGACGCGCTAGAAATTGAAGGATATGATAGAGCTGTAGATCGCACAGACCTATCAGCCAACTATGACTATATGATACCTTTAGCTAACAAACTTAACTGGACAGTAGGCGCGCATATGGGTTATGAGTTCTTCGTCGATAAACATGATTGGGACAACGCGGCCGGCTTTACTTTTGGTGTTCAAACAGGTCTAGACTACAGACTGACTAAACACTGGAGCCTAGGAGCTGAAATTGCCTTCACCGCTCACGACTACTTTAAAGATGGTTATATGGATAGTAGTGGTGAGTTGTGGAACTCTGATTTTAAAATCGAAGACGACGTAACCTTTATGGCTAACGTTCAGTACCACTTCTAAAGCTAAGCGTAACTACCATCTAAGCTCTCCCAGCTTCGGCTGGGAGTTTTTTTATTTGGATACCAATTCTCCGCTTCGAATAAGCATTGCCACACTCCCAAACTTTTTTACGCAGCACAATTTAAACTCTGAAACACTCACAGCATTTTTTGAACCGCCAAAAAACCATTGCAATGTACAACTCCATGCTTAATAGTAACCACAGCCTCTTTTGAAGCTTGATTGTAAGCTTACGATAAAGCCGGCAATCAAAGTCGTAAGCCCGCCACTGACCAAAGGGTATTTATACCACTATCTTCACATTTCCAACGCTCATCTGCTCGATTCTCTCGAAGCTTCGGCAAGTCATTTTATCGTGAGCTTTGCGAGAAAACCGGATGGTTAGGTTTGTGCGTTTTAGCTGCGCCATTCATTTCGTCATTAAGCAAGACATTATGTCAGCACTTTTTACCCTCTATTGATAGCTCAGTACCAAAAGGGAACTGACTCTGCGCAAAATTCAAATCATCAGCACACCCCAAAAACCAAATTCAACCTCTTTCAAAATACACGCCAAGAATTAAAGTCAAAAAAAAATCAATCACATGCAATAACAAAAAAAATAAAAAGGTAAATAAATGTGCTTGATGTTTTTTCTGCGCGATTCCGTGTAATTCCTTTCTGTTTTTAGGCTCAAGGCTCTAACTTAGTCACCACTTTCACCACAGCGTGAAACAAAAAATCGATAACAAGATCGATATCGATAACAGCATCGATAACGACATAACAACAGAGTTAGCGACTTGTTAGCTTTAGATACTTAGGAAAACCATTATGCAAAACAAAACAGTAACACTTTTCGCTTTAGGCGCATTGGCAGCAGCAACCACATTTGGTGCCAGTGCAGAAAACACTTATGACTACTTTGTCGGTTTTGATGCCGGTACTCATATTAGTGGTAAAATAAAGGAAACCGGAACGGACGAGGGACAACCGTATGAAGATTCTCTGGATACCGATCCTTCTGTAATTACTGGATTAAGTGGCGGTGCGATTATTAACGACCACCATAGAGTAAAGATGAGCCTTGCTTATGATGCTCTTGAGGTTGATGCAGAAGGTGCTGATACCATTGACCGTACAGACTTAACCGTTAGCTATGACTATATGTTACCTATCGCTAACAAGCTTAGCTGGACGGTTGGTGCACATATGGGCTATGAGTTTTTTGAAAGCGATGCAGATGACCTAGATGGCTTTACTTATGGTGTGCAAACTGGCCTAGACTACAGACTAACTCAAAAATGGAGCCTAGGTGCTGAAATCGCCTACACAGCTCACGACGGAGAAGAAACAGGTGGTGATGAATCATGGTCCTATGAAGATAAAATCGAAGACGACGTAACCTTTATGGCTAACGTTCAGTACCACTTCTAAATCTGAACTTAACCACTGTCCATATAATCTCCCAGCATCTGCTGGGAGATTTTTTATTTAAATACGGTGCCTTGGCTGCGAATTAACATCACGGCACTTCTTGGCCCCTCAACCATCATAATATCTTCATTCTGATACACTAGCGCATTTTCTGAATGGCCGGACAAAAAGAGTGATGTGTAGCTCACTGAGTGATAGCCATCCACCACTTTTGAAGTTTGAATTGGGGTTGTGGAATAAGACATGGAAAACACCCCCTTATCAGATTGGGTGACTTCACCATTGATGGCAAATAAGGCCACCCCCTCTAAACCATCCCCTTCAACTGAGATAGTCGATTCAATATTTTCTCGCTTGAGATTGAGCTCAAGCCTTTCTCGCCAAAAGCCATTGGTTTCCGAATAGCCAAAAATACGAGCAATATAACGACCTTCCATCAGCAATTGTTGACTGCTAAAGTACAAGGAGCTGACATAAATCAACAAAGACGCGACAAAGAGGCCAATCCAAAGTTTAAGACTTTTCATTTTGTCCACTCCTTAGCGACCTTGGACATCATTGCAGGTTCGACTAGGTAAGTTTTACTGTCACGCGCCGCTTTATCATGCACCGCAATATTGTAGCGCCCAGTGTCCTTATTTACGCTAAAGAAATATAGGCAATCGCATTTGGACGCTTTAATCGCCTCTAACACCTCAGATGGGATCTCAGACCCTTGGCGGTGCAACACTTGTTTCGCTCCGATATCAAGCAGCTCATAGTCAGGGTTTAAATAAGATATAAAGCGCGTATTGGTCACGCAGGCAAATTCAAGCGAGGCTGCGGTCAGTAACAGAGCACTGCTAATACCAAGCGCTATTCGTGCCCAGCCATTGGGTGATAAGGCTTTGCGTTTGCTTTGGCTAATGGGGGGACTCTTGGCGTCATAAAACTCACCAACACATTCACATGAGAGCATATAACCAACGCCGACCACGGTTTTGAGTTCAACGGAGTTAGAAATCGCAATCACTAAACGAATCTTCTGGATGGATTTTTGCAATGAAGAATCGGTCACTATGGTATCTGGCCAACCTGCCGACTTGAGCGCTTCTTTTCCCAATACCTGATTGGCGTTGTCTAATAATGTTTTCAGGAGCAGACATTCGTTGTAGTTAAGCGCGCGACTATGGTGCGTGGTACTCACCGTCATCTTCTCTACATCAAATATCAAATCATCACATGTGTACTGACTAGTCACGTCTATCCTTGTCTAAGTGCAAAAATGGTCTCAAACGATCATTGAATAACAAAACAACCCATAGCTCGTTGAGCTTTTGGCTCTAGGCCGCCTATCATAGAGAGACAAATAGGCTATCTAAACTCAAGACCTTGGTTTATGACAATAAAATAACACTACTTAAAGCTTAGCGCAGGTTAATATAAATAAACTTATCAAAAAAGAAAAACCGTGCAGGCAATACACGGTTTTTTATGATTTCAGCAACAGCCGTAGCTAAGCGTACTGCTCAGCCCCTTTTTTGTTTTGCTCGGGCAAGGTTTTATCACGTTTTTTCACGCTGGTTAACGGAACGACCTCCTCAACAGTGATATTTCTTGAACTGCCAAGAAATACTCCTCCTTTTTCTATGGTGAATTCGGTTGCAGAGACTTCACCTTCTAAGTGCCCGTTTTCGAGTATTTGTAAACTTTTCGAATAGGCTTGACCTAAAAAGCGACCGTTAACAATTAGGCAATCGCAACGAATCGAGCCTTCTACAGAGCCTGCAGCACTGATAGTGACACACCGGTCAGTTTCAATATTCCCTTTGACTTGACCGTCTATCTGGATGTGACAAGTAAGCTTGAGTTGTCCTTCGATAAAGGTCCCCTCTGCGATGACAGTTTGAGAGCTGTGACCATTTGATTCTCTATTCTGTTTACTAAGTAGTCCCATTGTACATCCTCATTCGATTTATAAATCGCATCAAAATTGTTCATATTCCATTGAGTGAAAGGTAAAGGATCGAGCGAGCGGCCAACCAAACGAATTTCATAATGAAGGTGATAACCTGTCGAAAGGCCAGAATTGCCCGTTAAGCCGATTAATTGGCCTTTTTTTACATAATCACCGCGCTTGACCTTAAATACGCTCAGGTGTGAATAAGAGGAAGTAAAGCCAAATGAGTGCGCCACTCGAATAAAGTTACCTGACCCTTTATTGCTTTTCCTCACCACTTCAATCACTCCATCTGCAGGGGCATAGATTGGCGTACCAATATTGGCTGCATAGTCCATTCCATGATGCATGGCTTTTGACTTTGTCACAGGGTGAATACGATACCCATAATGTGATGAAAGATGCCCCGTTTTAACCGGCCTTCCATTGGGTATCCGTTGCATCATTTGATGACGAACTGCGGAGCGCAAGGCGAGATTGTCGACTCTATCCTTGAGGCTAAAAGACTCTGTCGATAAAGCTAAAGCAGACTCTATGCTACTGACCTTATCCGTCACGTAGTCAAGTGCTTGCTCATTTTTTTCCAGACTCGTTTCAAGGGCATCTTTCGTCGCATGGGAAAGGCTCAATGCACTTTCGAGCGAACGAGTCTTAGTCATCCAGTTGATTTTCTCTTGGTTAGAATGAGCAACATCACCAACAAGCTTTGTTACCCCTACAATCAAAGCAGTGATGAGTACAACGACACACAACACGCCATATTTAACCGCTGTGACGGTCCTCCCCGAAAAAGAGAAAAAGCGTGTTCCCTTGTTACTCGGAATCATGATTGTAAAATGAGTAGGCCGCATAACATCCTCTACCACAACACTCTATTTCGGCTTGGTGAGCCCGACAAGCTCACTTAAATTTACTCAATCATATGAAGTGGGAAAAGTCGTTTATTCAATAACTTGAAAGCATATTCCATAGATTAAGGCTCAATTTAATCATGCTTCAACAACGGCCGCTTTACTCAATACACTTTCAATCGATACGTGTTTAGAGACCGGATAATTGCCGCGCAGAAAAATTGTTTATTGCTTCTTCCAACGCCAAATCTTCGTTTTTCTGCAACACGATTTTTTGCTCTCGTTGCCAACTCGCTAATTGATTCTCTAACCCTTTGACTTTGATATGTTTGGCCTTGAGTAACGTTTGCAATGAATGATATTGGGCATGCACAAGCTCAAGTTCGTGTTGCTGATGGTCAACCATCTTGCTCAACATTCCTTGTACTTGGCATTGGTTGAGTAGCATTTCTCGGTGAAGATGAGTCCGTCGATTGGCACGAGTTTGTTTTTTCAAGTCCAATAATTGCTCTATGCGTTTATTCGCTTGATCACTTTGCTGCTGCAAGGTCTCAAGTTCAGCGCACATGAGGTCACGCTGCTTCTGGGTTAATGTACGAAATTGGCTAATGGCTTTCTGCTTTGACTGCATATACTTCGCCTATGGTGACTGAAACAGCTGAGCCAGCTCTGCGATGCTCTGTGGAAAATCAACCGAACAATTTGCAGCTTGTTGAAGGTATTGGCTTAATCTAGGATACATAGCAACGTAGCTATCCAGTGTGAGATCCTGTCCTGGCTGATAGCCGCCAAGAGGGATAAGGTCTTTGACTTCAAGATAACTTGAATAAGCCTGCCTAAACTGATTTGCTAAAGTGATGTGCTCTACCGGCACACAAGACGCCATACAACGACTAATAGAAGCGCCAATATCAATAGCAGGATAGTGCCCTTGCTCAGCCAGTTTTCTCGACAGCACCACATGACCGTCTAAAATCGCTCTTGCCGAGTCAACGACTGGGTCTTGTTGGTCATCCCCTGCCGCAAGAATGGTATATATGGCAGTTAAGCTGCCAACGGGATTTTCTCCATTTCCTGAACGTTCAAGTAATTGAGGTAACACATTAAAAACGGATGGCGGATAACCTCGGGTTGCAGGAGGCTCGCCCAATGACAAGGCTATCTCACGCTGAGCCATGGCATAACGAGTCAAAGAGTCCATCATCAGTAAAACGTCTTTACCTTTGTCACGAAAATACTCAGCAACACGGTGGCACAGTAATGTGGCTCTAAGCCTCATCAGCGGAGATTCGTCTGCTGGCGCGGCAATCACAATCGCTTTTCTTCGAGCGTCGGCGCTTAAGTTAGTCTCAATAAATTCACGGACTTCACGCCCACGCTCACCAATTAAGCCCACAACAATGACATCGGCTTCGGTATTTTGAGCCATCATCCCGAGTAACACACTTTTGCCAACACCACTTCCTGCCATCAAACCGATGCGCTGACCTTTGCCAACAGTGAGCAGTCCATTAATAGCGCGAACACCTATATTCAGCGGTGAGTCAACAGGCCTTCGCTTGAGTGGGTTAATGGGTCTAGGTTCAAGTGACACTCGGTCACCACCGCGAAGTTTCGGCCCATCGTCAAGCACCTCACCCAAACCATTAACAACGCGCCCAAGCCAATGTTCACCAAGCTCAACGGTACTGTCCCCATCGAGTGGGATAACTTTGGCTCCCGCAAATAAACCACCAAGACGGCGTATCGGCATTAAAAAAGCGATAGCATGATCAAACCCAACAACCTGAGCCTCTATCATGTCGCCTTCAGATGTTTCCACCAAGCAGCGCTGTTCGAGCTTAAAACGACACCCCACAGCTTGAAGCATGGCACCTGAGACTTTAACCAACCTACCCGTAACACGAGCAATGGGGATAGAGTCAAGTGAAGCAAGCGCTTCATTGGTACGCTCTGAGAGCAATTCAAATGCTTGTGTCTTACTCATCGGCCTCATCACTGACTTGAGTCACCTCATCAAGCAAATGCTGCTTAACATTGTCCATGCATGCTTGTAGGCGTGAATCACAGCTCGCATCCGCTTCGGCTTCTTCGGTGACCAAATGACAACCACCCGGCAAAAGATCAGGATTTGCAACCAATTTCCACTCTTTCGCGATTTCAGCCTTGATGTCTTCGAGACGCGCTAGGTCTTGTGGATTTAGATGAACCGTCACCTTTTCTGTTTTACCCGGCATCGCTTCTAGTGTTTCATCGACTAAAGCCAAAATCTGTTGTGGCATAAGGGTGAGCTCAGCGCGAATGACCTGCTGAGCCACTTTCTGTACCAATTCACAAATAATATGCCTTTGCTGCTGCTCCCGTTCTGCTTGCCAATGCGACAATGACTGGTAGATTGCGTTAACTGGCTTGGTTGCTTCGACAAAGGCTTGTTTACCTGATTGTTCGCCGGAGACAAATCCTTGTTGGAACCCCTCTTTTTGTCCCTCAAGTAAACCTTGCTGCTGCCCTTGAGCTAACCCTTGACGCATACCTTCTTCATGCCCTTGGTCAAGCCCGGTTTGAAAACCTTCTTGGAGTCTTTGCTGAATTTCAGCTTGAGAGTCGTGCCAGTCGTCATCGATGGCAAAGCTTTCATCAACCTCTGCCGGTTTCGCTAACGGAGGAAAACGATGGATGCGGTAGCCCGATGTCGGTATTTCAAAACACTCAGATTTGGTTAAAGCCATGATTTACTCCACTCTGGGTTCGTCATAAAGAATTAACTCTATTTCATCGGCTTCATCGAGCTCTCTCACCATTTGCATAATGTCCAGTCTGGCTCGTTCAACTCGGCTGAGTGGTACCGCTCCGCGCACTTCCATATCATCTTCCAACGCTTTTATCATACGCTGGGGCATCGCACTCTTAATCGCTAACTGAAGCTGTATTTCAGCACCTTTTAATGCTAACGACCACAACTCCAACGGAACTTGCTGAACCAAACGATCCATTGTTTCTTCGGGCTGACGCCCTAATACCATAAAATCAAACATGTTCTGCTCAATTTCATTGACAACATCTTCATCATGCAATTTGAGCAGTTCCATTAAAGAGCCCCTGTCTCCCTCAAACCTGTTGATGATGTCAGCCACTTGTTTGACTCCAGATAGGCGAGCACTTTGGTTGATAGAGGCTTGCTCGATACAGCGCTCTATCAAATCATTAAGATCGCCGGCAACTTGGTGGTCGATATCTTGCATTTGGGCAATGCGGAATAACAACTCATCATGTTGATCTTCTGGCATACACTTTAGAACCGCTGAAGAGCTTTCCGCTGGCAAATAAGCCAGAAAAATCGCTTGCATTTGTGGGTGTTCTTTGGCGATAAATCTCGCCAATACGTCAGAATCAACCCATTGTAGCTTTTGCATATTATTGCTAATTTCATCACCATATAGAGAGTTAAGTAACCCTTTGGCTAAGTCGTTCCCCAAAGCCTTACGTAGGGTCTTAGACAGATACTCTTTAGATGCACCTCTGATACCACTGTGTTGACGAAAGTCTTCAAAGAAAGTCTGGATAACCCCATTGGCACTGTCGCTTTTTATACCACTCAATTTGGACATAGCTTTCGTCACTCGTTGAGTTTCATCACGAGTGAAATGACGCAGCACTTTAGCAGCGGCATCTTCTCCCATACCCAAGAGTACAAGGGCCGTTTGCTCAACGTGACTAAGCATTGGCTTTTGCTTTAATTGCGCTGTGTTCATTTACATTCACCCACTGTTTTAATACTTCTGCAACTCGTTCTGGCTCTTCATTTGCGATCAGCTGCAAATGTTTAAGCTGGATTTCTAATGGTGAGCCCGCCGGAGGCAGCATGTCCTGTCCCATGTCAAACCCAGACGATACAGAAATTCCTCGTTCTGATAGTTTTTGGTTGAGCACTTCTTCTCTTTCTCTCTCTTCACGAGTTTGTATATCGTCGAATATGGTGTCTTGCGCCGAGTCAGCGAACTCTAACTCTTGTGAATGATGGTCTGCACCGGTCAGATGGAGGATCAAAGGACGCAAGACAAAGAAAATCATTGCCATACCTAACATACCACCAATCACATACCGCATTGGTTGCTGAACCGTCGGATCTTGCCACCATGGAATACTGGGTGGCGCTTCAATGGCTAAAGGCGTAAAACCAAAGCTCATCAGGCTCAATGTATCGCCACGATCAGCACGGATACCTATCGCATCTGTGACCATGGTTGATATCTGCGTTTTTTCCTCGTCAGTCCATGCCTGTCCATTAGGAGCTACAGCTTGATTGAGCAATACAGAGACACTTAACTTATTGATCTGCCCTTGCTGAAACTGCGTACGACGAACACTGCTACCAACTGCGTACTGACGGTTTATTTCAGAGCGCGCATTGGTGTTTTGACTATCATGAGTTGGCGCTTCACCGGTAACTGGCGGTTGATTGCTTAAGGTTCCTGGAACGCCTAACGCTATTTGATCGACAGAGTTATTGGTGATGGTATGTTCGTTACGCACGACCGGCGTGTTATCAAGAATCTCCTGAGTCTCCTCGACCTGACTAAAATCCATATCTGCCGCAACTTGAACACGAAAGTTACTCGGCCCAACAATAGGAGTCAGCATGTCGGAAGCACGTTGAATAATTTGTTTTTCCACATTACGTTGGTATTCTAGGTACTTGGCATTGACTTTCCCTGCTTCTGCAGAACCCACATCGGCACTGAGCAAACGGCCATATTGGTCAATGACGGACACTTGCTCTGGTTTCATTGCCGTGACACTGCCCACAACTAGGTTGATGATGGCTTCAACCTGTTCAGGTTTAAGATCTTCACCGGGTTTGAGTTCCAACATCACAGAGGCAGAAGGTGCTTCACTATTTTGTCTGACGAACAGTGTTTGGCGAGGTATTGCCAGATGAACCCTAGCATTGGATACCGAATTGAGTGACATTATCGTGCGGATCAACTCGCCTTCTAAACCATGACGATAGCGTGCCGTTTCCATAAACTGACTGGTACCGAGTGAACTATCTTCATTCAGTGAGTCCAAACCTGTGGGCAGCTTAGCCTTGACGCCCTTCGCCGCCAATAGCATCCTAATCCTTGCAACCTCACCTTCCGGCACCAGTACTTGACCATTCTGCTCCTGCAATCGGTAGTTGATTCCTTCAGATTCAAGTACCGAAACGATTTCACCAGTATCAAACCTTTCTTGTTGACTATACAAAGGTCGGTAGCTTTGCGTCGAGCTCCACAGCGCCACAACGATTATCGCCGCGACAATAGCAGCTAAAACCGCAGACAAAACTAAGTTTCTTTGACTATTTGACCATAGCCGTTTGATTTGTTCGGTTAAATCGTGAATCCCTCTTTGGGAAGAGGCTTCACGACTAGAGGCATGCAGAGGTGCACCACCAGCGACTTGTGTTGTTAATTCTGACATGGGCTACACCGGCATCTTCATGATGTCTTCAAATGAGGTCACAACCTTATTGCGTACTTGCATCAAGGCATCGAAGGATAAACTCGCTTTTTGACTCGCTATCATCGCACCAACGAGATCATCACTTTGACCTGTTTCCACAGCGGTCATTTTATTACTGGCTAGAGATTGATATTGATTGACAGAGTCAAGAACATTCATCATTGCATCAGAAAAAGACAGAGACGAAGTGATATTCTCCGTATCTAGAGGGTTCGCTGAGATCGCAGACTCAGGCTGAATAACCGATTGCATCGCATCCATTTTAGACAACATCAACTGCTCTGCGCTTATCGTATTGTGGATAGGGTGACTTGCCATGAATTTTCCTCCTTTAAGCAGCCGAGCCAAGAGCTGACTGCAGATCAATACCTTGTTCACGCATTGCCGCTAGTTTGTATCGCAATGCGCGCGTAGTCACACCAAGTGCATTAGCCGTCTTAGTGCGATTTCCGCCAAAATGACGGAGTTGTTCGAGAATATATTGATACTCTGCCTGCTTCTTAATTTCGACATGCCCCATAGTGTGCGTAGGTAAAGAATCTTGAATAGAGCAAGGAATATCAACAGGTAGCATAAGGTCTTGAGCGGTAATGTAATCGCCATGACGCATAACCAATGCACGCTGAATCACGTTTTCTAGTTCACGAATATTGCCGGGCCAGTGGTACTGACACAACGCGGCTCTGGCATCATGAGATAGTTGGCATTGGCTGCCGTCTTGATACTTGTTGATAAAGAATTGGCTGATGGGCAGGATATCTTCACTTCGATCTCGAAGTGGTGGCCAATGCAAAGGCAATACGTCCAAACGATAATAGAGATCTTCGCGAAATCGACCATGTTTCACTTCTTCACGCAGATCTTTATTCGTTGCTGCAATGACACGAATATCAAGCTGAACCGCTTTATGACTACCAACGCGTTCCACTTCTCGCTCTTGCAATACCCGCAGCAACTTAGCCTGTACGGAGGGTGACATTTCACCAATTTCATCAAGAAAAAGTGTGCCCTGTTCTGCCTCCTCAAATTTACCGCTTTGCGATTGAGTCGCTCCAGTAAAAGCCCCCTTAACATGGCCAAACAACACAGCCTCTAGCATTGATTCTGGAATAGCTGCGCAGTTTACAGCAACAAAAGGCCCGTCAGCTCGAGACGAATGCTGATGAACATAACGTGCTAGGACTTCCTTACCTGTGCCAGATTCTCCGGTAATCAACACGCTAGCTTTGGTACATGCGGCTCTGTGAGCAAGTTGAAGAACTTGTTTACTACGCCAAGATTCTGCAACAAGATTCGCTATTGGTTTGCCAACAACCTCAACACGACGAAGTAAGCTTACCAACTGGCTACTTTCAAATGGACGTAAAAGATAATCAGTCGCTCCCGCTTTCATTGTTTCTGCGGCAAGCATTCCTTGATTTTGCTCAACAATTGCTATGGCCACACCAATCCCAGACTTTTTATTGTGACAATGAACGAATTCACGCACGCACATATCAGGCAAATTGGAACTGACTAAGGTGATCGCTGCATTGGCTTCAAGTAGCGCACTGCGCCCTGTTCGAACATGGATGACTCGGTATCCAGACTGTTCGAGTACTTTTATGATCGGCTGTGCAAAGTCATCCTTGGGCTCGACCAACAAAATACGTACTTTAGTCATCTTAAGCCTCTTCCGTGTTTTTAATGGTTTTCGTTTTTTGTTGGGGCACTATTTGTTCGTTACTTCGCACTATCCTAATCGTCACACGACGATTTTTCGCCTGATCTTCTGGAGTATCATTGCTTGCGATAGGATAACGAACCCCATGTGAGCGAACTTGTATCTTATCCTCTGCAATTCCATAGCTTTGAAGCGCATGTGCAAGTTCGTTTGCTCTTTGTCTAGATAGGTTCAAATTGCTCAAATCCGAACCAGTGTTGTCACTATACCCATCAATGAGAACTTGGGTAACGCTTGTATCTGCCTTAAGATAAGTGGAAAAATCAGCTAAGATTTTCTTTTGTATACCGTCAATGGCGTAAGAACCCTGACCAAAGTAGATGGTGAGGTTTTGTGCGGTTTCATAAGACATCTTTGGCAGTTGAGTTAAACAACGTCGAAACTCTAAAAGTGGTTCTTGAATCCGGACTGTAGGCAATTGCAGCCATTGACGTTCGGAAACTTCTTTTCCGCTGAGATGAAATGCAATCCAGCTACCTTTGGTTAGTTTATCTAAAAGAACATCGATATTTTGGTGAAATGTAAAATAGCTATTTTTAATTGATGTATTCTGACCTACTGGCTTATTTTTATTATCGATACTCCAAGGTTCTGGGGTGCTATATACTTGTGCATATTTCCAGCGATTATTATTTCCAGCCAAAGATATTTTAAAAGTTAACTTGCCTATTTCCTCTGAGAGGAAGGAAAACTTCCCGTAGGAAGAGTTTTCAAAAATTAAACTGCACTCTAAGCGACTTCCTTTATAAATCCAATTAACTTCATCCATTGGAATTCCCCAGTCAAAATTTGCCATAGCAGACGAGCAGTAGAAAATAATAAGTAATAAATATTCTCTTTTAACATTGATATTCATAACTTTCTTTAAGGCCATTAAATTATTGAAATAGTTATTTATTGAAAATTATTTCGTACACGTGATGGTATAAACTATAAGATGCGACATCTAAACCAAATAAATTAAACATTTTTTAATCAAAACAACAACTGCGTAACAAATAAACAAAAACCCTTTAAAACCAATTGAATAAAGTGAATTAATATGCGGCGAATGCGACGGACTCGCACTCAATCCATTCACACCTTGCATGTATTGCAAACTAACCTTTTTTATTTTTAATGAGAAGATGTGAATAAGGAATTAAAATCAACATATGGAGTAAAGTCACAAATTTTATAAACAAGACTTATTTGCAACAAAAAAACCTATGTAATGATGAATGAATTGATGTAGAAATTTATATAAGTACTTTTGTCAGAAAATGGTAAAATATAAATGGATAGATTCAGCAAGATATCAATTCCAGATTTTCAAATGTTAAGTATTGAATCTCTAGGAAAGCCGATTCACATTATTCGAGACAAATTGGATAATTTAATATCAAACTCATGCAATATTTTAACCTATGAACTGCAAAATTGGCTAAAGTCACACCACGTAAAAACCAACATAAATACCGTTTCACTTCACACCTTTGCCAGTAGTGAAATGGAAAAATCATTAATAAGTACATTTAAACATCAATCAGGCGGAAGAATATTTGCGTACATTGATGGCCCTGTACTGATTAAACTCTCCGACAGTTTTTATGCGGCCAAAGTCGAACGAAACAGCAGTGAACTCTGTAGCAGCGACCTTCGGCTTCAAGAAAAAATAGGGACTATTATCGCTAGTTGGTTGGCACCAAGCGATATGTGGACTCGAGGCAAGTTTGAACCGACCCAAGGGACCGGACTTTATGCCACCATTAGTATCAACTTTGGCGGTCATCAAGGCCTTATTCACATCAAACTTGACCATGTACTTATCGATACCTTGACGGACGAATTAGCGCTTCAACCTAAACAGTCCATGTATCAACCCTTCTGCCAATCTCTGGAATCTACGCCTGTAAAACTCAATGTTTTACTTTGTCAAAAACGTATTCGACTGAGTGAACTTCTATCATTGCGACCCAAGGATATATTGCCCATCGAATTACTATCCTCCGCGCCGGCAAGTATCGGACAGCAGCATTTGTTTAATGGCACAGTCGCAGACAATGATGGACAACTTGTTTTAATTCTCAACCAAGATAAGGAATCTTTTAAATGAGCACGTCAACCGATATTCCCGCTTTTAACACAGACGAATTAGACTTCGATGATTTTCAATTTGATGAGTCAACAAACGAAAACTTAGATATGAGCCACTCCATTCCAGAGCGAGATTTAAGTTTCTTCAAAAATATTCCCGTTACCGTCACCTTGGAAGTGGCAAGTAAAGATATCGCCCTTGGTGACTTAATGAAAGCAGGGGAAGGGAGTGTTATAGAGTTGGACAAACTCAATGGCGAACCCCTTGATGTCAAGGTCAATGGTTCACTCATGGGTCATGCTGAAGTTGTGGTTGTTAATGAAAAATATGGCCTAAGACTGATTGATGTTGTCGATTCAGCCCTTGATTCTGCGATTCAATAGAGGCTTTGGACACGCATGACTAGATCTTCTTCCATAGTGAGGTGGATAACACATATTGGCTGGTTAAGCCTACTGATTGGTTTCCCTTGTGCAGCAAATGAGTCAGGCTTAACCATCCTATCGGTCACGGATGGCGCATCACAGCAAGAATACAGTGTTAAATTGCAAATTTTGCTCTTAATGACGGCATTGAGTTTTCTACCTGCGTTTATTCTCATGGCAACAAGCTTCACGCGGATCATAGTAGTATTGGCGATTCTTCGTCAGGCACTTGGCCTTCAACAAAGTCCACCTAATCGGGTATTGGTTGGTATTGCCTTAGCTCTTTCACTTTTAATCATGCGTCCAGTGTGGAGTGATATCTACCAAAATGCTTTCCAGCCCTATGACAGTGGCGAAATAACCTTAGTGCAAGCCTTTACAATCGCAGAAAAACCTGTGCGACATTTTATGCTATCTCAAACACAAAAGAGTGCGTTGGAACAAATGTTGCGGATTGCCAATGAGCCTCAAGACATCGCGGTTGAAGACGTTTCTCTAGCCGTTATTCTTCCTGCATTTGTGATAAGTGAGTTAAAAACTGCCTTTCAGATTGGTTTTATGCTGTTTATTCCTTTCTTAATTATTGATCTGGTAGTCGCGAGCGTATTAATGGCCATGGGCATGATGATGCTATCACCACTTATCATCTCTCTGCCCTTTAAATTGATGGTATTTGTCTTAGTCGATGGATGGGCCATGACCGTAGGCACCCTTTCAGCCAGCTTTGGCTAATAAGGAGGATCAATGACACCTGAAATGACCGTCACTCTGTTTTCCAATGCGGTATGGCTCATCATCTCAATGGTGGCTGTTTTAGTTATCCCAGGGCTGATCGTTGGGCTAGGTATCGCCATCTTTCAAGCCGCAACTCAAATAAATGAACAAACTTTAAGCTTCTTACCACGCCTGTTAGTGACCTTACTTATGGTGATATTTGCCGGACACTGGATGCTAAGAAAAATCATGGACCTATTTGATTACTTGTTTCACAACATTCCGGGAATGATCGGCTAATGGATATCACCTTTGCAGACATTTCCCGTCTTCTTGGTCAGCTTTGGTGGCCATTTTTTCGAGTCGGGGCAGTATTCATTTCTATGCCCTTTTTCGGCGATGCTTTGGTTCCCCTATGGGTTCGAAGCTTGTTGGCTCTGTCGATTGTTGTGATCTCAGCGCCGCTTATGCCCACAATGCCTGCTGTGGATCTTTTTTCGCTGACCTCACTATTTTTGGCCTTTGAACAAGCGATATGGGGATTGTTCTTTGGCCTGATACTTCACTTGCTGTTTAGTATTTTTACCACGCTCGGACAGACTATTTCGATGCAAATGGGCTTAGGTATGGCGATCATGAACGATCCTGTCAATGGCCTGTCTGTGGCCATTCTTGGGCGTTTATTTCTCATTTTTAGTACATTACTTTTTTTATCTCTCGAAGGGCATCTAGTCGTTATTGACGTTCTCGTTCAGAGCTTTTCTATTTGGCCCGTGGGATCGGGGCTAACGTCAGCATCACTGCAAGGTGTCGTCAACATTTTCGGTTGGATGTTTGCTTGCGCGCTCGCGCTCGCTCTTCCTGCGATTGTTTCTATGCTATTGGCAAATATTAGCTTTGGTGTAATGAATCGAGCTGCGCCCTCACTCAATGTCTATGCGCTGGGTTTCCCTATGACCATGCTTTTAGGTCTTTTTAGTGTCTTGATTTCCATCTCTGGCGTCCCCAGTCGATACACCATTTTGGTTAACGACACTTTACGTTATCTAAACCTATACATAACGGGGGCTGGATGAGCGATTCTTCTTCTCAAGATAAAACCGAAAAGGCGTCACCACAAAAGGTTAAAAAGGCACGCGAACAAGGCCAAATCCCAAGAGCGAAAGAGTTTACCACTGCAGCACTGTTTCTTGTTGTCACAGTGTATTTTCACAGTCAACTCAGTGTGGTTTGGAACAAGATTGCCGGTATATTTCGCTTCAACATGTCTCTGACAAAACAAGACTTAGAAAATCCAATGCAAATGATAGAGCAACTCGGGCACAGCCTTGGCGTTATCATTACTTTGCTGCTTCCACTATTTGTCGTCATTATTCTGATTACATTGGCTAGCACTATGATGGTAGGAGGTTGGATATTTCGGCTCTCTAATGCGCAACCTAAACTGAGCAAGCTCAATCCATTGAGTGGCATAAAGCGTATGTTTTCTAGTCGTTCAGTCGTTGAGCTGCTGAAATCGACCATCAAAGTCTTGGTGATTTTCTCCATTCTTTACGCTTATCTGAATAATCATCTTCAGCCCTTACTCGGTATGCAGAGATTACCTCTTACACAAGGTGTTGTGAGCGTAATGCAAATCTTGTTCGATGGTCTTTTGCTCATGGGGCTCGCCCTTCTGCTGTTTGGAGTACTCGATATTCCTTATCAGAAATGGGAACACGGAAAAGAGCTAAAAATGACCAAACAAGAACTCAAGGAAGAATTCAAAAATAACGAGGGTCGCCCCGAAGTCAAGCAGCGCATTCGGCAAATCCAGCAACAATTTGCTCGCAGAAAAATTAATAAAATGGTGCCAGATGCTGATGTCATCATCACCAATCCAACGCATTTCGCTGTCGCCATTAAGTATGACTTGAGCCGTTCGGATGCCCCATTTGTGGTCGCAAAAGGCGTCGATGAAATCGCAATGCACATACAAAGGGTCGCACGAGACAATCAAGTTGAAATTATCAATGCACCGCCATTGACTCGGGCGATATACCACACTACCGCCATCGAGCAAGCTATACCCAGTCAGCTCTACGTGGCTATCGCTCATATTCTCACTTACGTGATGCAACTTAAAGCATTCAAAAGCGGCCAAGGTGCGAAACCAATGCCTTTGCCCCACATAGCAATTCCAAAGCACTTGCAACATTGATCATCCGTTTTTAACCAAGGACACCTGCTCATGCTCAATCGGATAGCACAAATAAAAAATTCAACCAAAGGCTATGTAGGAATACCGCTGGTCTTACTAATGATATTGGCAATGGTTATTCTGCCTCTTCCACCATTGCTACTAGACGCCTTGTTTACGTTTAATATCGTTCTGGCTATTTTGGTTTTATTGGTGAGTACTACCGCCAAGCGTCCGCTGGACTTTTCGATTTTTCCCACCATATTGCTGGTTGCAACTCTTCTAAGATTAACCCTCAACGTGGCCTCCACACGCGTAGTGTTGCTCGAAGGTCACAACGGTGGTGATGCGGCAGGTAAAGTCATCCAAGCGTTTGGTGAAGTCGTCATTGGCGGCAACTATGTCGTTGGTATGGTTATTTTTGTCATATTGATGATCATTAACTTTGTGGTTATTACCAAAGGAGGAGAACGAATCTCAGAAGTATCTGCTCGTTTTACCCTTGATGCCCTGCCCGGCAAACAAATGGCCATTGACGCCGATCTCAACGCAGGTTTAATCGACCAGCAAGGGGCACGTCGCCGGCGGCAAGAAGTGGCTAATGAAGCTGACTTTCACGGTTCAATGGATGGCGCCTCTAAATTTGTGCGTGGCGATGCTATTGCCGGTTTACTGATTCTGTTCATCAACATTATCGGTGGGATAAGTATCGGTGTTTTTGAACATGGCTTACCGGCTTCTGAAGCGTTCAAAACTTATGCCCTACTGACTATAGGTGATGGACTAGTTGCGCAAATACCGTCCTTACTTCTTGCAACAGCCGCTGCGATCATAGTAACTCGCATTAATGATAGCGATAATGTGTTATCAGAAACAATGCACAAGCAATTATTGGCCTCTCCTATCACTCTTTTCACTGGCGCGGCCGTTATGTTCATTATCGGCATTGTACCTGGTATGCCGCACTTTGCTTTCTTTAGCTTCGCTGCCGCATTGGCCTTTGCGGGATGGCGACAAAATAAAGTCAGCTTGCATGATCCTGAACTTGAACAAGTCGACGTCATAACCCAAGCGATGCAGCAAGATGAAACGCCGCTTAGCTGGGAAGATATTCCCCATGTACAAACACTTTCTCTCGCTCTTGGTTATCGCTTAGTTCACTTGGTTAATAAAGAGCAAGGAGCCCCACTGACTCAAAGAATTCGTGGCGTTAGGCGAAATCTATCAGAGCAAGTCGGCTTTTTGCTCCCTGAGGTTCGTATTCGCGACAATTTAAGTCTCAAACCAAACCAATACACTATCGCCTTAAATGGTGAAGTCATTGAACAAGGCTTTATTGAACCACAGCGTCTAATGGCCATTGCCGTAGGTGAAACTTATGGTGAAGTGGATGGTATTCTCGGCAGCGATCCCGCCTACCAACTGCCAGCGGTTTGGATTGAGCATCAGGATAAAGCCAAAGCGTTAAACCTTGGCTACCAAGTTGTTGATGATTCAACCGTCATTGCAACCCACATTAGTAAAGTCATCAAAACCCATTTGTCTGAGCTGTTCAATCATGACGATGTCGATGCCATGATCCAAAGACTCACCCAACAAGCACCAAAGTTAGCGGAAGCATTAGGTGCAGCGCTTACCTCAGCCCAACAACTCAAAGTCTTTCGCCAATTACTGCTCGACCAAGTGCCTCTACAAGATATTCGAACGATTGCCAACACTATGTTGGAATCTTCAGAAAATACCAAAGATCCAATCCTACTCGCCGCCGATATTCGCTGTGCGTTAAGACGAACTCTGGTGAGTTTAATTGCAGGTACAGATAACGAGCTTAAAGTTTATGCGTTATCTGATGAACTAGAGCAAATGCTGATGACGTCATTGCAACAAGCACAATCTAACGGAAGTATTAGTCTAGATAGCTTTCCCGTTGAACCCAATATCCTTGCTCAATTCCAACAAAACTTGCCTTTGATTAAGCAACAACTAAAGCAGCAAGGGCTCGCGCCTATTTTACTCGTTATGCCACAACTTCGCCCATTACTTGCCAGATACGCGCGCACTTTTTCGGCGGGGCTAGCGGTATTGTCATACAACGAAATCCCTGAAAGCAAACAAATTAATATCGTTGGTAATCTAGGGTAATTGCTTTTATTTCTCTGATTATAATCCCCACCAATTGGCGTAATCCTGCCCAATTGGTGGAATAAAGATCACCAAAAATTCATAAAAATCATTAATTTCGCCTAGATTGCATTTTTTTTATTAATCTCAAGCAGATTGCGTCCGCCTCTTGTTAGTGACCAGGGGAAATCCTGAAGCCAACATCTGAGTATTGTGACCAACCAAGGAGACCAAGATGGCTTTATCAATGCACACTAACTACGCATCTCTAGTAACTCAAAACACGCTAAGCAGCACAAACGATCTATTGACGACTGCTATGGAACGCCTAAGTACTGGTATGCGTATTAACTCTGCGTCTGACGATGCAGCTGGCCTAACTATCGCGAATAAACTTGAAGCGCAAACTCGTGGCATGTCTGTCGCAATGCGTAACTCTCAAGATGCCATCTCTATGCTTCAAACCGCAGATGGTGCTCTAGAAGAGTTAACTAACATTGCATACCGCATGAAAGACCTTGCAACTCAAGGTGCGAACGGCACAAACGGCACAACTGAGCTTGCAGCTCTCAACGCCGAGTATCAAGAGCTTGAAAAAGAAGCTGTACGTATAATGGGTGAAACAACATACGGTGCAGGCCAGAAGCTACTTGCTGGTGGTAAGCTTGCCGGAGCCATTGATTTCCAAATTGGCGCATCGGGCAGTGAGAAGCTTACCGTTGATGTATCTACTGCACTAGGCGATATCGACTTCACTACAACTGGTGACCTAGCTTCTAATACTGATTCTAACGCACAAATCGCTGTTGTTGACGGCCTATTTGATAAAATCAACACTGTGCGCTCTTCACTAGGTGCAAATATCAACCGCCTAGAGCATACCATCAACAACCTAGCGAATATCTCTGAAAACACAGCTGCGGCGAAAGGTCGTATCACAGACGCAGACTTTGCCGTTGAGTCTTCTAACATGACGAAGAACCAGATGCTAATGCAAGCAGGTACAACGGTTCTTTCTCAAACCAACCAACTACCTGGTATGGCAATGTCTCTACTTCGTTAATAGACGGCCAACCCCTTCTAATAGCAACTCCGTAAACCCGTTACTCCGCATTCTTTTATACCCGTTGAATGCCTCAGGTAACTTTGCCCTCAAACTCAATGTTTGGGGGCTTTTTTATTCGATTAATCCCCAAAATAATATTAGGGAATAACTTATATTCGACCAGAAGTTAACATAGTAATATTCCCCTTAGTCCTTTCATCAGATACTTTTTGTTTTGCCATTCTACATATTTCGTCAATTCTCTCCGACGTAATCACGTTATTGTCGTCAGTAGAAGTATTATAGTTGTATTTATCAAGTACTTTTCCACTACCAACAATCCCATTTTCCTTGACATATTTATCGAGTATTTTATTCATCTCTATTGTTAATGACTGAAAGATTTTTTCGCCAATTTTATCTCTAACCGCTCGTTTTAATTCAGGAGGGTAGCTGAGCGAACTAGTCGTGTCTAACTGCGCCTTATCGACAATAACTCTGGCTCCGCTTTCTAAGGAACTTTTACCAGCATCTTTGGGTGAAACCCCAAGCCATTCAGAGATATCACTGAGTACCTGCTTTTTATCTTTGACTGTTATGCCATTATCTTGGACATAGCGATCTAATATTAAAGCCACATAACAGACCATATGTTGCTTGATACCTTTCACCTTAATCTCTGCTTCTGACTCTTCAGCTTTCGCTGTCCTCGTGGTTTCTGGCCCAGTATTTTTCAGAGTTTTTACATCACCCTGAGTGTTTCTGTGAAAATAATTGGCAAAGGGATTCCGACTTGATTTAGGTTTCAGCTTGTTCACTTCTTCATCTTGCTGCTTCTTTCCCAAAGACGAAAATACATCTTGGCAAGCCGATGTTACAACTGATTCACCATTACGACTAAGCCAATATTTCTGCGATATCCCATCCACATCCAAAGAATTCATACTGGTGAGTTTTACTGATTCACTCTCACTAGGCAAACTAGCCGACACTCTATCTTTATGAGTATTCGTAAGAGAATAAGATGATGTAAAAAAGTGCATATGCAACCCTATGAAATTTTAAGTGGCTGAGTAGTTATTTTATCTAGCGATAAAAAGAAATTTATTTTCTAGTAAAATCTACCATTTCAAAGATTGGGAATAACTAAGGTAAAAACCTGATATTATTATTAAGAGATGTAAGTGGTTGCAAAAAACCATTTAATATTATCATTTATCATATCCTTAATATTTCAAATAAATACCTTGATTTTTAACATCTACGCAACCTCTAAATAAACAATATCTCGCACAGCGAGTTCAACTTATGACCTCTCAAAAATTAATGAATGGCTACTTTACCAACAACCATAAAGAGTCAAAACGACAACATGAGTCAATAAGACCAAAATATATTAAGTCAAAATAACTCAATTTAATTCAAAAACCTACTATTTTACAGAAGCTTAGATCATGGCATGGAATATGTAAGTTAATTATTAGAATAGGAGACTTTGCTATGAAATTTGAACAAAAACACTATGTGCCTAAAAGTGGCTCGGAAAAGATGGCTTTGCTGGTAACTAAGCTACTTAAAAAGACATTAAACCTTTTTTACGGTGGCAAATATGCACGGCGGGCCATGTTGCTCGAAACGATTGCCGCTGTTCCCGGCATGGTTGCGGGCGTATTCAATCACCTCAAAGCACTGCGCAGAATGAAAGATGACGGTGGATGGATTAAAGAACTATTAGACGAGGCAGACAACGAACGTATGCACCTGATGATATTTTTGCGCATCACTCAGCCGTCTATTTTTGAGCGTGCTTTAGTAATGACGATTCAGTTTATTTTCGTGTTGGTATATAGCGTTATCTACCTTCTATCCTCAAAAACAGCACACCGTATTGTTGGTTATTTCGAAGAAGAAGCCTGCAATAGCTACAGCGAATTTATCGAAAAAGTACTGGACGGTACCGTTGAAAACTCCCCCGCCCCAGAGATCGCTGCTCGTTATTACCAGCTAGGTGAAGGCGCAATGTTGTTAGATGTATTGGAGTGCATTCGCCAAGACGAAGCCAAGCATCGCGATAAAAACCACGACATCGCCGATGCCTACAAATTTAAAGACCTTCCAGAACATCAAAGCTAGCTCCCTATTAGGAGGAATTATGTCAAGAAACAATCACCATATTGATGAGGCTGAATTTGGATTATCCGTTGGTATTTCTCACTTGATGGTCGAAAAAGGCGAGGTATTTTACTCGAGACAGGACACATACAAAAAATGCCTCGCGCTGTCCGAGCATTGGCGAAACCTTAAACGAAGTCTGCATATCACGTTATGATCCGCTAACAGTAAGGTTTTTATCGCCGCTGAAATGAGTTTTGTGCAAGCTTTCCAACGGTAGCTTGCACATTTTTCTTCAATGCAATAACTATCCAAATTTTCAGCATTTATACCGCTTGGCGCTCATCCTCAGTAGACCACCATCCCATCAAGCCCAATTTAACCAAAGCAACAAAAAAGACCGCAACCGTCATAATCAAAGTTCCCAAGGAAATTTGCTCTGAAATAGCAGGTACCATAAAGAAGATCATCTGAGGGACACAAATACATATGGTTAACATTAAACCGTCCATCATTAGATGAAACTTAGTCGATTCTTTTATCCCTCGACTGATCAAAGAAAATAAATAGATATTCATTGTTAATCACTCCTAACGACTTCCACATTATATAATCAGCATATAATATGCCAACTAGCAGAAAATCAGGATAGTATCTATAAGAATCAATCTATTACCATGAATTTGTCAGAAAGTAATTATAAAATGCCAAAAAACCGACATTGGTAAAAATCATAGAATCGCCGCTTTTTCTAAGCTCCATTTCTCATACTCAATATTATTCGAGCTAGATACAAGGCTATAAATATTTCTTATTTTGTTATTAATAAATTTATCTTTAAACATGCTTAAATCAGAGCTATACATGGTCTATTGCCATCTGGCACAAGCAATTTAAATACAGAGTATTGAACCTTATAACTTGGCTAATATGGAAGAGATGATGACTAAAAAACTAACAACGGCTGCAGGTTGTCCTGTTAGCGATAACCAGAATGTAATGACAGCTGGCCCTCGCGGCCCGCAGCTACTGCAAGATGTGTGGTTTCTTGAAAAAATGGCACACTTTGACCGTGAGGTGATCCCTGAGCGACGCATGCATGCTAAAGGGTCCGGAGCGTACGGTACCTTCACGGTAACCCATGATATTACAAAATACACACGCGCTAAGATCTTCTCTGAAATTGGCAAAAAGACCGAATTATTTGCCCGCTTCTCGACAGTGGCTGGTGAGCGCGGTGCCGCTGATGCCGAGCGCGATATTCGAGGCTTTGCACTCAAATTTTACACTGAAGAAGGTAACTGGGACTTGGTCGGTAACAATACGCCGATCTTTTTTATGCGTGACCCCCTTAAATTCCCAGATCTTAACCATGCCGTTAAGCGCGACCCTCGCACCAATATGCGCAGCGCAGTCAATAACTGGGATTTCTGGACATCCCTACCAGAGGCTTTCCATCAAGTCACCATTATCATGAGCGATCGAGGCATTCCTGCTTCCTACCGTCACATGCACGGCTTTGGTAGCCATACGTTTAGCTTTATCAACGCCAACCAAGAACGTTACTGGGTTAAGTTTCACTTTAAAACTCAGCAAGGTATCAAAAATCTAACCGATCAAGAAGCGGCCGAAATTATAGGCCACGATCGTGAAAGTCATCAAAGAGATCTGTATGACGCTATTGAGAAAAAAGAGTTTCCTCGATGGAAGATGTACGTACAGATCATGCCTGAACTTGAAGCAAATGACGTCAGCTTCAATCCATTTGACTTAACTAAAATATGGTCACAAAAAGATTATCCACTCATCCCTGTTGGTGAACTTGAGCTCAACCGAAATCCGGAAAACTACCACGCAGAAGTCGAGCAAGTGGCGTTAAATCCTGGCGCTGTCGTTCCTGGTATCAGTTTCTCACCTGATAAAATGCTACAAGGAAGATTATTTGCTTATGGAGATACTCAGCGCTATCGACTAGGCGTCAATCACCATCAAATTCCAGTCAACGCGCCTAGATGCCCAGTTCATAGCTACCATAGAGACGGAGCGATGCGTGTTGATGGTAACTATGGCTCGACAATTGGCTATGAGCCAAATTCACAACAGGAATGGGCAGAGCAACCCGACTTCTCTGAACCACCAATGCGTATCTGTGGTGATGCCGATCATTACGATCACAGAGTCGATGAGGATTACTTTAGCCAAGCTGGCAACTTGTTCCGCCTAATGAATGAAGAGCAGCGCCAAAGACTATTTGATAATACCGCTCGCGCCATGCAAGGTGTACCAAAGGCGATTCAAGAGCGCCATATTAATCACGCTTTCCAAGCCGATGAAGATTATGGTAAAGGCCTAAAGACGGCCCTTGGCCTTGATTAAAGCTAATATTTAGCAAATTATGGGTTAGCCACAGCCATATAAAAAATTCGCTTGCGGTTCCACTGGAAAGCAAGCGAATTTTGTAAAGACATTTAAATCAGCGCTATTTATTTTGCGCTTTTTCTTGTGCCTGTTGCATGATCTGCTTCATTTGCTCTTGCTGTTTCTTACGACGCTCCGCGAGAGTATTTTTTTGTTCTGGCGTCAAAACTTGATACATGTCATGCTCTGCTTTAATTTTCATTACTTGAAGTTCAAGTTGCTTTTCATTGTATTGGCGAAGGATGTTTTTCACTTTCTCTTCATCAAATTTTTCATCTTGAACAACCTTTGTCCATTGCTCCACTTCTTTCGCCACTTTGTCTTGACTCGGCGTCAAAGCTTGGCTTTTAGTTTGTAACTCAATTTGTATTTGTCTAATTTTGCTTTCTTGCTCTAAGGTGATAGTTTCTAGCCCGAAAGGCTTAGGTGGCGCTGCCTTTGTTGTTACTACTTGGCCTGCTTGCTGAGTTGGAACAGAAGTCGCGGATTGATTATTGTCAGCAAAAGTAGGTAAGCTTACAAAAACTAATAGCGCGGTCATTAAATATGGTTTCATACACCCTCACATATAAACATGGTTAATAATTTAATAAAATTGAATATATTTTTTGAATTTTAAATGGAAAATAAAAATCAGAACTTACTAGACACCTAAAAAAGGTTAAAAGTTCCTATTTAAACTTAGATTTTACTAAACGAACACATTTCTAATCCTATTTGATAAATTTCACCACAGAAATTTGACAAAGTTTCTATTCAATTCTGTATGTTTAGCTTAGATAAACCAAGTAAATAAATGTTAATTTAAATCATAGAATCATAATAAAAATATAATTATTAACACCAACAATAGATCTCATCATAGGTAAATTATCATTCATTGAATTTTAAAAGTTTTTTATAAAAAATACAGATAGAATGAGCCAGCCATAAATATCACTTATAAATAATAGAGAGGCTATTATTATAATTTCAAATGAAAAGGTAATATTGATACCGGCATATAACCCAAATGATGCTCTTATACACCTTATCTCAGATATAAGAATATTATGTCGTTGCCCAATCCTCGTAGTCAATGATGGTTCGGGGGCTAAGTGTAGCTATATCTTTAACCAGATAAGGTCTCTCGAACAAGTGACAGTCATCGAGCATGATGCAAATTCAGGTAAGGGCCAAGCTCTGAAAACAGGTTTTACCTATATCCTGAAATCTATGCCAAAAGTCAACGGTATCATTACTGCTGACGCAGATGGCCAACACTCACCCAACGACATTACTCGTATCGTAAGTAAGTCAATACATCCTACATACAACAGCAAGAGCCTATTGCTAGGTACTCGTACCTTCAATGGCAAAGTGCCTCTGAGAAGTAAAATAGGCAATATCATCACTGAAAAGATTTTCCAGCTTATCACGCGCACTCAAATCGCAGATACCCAAACAGGGCTTAGGTACTTGTCTGCTGATCTTGCCAAGAAGTGCTTGGATATTGAATCGAATGGCTATGAATTTGAAACAGAAATGCTACTTTTGGCCACTCGCAAACGCTGTACTATTAAAGAAATTGAGATTGAAACTATCTATATTGATGATAATCGTTCGTCCCATTTTAGTCCTTTAAAAGATTCAATAAAGATATATTGGACTTTCTTGCGATTTACAGGTGTTTCTATCTCCAGCGCAATTATAGATTACCTATTGTTTTATATAGTCTTGTTGCTTACTGATTCCACTTTAAAATCTTTTGTGATCGCAAGGCTTTTCTCTGCTTGTTACAATTATACAATGTCAAAGAGAATTGTTTTCAAATCGGATGAGGACAGTTATGACTCCATTGTTAAGTATATAGTTCTGGCCATTACACTGCTAATTTCATCTATATTATTAACTCAAATAATCATAAATCTAGGAATTTCAGCCATGTATGCAAAACTCATTGCAGAATGCTTACTGTTTATTTCTAGTTTCGCCATTCAAAAGCTTTTTGTTTTTAAAAAAACTCATCAAGCCTAGTCATTCATCTATAAATATTGATATAAATAATCCTGCCTTTTAAGGGGCAGGATTTTTTGAAGTCATTGCCTAATTAACTTATAGGAAGTTAAATGATACGGTCAATGATACTGTATCTATGTCGTTATTGCCGACCGTATAATTCATATAATTTGCTCCTAAAGACACTGGGCCAAATATAGCGTAATCTGCACCTATACCCCACATAAAGTCTAATTCATCTTCATCTTTATAGTTAATAGAACTAGAATCTTGTTCCCAATAGTGTGCACCTGCTTTAGCGTATACCTGTAAAGGACCAAAGTTAATGCTTGGCTTGAGCGCCGCATAATATGAAGAGGCCTCTACTTTACCATTGCCAAAATCAAACTCACCAAAATTGTTGTAGCCAGCTTCAACACCAATAAAAGGCAAAATCCCAGTCCCCACATGAACTGAATAAGTGGTGGTATCTTCCGAGTTAAGATCGGATTGACCAATTGATGCACCGCCATAGAGCCAAGAATCCGCAGAGGCTGAGGCTGATAGCCCGATTAACGCTAACGCCAAGATAGTATTTTTCATCGAAAACCTTCGGTTAAATATATAGGTTACTAAAAACAAAAATATCAAAATACTATAGATAAGTCACGGTGTACAGATGTCAAATGAAAGTAATATATTACAAACATAACATTATACTAACGAATAAAACAATTATTACACATTCTATTTATTTATGTGTTTGTTTATTTAAAAATGAATTGTATATAATAGAATAATTATAGAAAAATATATAATATAATATGATTTAATTGACAATGCCTTACCTATCTCTGAAATGAAACTATCGTACGTATCATCAAAATCTATCAAAGCATACTTTGATAACACTTCAATATCTTATTAGCCTTGAAGGGCATTAGAATAGTTGGTGCATTTGGAAGTAAACCCATTTATTTTCTTTAAGACAGATTAATTCTGTGATCTATTTTTTTAATATGTGAAATGTCAATTTTATCTATTACACGTTTTAAATTATACGCTCACAAACACTGACTATATCCGTTGTATTAATAATAAATATAAATAATTATTCCTTGTCTTATAAATAAGGTCTCTACTATGAAAATTATTAACTTATCTTTATTACTTGCAGCGTTTTCATTCTCAGCACAAGCCAGCTTTGCCCCAACTCATGTTTATCTTGACGGAAAAGCCTATCCCGTGGTTGAACTCGAATCAGATGTGGTCACCCAAAGCTCTGTCGAGATAGATCTCAACAAAGAAGAGCGTCAGAAAATGGATAGCAAGGGATTCGCTGAGCTTTCAAAATCTTTTAATTTCTCATGCCGACTTACCCTGTCCAACACGTTTTACTTCACTGAGCTTAAGCCTGGCGATTCAACCATGCTGTACTCATTTGATCAAACCTGCGCTTACAAACGTGCATCTGGCTCATTAACAAACTTATCCAATGCTTGGCTCAGTTTACAACTTGTTGATGGAAACGGCTCTGTGGTTGGTGGACCAAGTCGATCTGTCTATGCTAACCCCAATAAAGGCAAGTACTACTGGGTTGTGATTAACCGCTCGACTGGCAGTCGTGGAGATGGATACATCAAAACCACAGAAATTCACTAGTCCTATAATCGCTGAAGCGCAGTCCTTCACCGATTTTATTGGCCAGCCAAGACACTCCACATTAATTAAACAAAGCGGTGACACCTCACATCGCTTTTTGCGGTCAAAAGACTTTATACCACTAGATACAGGTTATACATGTGAATAAAAAATCCCCACTTATAGTAAGTGGGGAACGCAATCACGTGGTTGTCCAAATCCAGACAATACTATCAATTGGCTATATAACGGTTTCAGAAGTCTAAAACCGGAGTGATATAAGGATAAAGAGAAAGGCTTATATCTGATGCTTATCGAGATTTCCCAAATAGGGCTTCAGGTGTAGTGGCATAGTGAATTTGGCCACCTGATTAGAGGTGTTAAGATACACCTCGTACACAACA
>NZ_BSPW01000023.1 GCF_030161235.1 Vibrio zhanjiangensis | reverse complement strand
CTGGGTACTATCAAAACAGATCAATCACTTAAAGTCATGTCCGAAAATCGGGGGCCACTTCTCAGTAGATGTACATAAACTAAGAAGAAAGCTCGACGATTGTGGTTACGATAACGTTTCCATTATAGAAGACTGTGCACAAGCTCATGGTGCCTATGTAGGAAGCAACAAAGTGGGCTCACTTGGTGATATTGCCACATTCTCTTTTTATCCGACTAAGAATCTTGGTGCGGTTGGTGATGCTGGTGCTCTTACAACTAACTCATCGGTATACTTTGACAGAATTAAGCAGATTTCACAGTATGGTTGGAGTTCGAAGTATAATATTACCACCAGTGGTGGACAGAACTCCCGAATGGATGAGATTCAAGCTGCTATATTATTGCGTTTAATTAATAAATTAGACTCTTGGAATGAGAAGAGACGACAAATTTATACAAGGTATGCTTCGTCAAATAGAAATCTTAAATTTTATACTACTCTTGATAAATCTAACGTAGTTCACCTAGCGGTTTTGAAGACAAAACAAAGACAGCGGTTTCTTGACTATATGAGACAAAATGGTGTTTTAGCTGACATCCATTATCCCATATTGGACTCAGAACAGCCTGCTTGGAACCAAGGCATCAAACTCGATTTACCAATTTCAAGCCTGCTAAAATCACAGATAGTGACATTACCATGCTTTCCATCAATGAAAGACGAAGAAGTTGATTACATTTGTGAGTTATTATCAAGGTGGGTAGATGGTTAAGTACTCACTAGTTTTGCCTATTTATAAAAACGAGAAAAATATAGCCCCCCTTTTGCTAGCACTGGAGAATCTCCAACAAAGGCTTTCGGGGCAATGTGAGTTTATTTTTGTCATTGATGGCTCCCCCGATGATAGTGAACAAGTTATTCTGGATCAGGCAACTAAAAATATAGATCACTCCGTTTTGCTTTCTCTTAGTAAGAATTACGGCTCTTTTACTGCAATCAGGGCTGGAATGGGAGAAGCAAAAGGTAAGTTTATTGCTGTAATGGCGGCAGATTTACAGGAGCCTCCTGAACTCATTCTAGAGTTATTTAGTACTCTAGAGACAGGCAAGACAGACATTTGCTTTGGTCAGAGAGTTAGCCGCAAAGACCCTTATGGGAAGAAGCTCTTATCAAAGCTTTTTTGGGGTGCTTACAGGAGATTAGTGATATCTGAAATTCCCTCCGGTGGTGTTGATATTTTTGCTTGTAACGTAAAGGTTAGAGATAGTGTTCTAAGTATAGAGGAAAGGAATAGCTCTTTAGTTGCTCAACTGTTTTGGGTAGGTTATCGCAGAGCATTTGTTCCATATGAGAGACGAGAGAGAGAAATCGGGAAAAGTGCTTGGGGATTTAGAAAGCGGGTACGATACATGCTCGATAGCATATTTTCGTATACAGATTTGCCAATAATGCTACTGCTTGTTATAGGGACCATTGGGTTACTTCTATCACTAATGTATATATTTTTTATATCTTTAGCATATATGTTTGGATTGATCGAGCAGCCAGGTTTTACTTCACAAAGTATCCTAATAACTTTATTTGGAAGTGCATCAATATTAGGGCAAGGTATTTTGGGATGTTATCTATGGCGTATTTTAGAGAACTCGAAAAAAAGGCCTCTTTATATTATCGATAAAAAAATAGAACTTACGAAGAATTAAAATGTTTATACATGATAAAGCTATTTGTGAATCTAAAAATATTGGCTATGGAACAAAGATTTGGGCATTTGCACATGTTTTACCGGGCGCAAAAATAGGGAAGAATGTAAATATCTGTGATGGTGTTTTCATAGAAAATGATGTTGTTATTGGAGACAACGTGACATTGAAGTGTGGTGTCCAAATTTGGGATGGTTTAAGGGTTGGTAATAATGTTTTTATCGGTCCTAACGTTACATTTGCTAATGATAAGTACCCAAGATCAAAGTGTTACCCTGAAGAGTTTTCTCGAACTGTTATTGAAGATGGAGCTTCTATTGGTGCCAATGCTACCATTCTGCCTGGTTTAATTATAGGAAAAGGATCGATGATAGGTGCAGGATCTGTGGTCACAAGAAACGTTCCTCCCAATGCGACGGTTATTGGAAATCCAGCTAAGATCATCAACTATAATACTAACAATTTGGGTGAGAAAGTAAAATCTGATCCAAAAAATAAAGCACTCAACGTTCAAGGAAGTCAATTGATTGAATTTCCTAATTATGAAGATATGAGAGGAAGCCTCGTTGTTTGTGAATACGAGAAACATCTACCATTCAGCCCCAAGCGATCGTTTTTTGTTCATTCTGTTGAAACAGACAAGGTCCGTGGTGAGCATGCTCATATTGCTTGTCATCAAGTGTTGGTTGCTGTAGCCGGTAGTTTGTCCGTTGTTGTCGACAATGGAAAGGATCGCGATGAAATTGTACTTGATTCTCCTTGCTTTGGGTTGCATATTCCCAATTGTGTCTGGGGTATACAATACAAGTTTTCGAGAGATGCTGTTTTAATGGTTTATGCGTCTGAGTTGTATGAGGACGGTGATTATATTAGAAACTATGATGAGTTTATTAACTACGTTTCAAAAAAATAGTTTATCTCGGTTTGTATCCTTAGGGGCTGCCAATACAATATTCACACTAGTTCTGTATCAAGTGCTGTTGTATTTTATAAGTCCAGCATTATCTTATGCAATGTCTTGGTCTCTTGGCTTTATTGTTCTTGTTATTGCTTATCCAAAATATGTTTTTGGTAACGCAATAACCTTTAAGACAGTTTCTATTACATCGTTAATATATCTATCATCTCTGATATTGGGGATGTTTGTAATGGGGCTATTTGATTATTATAAGATGCAAACTAGAATTTCTATATTTTTTGTTATATTTATAACAAGCTTATATAATTACTGTGCCCTTAAGGTCCTGTTATCTAGGATGAGAACTAAGTAATGCATATTTTTCATAGAGACAATTATTATATTATTCTGCTAATTTTATTGGCCCCAATAATTATTTATTTTTATGAGTTCTCTTCCTTTCCATTAACATATGATGAGATAAAAAGAGTTTCCCATAGCCTAGTCGATATAAAATGGTTGAGGCAAGGCCGCTGGGCAATGTACTATTTGACAAAGTGGTATTCTCCTAATCCAATATTCCCAATGGTGGGTGGTTATGCATCTTTGGTTTTTTCTGGCCTCTCTTTACTTTTTCTTATTAGCCAGCTAAAATTGTGTGATAATAAGTTAAATGTGGCAATATTTCTTCTAATATTTCTGTCCTACCCGACTTTATTTTTTCTAATTGACTTTAGTACAATATCTTTTGTTATTGGCCCAATATATTTAACTTGTGTTTTAGCAGTGATAAATATAATTGACAGTAATGCAATCAAAAATATTATAGGCATACTTTTTTTGATTGTTACCCTTGCTCTATATCAAGCAAGTATAACTATTGTACTGAGCATGGTGTGTATCTTTATTGTTTGCGGAAATGTCAATTTTAATATTAAAGTGATTTCTCGTATATTTTTAATGATTTTGTTGGGTTTATCATTATATTTAATTACAGTAAAGATATCTTTTCTTATTTACAATACATCTAATAGTGGATATATAACAGGATTTGCAGGCGGTGAGCTTAATATACAATATATTTATAAATTATTGTATAATTTAGTACATGCCTCATTCGACTATTATACCTTTGATGAAAGAATATTCCTTTCGAAAAATTATTCAATTGTAATGCTGTCTTTCTTTGGCTTTATGATCTTCTCTTACAAATGCCTAAAGAATTACAATTCTGTGCTTTGTATAATCATTATTCCACTATTGATCTTTTCTCCTTTACTACTAAATCTTCTCTCTTTACAAAATGTACCAACAAGAACATTGCTTGCATTACCACTTGTAATTGCCTTTTTTGTATTTATTTTATTAGAGTATATGACTAAACTGGGAAGAAAGCTATACATTATAGTAATATTTTTATCTATAGTTGCTTTTGCAAATAATTATATATCTCTTTCAAAACTAATGTTTATATCTTCAAATGCATGGCAAAATGATAGAGTTACTGCTCAGATGATGCTATCTAATATTTTTAATAAGGGAGAATATACAAAGGTTTCTAGTGAAAAAGTAAAAGTACATCTAGTTGGATATATTGATAAAGGGTCAAATCAATTTAATCGAGAAGTGGAAAATGTAGGTAGAAGTTTTTTTAAATGGGGTGCAAATGAGCTTTTAAATATTGCTACTTTATTTAATACTTTAGGTTTCGAAAATTTTAAGTTTGCTGAGCTTGAATACGTTAAACCTAATCTTGATAGTATTCGTTCCATGCCATCATGGCCTAATCCAAACTCTATTAGATTTTTCGATGATATTTTAGTTATAAAAGTATCCGATTATACAGAGGCTCAAATAAATTTACTATGTAAGGATGAGAATGGATTGTCACTGACTAATATAGATTCATGCTCTGTAACCTATAACCCTCAATCAATAATATTTTATGTAAGTCGATTTCGAGATGGATCTAGTCAAAAACCAATATTTGATAGTAAAAGGATGCCTTTTCAAGATTATAAGAATATAAACTTAAAAATTGATTCTACTTTGGAATTAAAGAATGATGATTCCCAGATAGTTCTCCCAGATATAGAAAGAAAAGATGGCTTTATGGAGATAAATATTCAAGGGCATTATTCACAAGATGATTTTATTGACTTGTATTTTAAAAATGATGGTAAAAATTATTATCATTATTCAAATACTATGCGAATTTCTATTAAAAAGGGCAATGTTGATATTTATTTAACTTTACCCAGCAATCTATTTATGAATGGGCTTAGAATTGATCCTAGTGTAAATGTAGGTACAATATCTCAATTCAGTGTAAGAGTTTTTGAAAATGATAAAAAATAACAATCTTATCTATTTTATTTTCGTACCGTTTCTCTGCACTTTAGGAGTGACAGTATATTCTGATCATCTTCCTGATTTTTGTTGTGATGTCTATCAATATATTCATATTGCCCAGTCTATCGATAAAAATGGTCTTTTTTATTTACATCCGGGTTCTGACGTAAGAAATTATCTCTATCCGTATTTTCTATCTTCTTTTGCTGTAGACTATATATATAGCATCACTGATTTTCTCTTTTTTTCTAAGATAATATCTTTAGTGATGACTTTTTTTTCGTCACTAATATTTCTCTATGCAATGAATATTAGATTCGGCAATATTCTGTTATCATCTATGATAGTTCTACTGTTATTTTTGAACCCGCTACTGGCTACAATATATACATTACCTCTCACCGAGATGTATGTTTTTCCTATTTTTATAATGTTAATATCCATTTGTTCGCTATTGTTGAATGATAATGCAAATAATAGAGTGTATATATTTACTATACCTTTTCTCCTTTCGGCTCTAATACTTTTAAGACCTGCTAATTTGATCCTTATACTATCGATATGTATTTTGTTTTTCCAACTTAGAATAGAATTAGGTTTGAAGAAAAGGCTAATTTTTTATTCTATATTATTCTTCATTATACCTTTCATACCTCAAGTTATATTTAATATGAAAGTTTTTGGAGATTTTTCATTTCTACCATCAGGTGGATTAGGAACCAAGCAGTTTACCTGGGGTTTAATGTACTCAAAATATGGTACTTATTATATAGATGGGATAGCGGAAGGTGTTAAGTATGACTCTTGGCTATCAGATGATCAAATAAAAGAATATTCATCTATGGGATTGATTTACTATCTTAAAGAGTTCCCTTATTCACTTATTCATATGTTTTCACATGTATTTAACTCGCTGAATTATGACTTCCTATATACATATGTTAATGAGAAGCGTTACTATATCATTTCTTGGTATCAAATTATGTCGAGTGTAGTTACGGTATTGGGATTTTCTTATGTCTATGCTTTAGTACGTGGATATATGGAATATAAATTTAGATCGTTTGAATACTTTATTTTAGTGATATTAATCTCATTTTTGGGTGTGAATGCGTTGGTAGCTGTCGAAACACGGTTTGGAATGGTCCCTCATATCATTCTGACGATCTTCTCTATCTTGTTGTTCTATGACCGTAAACTTGTTTCAAGGTTTCTCAACTACCGTTTGGTTACGCTTATCTTAGTGCTGTACTCTTTGTTTGCTATGTACTTGAGTTACTTTTTCGTAAATGGGCTGGGTGATGTTGAGATCTTATTATTTTAATACATTTAGCTTAACCTAACTATTGCGCTTTATACTGATAGTATAAAGCACTAAATACATACCAAATAAAATGCTTAGAAAATAACTTTCTGTTTTGGTGGTTTGCGTAATGGATGGCTTTGATGTCAGGAAAGTAATAGACATCAAAGTCATTTTGATTAGCTCTTGTACAAATGTCTGCATCTTCAAAGTACATAAAGTACTTTTCGTCGAAACCATGCAATTGTTCAAAGCAGTCGATCTTGAATAGTAGAAATGATCCGGCAGCCCACTCAATTTTTATCGGTTTTTTTATATTGTTTTTATCATATATGTCATTACGTTTGATACCAAGTAGCGATTTTAATGGGGAAAGGAGTCTAGGGTATCGTCTAATAGAATTGTCGTATGAATTTAATGAGCGGTCGGTAAATAAATTGATTGCAGAAATGTCAGCATCATGTTTTTGGGCTTGTTCAACGAGTTTAATTATACTCTGAGTATCGATTTCAACATCTGGATTAAGTATCAAAAAATAATCTTTCTTGCTTGGCTTGAACTCGCATATTACGTAGTTAAATACTTCATTATTGTTGGCGCCAAAGCCCTTTTTGTTGTTGTTGTGGAGAAGAATGATCTTATTTTCTATGCAGTAGGCTCTTAGTTTATCTGAAGGTGGGGTGTTTGATTTCAAGATCACTTTGAACTGCTTAGAAAGGAGTGCCAGAGTTGAATTAGTGATAATCATTTCATCATGGCCGTGATTGACGACTGATATATAAACATTCATAACCGTCGCCTTACTTATTCGTTGTTAGGTTTATAGCCCGTCGGGGCTTCAAGCAGTATACGCACAATACACTCTACATCAAAGTTATGACAGTAGGCATCTAATTCTTCGAGTAGCGTTTCCATCTCTGACCATGAGAGCTTTTCTTCGCTTGCGGTCATGATTTTTTGGTGTCCTGTCCCTTCAACATTGTCACCAATTAGAAGTTCTTCATAGAGTTTTTCTCCTGGTCTCAGGCCTGTAAATTTAATCTCTATATCGCCATCTTCCGTATTGCCTTTGCTATATTCTCTCAAACCCATTAACTGAATCATGCGCTTAGCTAAATCTAGGATTTTAACTGGTTCTCCCATATCCAGAACATAGACTTGACCGTTGTTACCTAGTGCTCCAGCCTGAATCACCAATTGAGCCGCTTCAGGGATCAACATAAAGTAGCGAATGATATCAGGATGAGTAACCGTGACCGGACCACCACAGCGTATCTGCTGTTTGAATAGAGGAACGACAGATCCTGAAGAGTCCAGTACATTGCCAAAGCGTACCATTGTAAAAGTGGTGTCATTTTGCTTATCAGCGAGGGCTTGCAGTACCAATTCTGCCATGCGTTTGCTTGCTCCCATTATATTAGTGGGTCTTACGGCTTTATCGGTGGAAATGAGGGTGAAGTTTTCCACTCCGGTTGCAATGGCTGCATTTGCACAGGCTAGGGTTCCAAAAACATTGTTACGAATCCCTTCGATTATATTGTCTTCAACCAAAGGAACGTGTTTATAAGCTGCTGCGTGATACACTGTGTGTATTTTGTGAGCTTGCATTAATTTGGTGAGACGGTTTTCTTTTTGTACAGACCCTAAGGCTGCAATCAGGCTCGTTTCTAGCTGAAGGTTTGTTTTCATGGCTTTAAGCTCATGATCAATTTTGTATAAGTTGAACTCATTTAGCTCAAACAGCACCAGCGTTTTAGGCTTTTGCCTTAAGATTTGGCGGCATAATTCTGAGCCGATAGAGCCGCCAGCACCTGTGATCAGAACATTTTTGTCTTTGATATTCTTTGCTAATAGATCCTTGTCTGGGTCGACAGGAGCACGGCCCAGTAAATCGGCAACCTCTAAATCTTTAACATCAGTAGCGGCGGCTTTGCCAGCAGCGATATCTTCCACTGATGGAACCGACTGTACCTCGATAGGCAAATGTGAGAGTTTTTCCACCAATCGTAGGCGCTTGCCTTTATTGATATTGTTGATGGCAAGTAATAATTTCACGGGTTGGTAAAGAGATTGTAGATCATCAAATTCACTAGAGTGGTAAACACGTATTCCAAACATAATCTGTCCAGATTTTGTTGGGTCATCATCCAATAGAGCCACAGGGTGATATTCGTCCCCTTGTATCAATGCATTGGCAAGTTCTCGACCTGTGGCACCAGCACCATAGATAAATACATTTGGTTTTTTACGCTTGTAGTGGTGATAGTATATTGAACGAATTAAAATCCGAGGGCCACCAAGCATAACAATGGCTAAACCTGCATAGATAAATGGTACGCTACGGGGAATAAATGATTGAAAAAAGAAACTGCTAAGTGCAAGTGTTAGCGCTGAAAAAAATACGCCGAGAAAGATATGCCCAACAGCAGGTAACATCATGTATCTGAGCACAGCACGATACATTCCAAGCCTGACGAAACTATAAATAGTCACTCCAACAGTCACTATAAGGCTTGCCGCTTCTTCTACGCCTATTGGGAATAAGAAACTATCCAAGCGTAGAGCGATAGCAAAGTAGAGTGAACCCATGGCTGCTAAAATATCGTAGATGATAGTTATCAAGCGTTTATTACGTCGACTGGCACTCAGTAGGAATTGTATCGGAGTGAACATGTATGATGGCTGCCGTAAGTTGGTTTCTTTGTTATTATGTAGCTCGTATTTTAGAAAGCTTTAACCACAAAGGCTAGCGCGTATTTTCAAGAATTTGCAAAATGCGCAGCGTGAGAGAATTTAATCGGTAAAACATGAAAATACTACTGACAGGTAGCACAGGGTTTGTTGGATCACGTGTGGGCACTATGGCCCATGAGAGAGACTGGAATGTATGTGCAGTGGTTAGACGGCCCGCTCAAGAGTCTAATACAGTTTGCATAGCAAATATTGGACCTGAAACTGATTGGTCTGGCTCGCTTGAGGGTATTGATTGTATCGTACATTGTGCTGCAGTGGTCCACCAAATGTGTGATAAAAACAGCCTAGTTGATTATCGGACAGTCAATACGTTGGGAACATTAAATCTTGCTAGACAGGCCGCTGAAGCGGGCGTAAAGCGCTTTGTGTTTCTCAGTTCGATTAAGGTAAATGGTGAGCATACTGTACCCGGCAGTCCATTTGGGCCTGAAGTTCTTACTCCACCAACTGATGCCTATGGTCTTAGCAAATATGATGCGGAAATAGCGCTTAAAAAATTGGCTGATGAATCTGGTCTTGAAGTTGTGATCATAAGGCCTCCTTTAGTCTATGGACCTGGAGTGAAAGCCAATTTCTTATCCATGTTGAATTGGACAAAAAAGCAGTTTCCTCTCCCGCTAGGCGCTATACACAATCAGCGTAGCTTAGTCTATGTCGACAATCTCGCGGATTTAATACTCGAATGCTGCGTTAACCCTTGTGCGTCGAACAAGGTTTTTATGGTGTCTGATGACCATGATGTGTCAACCACCGAATTGCTATGTTGTGTCGCAAAGCATATGGGTAAAAAGAGCTTCCTGATACCAATTCCTGCTGTTTTTTTACAAGCCTTCTGTACTTTTATTGGCAAGAAAGATATTGGTCGTCGTCTCTGTTCTAGTTTACATGTCGATATCTCCGAAACAAAAAATGTTTTAAACTGGCAACCACCTTATAGTTTTGAGCAAGGTATTTGCAATACAGTCCTTGCTTACTTATCTTCCCATAGCAATTAGGAAAAGGTTGATACCGTGATTCGTTTTTTAGATTTTTTCTTTGCACTTGCAGGGATACTCTTCTTGTGGCCCATTTTTATTATCATCTGCGTACTTGGGTTTTTCGATACCGGTTCACCAGTGTTTCGTCAAACCAGAGTGGGTAGGAATCAAGTACCATTTACTCTCATTAAGTTCCGTACTATGCCTGTCGATACCAAATCTGTTGCCACTCATTTGGTTGGTGCGAGCTCAGTGACGAAATTGGGAAGCTTTTTGCGCAAAACAAAGTTAGATGAGCTTCCACAGCTTCTTAATGTGTTGAAAGGTGATATGAGTCTGGTCGGACCTCGCCCTTGTTTGTTCAACCAAAAGGAACTTATCGATGCAAGACAAAGCAAAGGTGTTCTTGATGTAAGGCCTGGTATCACAGGTTTGGCGCAAATCAATGAAATAGATATGTCTACACCTCAACTTCTGGCTGATTGGGATTTGCGCATGATAGAGTCTATGAGCGTCAAAGCTTACTTTACTTACATTTTTCAGACTCTCTTAGGGAGAGGACGAGGAGATAGAGTCTAGTCCATTTCTTGGGCTGTTAATTTTAAGCTGTTTTATAGGCGCTAGGTTAGTCTACAAAATCTGCTTCAATACTCTATCCGCCTTAACACGAGTAATTTGGCGGATCAGCTTTTGCGCGGCTTCTGGGTAATCCTCGGCTTTCTCTAACTGTCTGTAGGTACAAATGAGTTGAGTGTGCTGAAGAATGTTTTCCGCTTCTTTTTCAAATTGTGCTTTTAAATGCTGGTGTTTATCTTGTATGAGAATGGCATTTTCTAGGTCCAAACTCCAAGCTCTTGGATTTAAGTTACTGCCGGTGATCAACATATAGCGTTTATCGACCCAAACCCCTTTCAGGTGAAAGCTGTTATTGTCGTGCTTCCACAAATGGATAGAGAGTTTACGACTGGCAATGTGCGCTTCGTTAGCTTTGGCAAATAGACGCAAATTTCGCTCATAGAGGTAGGGTAGTCCGCCAATGGTTTTGAACTCTTCTTCGGGGGAGATATAAAAGTCATTCGCCGTCTTATCACCCACCACTATGGTTACTTTTACTCCGCGTCTGATCGCTTTTTTTACCTCTCTGGCAACGCTGCGAGGAAAATTAAAATAGGGAGTGCAGATGAAGATCTCTTCTTTTGCTTGCGCGAGTAGTTGATTAACCGTTTGGTTCAGTTTGTTGCGCTTTTTACCGACGCCAACAAGAGGAGTTAGAGCAACTTGGTCTTGAGAAATAGTTTGTGGCTCATATTGATAACTGGCTTTTGCCAGTGAAGCTCTTAACTGCCGGATCTGAGTTCTGATTTGTTTGGTGTTAGGTTGGTTTGGAGAGGAAAGGTCATGAACCGCAGGGTGTTCGATCATTTCTGTTTCAATAAAGCGGACCATGCTATCGGCAAGAGATTTATTACTTAGTACCTGATAGCGGTCAAAGCGGTATCGTTCATTATAGTTGAGGTAGATGTTATTTAGACTTGCGCCGCTATAGATCACTTGATCGTCAATAACAAAACCTTTTAGATGCAATACACCAAAAACTTCTCGACCTCTGACTGGAACGCCAAATACAGGGATTTGATGAGGGTATTGTGTGGCGAAATTCTTATACATAGTAGCATTGGTTTCACCAGGCTCTGCGCCAATCAATCCTCTTTGCGCTCTATGCCAGTCGACACACACTTTGATGTCGAGTCCTGGGTTACTTTGTTTCGCTTGATAAAGCTCGGTTAAGATTTCTCTTCCAGCTTCATCATCTTCTAGATATAAGGCAACAAGGTAAATTCGTTTACTTGCCTGACGAATCGCTTCGATTAAGCGAATTCGAAAGTCTTTGGCTGATAACAGTGTTTCTAACTGTGTTGGGTCTTGAGCCAAAGTAGGAAGTTGTTCGAATAAGTTCCTTTGAGTCATCATGTTGGACTAAATGCCTTTACTGAGAATGGACAAGGATAGTAGCAAAATGTGTTGACGGTTCCTAGCGATCAGCTCTTAGTTCTCACGGTACAATTGTAAAACTTGTTATTCAGTGGTGAGGCCGCAAGCTAATTTCACCGCCAATGAAGGTTTCAAGTCCACTTTCGGTTTCTACTATCACTGCCCCCTGTTCATTTATACCGCGTGATATACCAGTGATTTCCCGTTCTCCCATAATGAGTTTTACCGGGCGATGAATAAAATTGTCTAAGCGATTCCATCTCTCTACAAACCCTTGCATACCCTTTAGTTCATAATCTAATAAGGTTTTGTTTAGTGTCTGAATCATGGTTGTGGCAAGCTGGTTTCGATCAATGCTTTGAACACCAGCAACTTCAGATAAACTTGCCCAAGGTTGCGTGATACCTTGTGTTTTGTCCGTCATCATCAAATTAAGTCCCATGCCGATAACAAGGTTGGCTGCGGCGCCTGCCTGACCTGACATTTCCACTAAAATACCTGCAAGTTTTCTGTCTTGATAGTAAAGGTCGTTTGGCCACTTTAATTTAACATCTTCAAATTTAAGAAGTTCTAATGCCTCTACAATAGCGACGCCTACCACTAAGCTAAGTCCCATGGCGGCGGCCATGCCAGCATCGAGTCGCCAGTACATTGAAAGGTACAAGTTAGATCCAAATGGTGATATCCACTCTCTACCGCGTCGGCCGCGACCTTTTATTTGATACTCAGATAGACACACTGAACCAGAATCTAAGTCTTGGGCTCTATCAAGTAAGTATTGGTTGGTCGAGTCAATGATCGGGATGAGTTCAACATGGTTTTCAACTTGAGCCTGTATGATTTGTTGATCAAGTAGCTGCATTGGTTTAGCTAGCTGATAGCCTTTACCTTGGACTCGAAAAATATCGACTCCCCATGCTTGGATACCCTTGATATGCTTACTGATAGCGGCTCTTGATATGCCAAATTTCTCGCCTAGTTCTTCACCAGAATGAAACCCACCTTGAGATAATGATTTTAGTATACCGAGTTTTATAGAATGATCTTTCATCACGGCTTCTCTATCATCAGGTTTGCAAGGTTTGTTTCTGTGTGAGAGCCGATGAAGCGAACTTCATGCTCAAGTTGAATCTGGAATTTTTTAAGTACTTCGTAATAAACCTTAGCGGCAAGTTTTACCACATCATCACTACTAGCTCTATCTTTATTCACCAGAACAAGCGCTTGTTTTTGATGGACTTCAGCACCTCCAACAGCAACACCTTTGAGTTGGCATTGATCTATTAACCACCCAGCCGCGATTTTTACCCCTTCGGGGGTAGAGTAGGCGACAATCTTTGGGTATGTTTGTTGAAGTTTTAGAAAGTGCTGCTGAGAAATAATGGGGTTTTTGAAAAAACTGCCCGCATTGCCAAGTTTGGCTGGGTCGGGAAGTTTATCGGTGCGCACTTGGCAAACACGCTCAAAGATTTGTTTAGCGGTGAGCCCATCGATATTCAAAGATTGAAGAGGACCATATTCAATATTGGGTTGCCAATTTTTGCTAAGTTTAATGCCTATCGCAACTATTACAACTTGCTGATGGAGATCGTGTTTAAACACGGAATCTCTATAACCAAACTGGCACTGCTTTGCACTAAGCCTTTTAATCGTGAAGCTTTTTAAACACAGTACATCAACGTATTCACATAAATCTTTAAACTCAACGCCATAAGCGCCGATATTTTGGATTGGGGCTGTACCTACGCAGCCTGGAATAAGTGCAAGATTTTCTAATCCCAAGTAGCCTTGTTCGATACTCCATTTGACCAAGTCTGGCCAGTTTTCGCCACCTGCTATGTGTAAATGCCACGAATCAGCAGTTTCGGTAACTTTTTTTCCAAGCAATCGGTTGATTATCACAACGCCTTGATATGGCTGAGTAAACAGCACATTACTGCCTTTGCCGAGCATTAATTTGGGTAAACTCAACCACTTGGAGTTCTGATAAACGTCTTTAATATCGTCAATGGTTTTCACTTCTACTAAGTATTGACAGCTTTGTTCTATCGAGAATGTATGAAAATCGCTAAGGTCAGCATTGGCTAAAATTTGCATTGGATTTATCGACTAATCTAAACTGCCTTCATTCTACCTTAATTTGCAGTTTGGTGATAATGACTCCTGTCCAGTTCGACGTTTTAGACCCTATAAAGCTTCCGCTTGTTTCTCGTTTGTACAAAGCCTATTACCCATCAGGTAGAGCGAAAAAAGATGAGTTAACTATCGTAGGAAAGTGTGATCAGCAAGTGGTTGCTGTGGTGCGCTTTAAGGCAATTGAAGATAATCGCCTATTGACTGGTATGCTCGTTGTGCCTGAGTTTAGACACCAAGGTTTGGGCCACCAGTTAATCTCGTATTGTGAGAAGCATGTGCTTCAAAGTGGTGACTTTTGTTTCGCTTATTCAGAACTCGAAAGCTTTTATCAGCAGCATGGATTTTTCACGCTTGATTCTGATTCTTTGCCAAATACTCTCAGGGGATTGTTTGAGCGCTACAGTCAAAAAAAATCATTAGCTGCAATGCAATACGGCTGATATATAAACATCAGCCGTATATGTTCTGCGCAACTTTTTCAGGGCACTTTTCTAAAGGACTTTTCATAGTCGATCGGTGACATATCGCCGTTAGTCGTATGTAACCGATCTAAATTGTAATATCGCGTATCAGCTGACACATCATTTTTCATGTTCTCTCGCGTTGGTTGCGGTACTTTTAACAACCAGTCATGCTTCAGACTACCAAAGAATCGTTCAATCACCGCATTGACGCTCCTATGTCAGTTTCAAATGAACTGTGATAAGCCAGATACTATAATGGGGGTATAACCCCTAGAGCTCTGAAAATAAAGTTAGCATCGACACTAATGTCGACTCCAGCAAACTGCCTTGAGATGCTTTAATTCCTTTACATACTAAGACACATTGATAACTTGGCGGTACATAACATTTTTCTCGTATATGTTCAGGTGCAGTAACCAATAAAGCACGTATTTGGTTCATCGCTTGTGTTTTAGCTTTTACAGAACTATTTCCCGCAATAACCAAGAGCTTCATAGTTTAAACAATAACATCATGAGATTTAGGGATTGCTGTAGATTCATTGGCTAAACCTGAGCGAGCAGCGCTCTCAGCATCAGTTGGATCTGACTGATCCCTTAGTCTATGCATTGCCCTATTGGCTCTATTTACTTCAAATACTTTTATTTGCTTCTGTCGCAAGAACTTACATAAGCCTGCACTATGAGTCCCAGTGCCTTCTATGCCTATTTGCTTCACCGTTCCAAAGATTTACACCATTTGTATAGTGTTCATAACCACCTGAATTTAAGATTAACTATCGGGTATCGACAACCTGAACGATGCTGTTAACAAGCATTGCAACATGGTTATCAAGATGCGTATCAACGCCTAATGTTAAATTCTTAGAAATGCCATTACAGTTCATATCAGCTCAACCTCATAGTTCCAGTGCAGAACTGGACACAGACGATGAAGCACAATGTTCCTATTAGGTTACTGGCACTGATTAACTAGTTTAGTTTATTCATTTTCCTTATCTACTCTCTCTTTCCTTAAATCTATAGATTTTCCTACACTCGCACAAATCCCGTTGGTCGGCTATATTTTAATTGATAGAATTGTTAGTTTTGTTTTGGGGGCTGTATGAACTCACCTTTAATTAACCAAACTCTTCCTTCGTTTGATGAGCTAATCCATCTCGCGGAGAGCAATCCTGAAGGATTTGCCCAATTTAAACACGATATGTGTAAAGAGATGATCATGTCTGCATCTGAAGAGATGCGTGACAGACTTTGGGCTCAGCAAAGCCATATTGATAGGGTAGTGGATAATTGCAAAAACCCCAATCATGCCAATGTGGTATTGATGCGCGAATTGGTGTCCCAAATGGTTAAGTTTCAAGATGTACTTGAAGGCGATTCTTGTGAAGATCAAGAGCGTAGCAGTGCTCAAATCATTCCTCTTGCAGATTGGCGGTAGGAGATAAATATGCGGCTAAAGTACATCCACCTGCATCTCAGTGCACTTATCTGAAGTTGATCACAAAAATCTCTCTATTGCCCCTTGGGTTTCAACAAAACGTCCCACATATAGATAGCACAAGACTTTAACGCCTTGTGCTATTGCGCTAGGTAATTATCCAACAACATGGAAATTTTCAGGAGAGACGACCGATGAACATTCGTCCATTACACGACCGAGTTATCGTAGAACGCCAAGAAGTTGAGTCAAAATCAGCGGGTGGTATTGTTTTGACTGGTTCTGCTGCCGAGAAGTCAACTCGCGGTGTGGTTTTGGCTATTGGTAAAGGCCGCATTCTAGAGAATGGCACTGTGATGCCTCTAGATGTCAATGTTGGCGACACAGTGATTTTTGCTGAAGGCTACGGTACGAAAACTGAAAAGATCGACGGTAAAGAAGTCCTAGTGATGTCTGAAAGTGACATTATGGCTATCGTTGAGCAATAAGCTAGCAATCATTGAGTAATTTTTTGCTCAGATTCATTTGTTAATTACGTAAAACTAAAGAATTTTAGAAAAGGAAACTAAAGATGGCTGCTAAAGACGTTAAATTTGGTAATGATGCACGCGTTAGAATGCTAGAAGGTGTAAATGTTCTAGCGGACGCAGTAAAAGTCACTCTTGGCCCTAAAGGCCGCAATGTAGTCTTAGATAAATCATTCGGTGCACCAACAATTACTAAAGATGGTGTCTCTGTTGCGCGTGAAATCGAACTTGAAGACAAGTTCCAAAACATGGGCGCGCAAATGGTTAAAGAAGTGGCGTCACAAGCAAATGATGCGGCTGGTGATGGTACAACGACGGCCACTGTTCTTGCACAAGCTATTGTAAGCGAAGGTCTTAAAGCGGTTGCAGCTGGCATGAACCCAATGGATCTTAAGCGTGGTATCGATAAAGCGGTAGCCGCAGCGGTGAAAGAACTTGGTGAGCTTTCTGTTGACTGTAAAGGCAGCAAAGAAATCGAGCAAGTGGGTACTATCTCTGCAAACTCTGATTCTAGTGTGGGTAAAATCATTGCTGAAGCGATGGAGCGTGTGGGTCTTGACGGTGTTATTACGGTTGAAGAAGGTCAGGCACTTCAAGATGAGCTAGATGTTGTTGAAGGTATGCAGTTTGACCGTGGTTACCTGTCTCCTTACTTTATCAACAACCAAGAATCTGGTTCTGTTGAGCTAGACAATCCATTTATCTTGCTGATTGATAAGAAAATATCAAACATTCGTGAGTTACTGCCAACTCTTGAAGCGGTAGCAAAAGCTTCTCGCCCTCTACTGATTATTGCAGAGGATGTAGAAGGTGAAGCACTTGCCACACTGGTTGTCAACAACATGCGTGGCATCGTGAAAGTTGCAGCAGTGAAAGCGCCAGGTTTTGGTGACCGTCGTAAAGCTATGCTTCAAGATATCGCGGTCCTAACGGGTGGTACTGTGATTTCTGAGGAAGTCGGTCTTGAGCTAGAAAAAGTGGTTCTAGAAGATCTTGGTCAAGCTAAGCGTGTTGCTATTACCAAAGAAAACACCACTATTATCGATGGTCTGGGTGAGCAGTCTATGATTGAAGGCCGTGTTGCTCAAATTCGCCAGCAGGTGGAAGAAGCGACATCTGACTACGATAAAGAGAAACTTCAAGAGCGCGTTGCAAAACTAGCAGGCGGTGTTGCCGTTATTAAAGTTGGCGCAGCAACTGAAGTTGAGATGAAAGAGAAGAAAGACCGCGTTGAAGACGCACTTCATGCCACTCGTGCAGCGGTTGAAGAAGGTGTGGTTGCTGGTGGCGGTGTTGCGCTTATCCGCGCGGCTTCTAAGATTGTTGACCTTCAAGGTGACAATGAAGAACAAAATGTTGGTATTCGTGTTGCACTGCGTGCCATGGAAGCACCTCTTCGCCAGATCACACAAAACGCAGGTGACGAAGAGTCTGTGGTTGCGAACAATGTGAAAGGCGGTGAAGGTAGCTATGGTTACAATGCGGCGACAGGTGAATACGGTGACATGCTAGAAATGGGTATCCTAGACCCAACTAAAGTGACTCGTTCTGCGCTTCAGTTTGCTGCATCTGTTGCAGGCCTTATGATCACAACAGAAGCTATGGTGACAGATCTACCACAAAAAGATGCACCAGGAATGCCTGATATGGGCGGCATGGGTGGTATGGGTGGCATGGGCGGTATGATGTAGTCCGGCGACCTAGCTGAACAAAAAGCGGAGACTTAGTCTCCGTTTTTTTATATCAGTAACATAGCCGATTTATAACCTATGACACGATTTCTCTGATTTCAGGATCTTTTCGGTCAAGATAGTGGGTTGATTTGATGCGCCTGATGGTTCGGCAGCGGCCTCGAATAAGCAGTGTCTCTGTGGTGGCAATATTGCCCTGACGTGTTACTCCGTCGAGCAAATCTCCTTTAGTAATACCGGTTGCCGAGAAGATAACATTATCACTTTTCACCATCTCTTCTATGGTTAACACTCGATTCGCTTCAACGCCCATTTCTTTGCATCGGTTCAACTCCGCGGCACCATAAATTCGGTTTTCCTCGTTATCGCCTTTGACATGATGTCTAGGCAGTAAACGTCCATGCATATCACCATCGAGCGAACGAATCACAGCGGCAGAAATCACGCCTTCAGGGGCACCGCCAATACCATACATCACATCGACTTCACTTTCTGGCATACAGGTTAAAATTGAAGCAGCAACATCCCCATCAGGAATGGCAAATACGCGCACACCCATAGATTGCATTTGTGTGATCACTTTGTCATGGCGCGGCTTAGCTAAGGTTATAACGACTAAGGTATCGAGAGTTTTATCGAGGGCCTTGGCTACATTTTCCAGATTCTGTTTTAGAGGTTTGTATAGGTCAATACAGCCTTTGGCTCCTGGGCCTACAACCAGTTTTTCCATATACATGTCAGGTGCATTGAGAAAACTCCCTTTCTCTCCTGCGGCCAATACTGCTAAGGCGTTAGATTGTCCCATCGCCGTCATACGAGTTCCTTCAATGGGGTCAACGGCAATATCGACTTCCTCACCACCTAAACCGACGGTCTCGCCAATATACAGCATAGGGGCATCATCGATTTCCCCTTCTCCAATCACTATCTGGCCATCTATTTCTGTCTGGTTCAATAAAATTCGCATAGCTTCCACAGCCGCTCCGTCTGCCGCATTTTTGTCACCGCGCCCTAACCATTTATAACCTGCTAAGGCTGCGCCTTCCGTTACTCTGGAAAATGCCATTGCTAAATCACGTTTCATGCTTGCTCCAAATAAAAATAGACTGGGGAATAGGGTGGTTAGAGCGAATTTTAGCATATTTGTATGAGAGTTTATGTGTTAGGTCTAACTTGATAAAAAATCGGCTAAAAGTAATAAAAAATGTGCTTTAAGTCCTTCTCCGTCAGTGCATTGTCAAGGTATGCTGTTTTTTTAATCGATTGATACCAAATATACAATATAGAGCGTGTTTCTCTCTCTCTGCCTGAGTAGAATGAGGGTATACAGTGGAGTGAGGCGCTTCGCGATAATCGGATAATACAAGGTAGGCCAAGATGTCTTTTGAAGTACTAGAAAAACTAGAAGCGAAAATACAAACTGCAGTGGACACTATTGCACTTTTGCAGATGGAAGTGGAAGATCTTAAAGAAGAAAAAGAAAAGCTTGCTGTTGAAGCTGATGAATTGCGCTCAAGTCGAGAAGAGATGGCGCAAAAGGCTGAACAGATGCAGCAAGAGCATTCAGCTTGGCAGGATCGGATTCGTAACTTGTTGGGCAAGATGGACGAAGTCGAATAATGACGAGCGAATTATAAAAGGGTTGACCATGGTCAACCCTTTTTGCTGATGAAGGCGTTTGCTTGATACCACTAAGAGTTAGGTCTAACACCTAACGTGTGGCAAAGGGCGTAGGTCATTTCTGCACGATTGAGTGTATAAAAGTGGAAATCCTTAACGCCTTCTCGGCTTAAAACGCGAATCATATCAATTGCTTGACTTGCACCAACCAGCTGGCGAGTCGTTGGGTCATCATCGAGACCTTCAAATTGTTTTGCCATCCAGCTAGGAACTTTGACATTGTTTTGCGCTGCAAAGCGTGAGGCTTGCTTGAAGTTCGATACGGGTAGGATTCCGGGCACGATTTCTACATCAATACCTGCCGCCACGCAGCGATCTCGAAAACGTAAATAGCTTTCTACATCAAAGAAAAACTGAGTAATAGCACGGTTGGCACCCGCTTCAACTTTACGTTTGAGGTTAAGCAAATCAGCCTGAGCACTTTTGGCTTCAGGGTGCACTTCAGGAAAGGCGGCAACAGAGATATCAAAATCATGACGTTCTTTGAGCAAAGTGACAAGATCCGATGCATACATCTTTGGTTTACCACCACCTGGTGGAATGTCGCCACGAAGTGCAACGATACTTTGAATGCCGTTTGCCCAGTAATCTTCCGCAATACGCACCAGCTCTTCTCTTGAAGCATCAATGCATGTTAAGTGAGGCGCAGCCACTAAGCCTGTTTGTGATTTTATCTCTTTGATAATGGAGTGAGTACGGTCTCGTTCACCTGAGTTTGCTCCGTAGGTCACCGAGACAAATTTCGGTTTCAATGTCTTTAGCCGATGAACGGAGTTCCAAAGCGTCTCTTCCATTTTTTCACTGCTTGGGGGAAAAAACTCAAATGACACATTAATATTGTCACCAAGCTCGGCAATGTTTTGGTTTAAGGCATCAATATGGCCAGCGTGTGTGTATCCCATCTTACTCTCTCCGTGTGGTATTGCATGACCACAAAATGCAAATTTTTCAAATTGACGTTTAGACGTCTATATGTCTAAAGAATGTAATGAATAGGGCTGAAAGTCAACTGCGTAATCATGAATTTTTCTCAAGTTAAATATTAGCTTGTTTCAATTAGAGAGCCCTAGGTCAATCTGATGATGGCATAGTAAAAACGCAGCCAATGGCTGCGCTATCACTTAGAGTAAACTGGCGAGCAAATTGAGGTCGGACTGTATAGCACCAGCAGTGACTTCTCGTCCTGCACCAGGACCGCGTATGACTAAGGGGTTATCTTTATACCATTTGCTCTCAATGGCAAAAATATTATCGCAGGGGAGTAGATTGGCGAGCGCGTGGTGTTTATCTAGCGCTTCAATTCCAACTGAGGCCGAGCCATTTTTTTCTAATCGAGCTACATAACGAAGCACCTTGTCTTCACTTTGTGCACACTTTAAGCGTTCAGCCATTTGCTCGCTTAATATTTGGCCCTGGTCAAGGAAGTCATCGAGTGACAGGTCGATAAGTTCTGATGGAACAAGACTTTCGACTTTGACGGACTCTGGCTCAAGGTCAAATTCGGCCTCACGGGCTAGAATGACGAGCTTACGCATCACGTCTGAACCATCGAGGTCGCAGCGAGGATCTGGCTCGGTAAGGCCCTGCTGCCATGCAAGGTCGACCAGTTCAGCAAAGGGTACAGTGCCGTCGTATTGTTGGAACAGCCATGATAGTGTGCCAGAGAAAATCCCCGATAATGAGTGAATATCGTCCCCACTTTCACACAGATCTCTTACGGTGTGGTTGATGGGGAGACCAGCCCCAACCGTTGCATTATACAGCCAATGTCGGTTTATCTTGGCAAAGGCATTTCGTACTTGATGATAGTATTGGCTTGACGCAGAGCCTGCAACTTTATTGGCAGAGATGAGATGCATGCCTTGCTCTGCAATATTTGTATAACGCTGGGCAAGTTGTTGACTGGCGGTGACATCCAATACCACAACATCATCATAGCCTTGTACCGAACCCAGTTTTTGAATCCATTCATCACCTTGATATTCTATGGCTTCCTCTTCGTAGCGTTGACTGACGCCGGCCGGATCAATGCCTTGAGGACTGAACCAGTAGTTCTGACTATCCACCACGGCGATCAGCTCAAAATGGATACCATGGCGCTTTTCGAGTTTATTTTTTTGTTTGTTAAATAGCTCAAGCCAACTCGACCCTATATTGCCTTTTCCACACAAAGCGATCCCGACACGTTTGTGAGCTTGAAAAAGCTGATCATGAATGGTTTTGACTAAATTTGAGGTATTGACGCTTCGTAATATGGCAACAAGGCTCAGCCCTGATGGGGACTCTGCAATGAATTCGACAGGGGCTGACTTGAGCTGATGATAGAACCCGTAACAATGGTTGGCATTTTTTGCCACGCCAGCGCCAACGGCAGCCACTAAAGAAAATCCTTCTTTGAGCTTTATTTCGGCTTCGATTGCTGCATCTTGCAGATACTCTAGTGCGCCGCCTGCGATTTCGGATGTGTAAGCTAAACGCAGCGTGTGTTGATCTTCTTGAACTTCAAAAGTAAGAGGTTCGAGTTGAGCGCGCTTCAGAGTGCTAAGGGTTTCCTGTTTTAGGCGCTCAAAATCATGTCCAGCAGGAAAATGGAGCTGAATTAAGAGTACTTCATTGAGTGATGAGACGATCTTTGCGCCTCGTCCTGATGCTAGCACACGCTCGATTTTGGTTGAGCCGGCCTCTGGGTCATAGCTGCAACGTAGATGAAGATCCATTGAACTCTGGGCGACAGGTTGCAGAGTGCGGCTATGTAGAACCGGGGCCGCTAAGCGAGCGAGCTCATTGGCCTCATCCAGTCGCAGTAGAGGCAAAAGGCAAGCATCAGAGACAAATCGAGGGTCAGCGCTGTATACACCAGCGACGTCACTCCAAATGGTGGCTCTAGAGACCTCAGCTAGGGCTCCGATAACGGTTGCCGAATAGTCTGAACCATTGCGCCCAAGTAAAACGGTATGGCCATTGTCATCTTGGGCCATAAAACCCGTGATTACGATGCGATGATTAGGGTGCTGGGATAGGACTTCCTTAATCAAAGGGTATGAACTACCTCGATTGACTTCTGGTTGAGTGCCAGATTCTGCTCTGAGAAATGTTCGTGAGTCTTGTGCAACAGCTTGTAATCCATTTTGATTGAGCAAACTGGCTAGCAAACGTGCTGACCATGTTTCTCCATGGCCAAGTACAGACGCTTTTTGCGCAGTATTTAACGGGGCAGTGAGCTGTCCGAGCGTACTAAATTCATCGTCGAGTGCGGCCACAAGCTCATTTTTTAACTCGCCTTGTAATAGGTCATGGACGAGCTGCATTTGGAATTCTCTTAGGGATTGCAACACTTCGTGGGCAATACGACCATCTTTGTTTAGTGCATCTAAGAACTCAATCAGACGGTTGGTGGTTTTCCCTGCTGCAGAGACCACAATAAGATCATCTGGATTAGAGTATTCTTTGAGTATGTTCGTCACGCGGCGATAGCATTCTGGATTTGCGAGGCTACTTCCACCAAATTTATGTAACTGTCGCTGTTGGCTCATTGATGAAATTCCTTAGCTTTACTGAATGCTTGTTCTAAATCGTCGATGAGGTCCTCGGCGTCTTCCAAGCCGACCGATAGACGCAAGAGTTGTTGGGACACTCCCGCTTTTGCAAGTGCTTCTTCTCCCATTGCCCTGTGGGTCATCGAAGCTGGGTGGCAAATAAGGCTTTCAACACCTCCCAGAGATTCTGCGAGTGAAAATAGTTGTAGCTCACCAACGAAGTGTTTGAGCTGTTCAAAGCTACCTGAGAACTCAAAGCTTAGCATCGAACCAAACCCCGATTGCTGCTTTTTCGCGATGTCATGGCCTGGATGTTCTGGCAAGCTAGGATGATAAATTCTACCGATCAGAGATTGCGATCTTAGATAAGCCAAAATTTGCTTAGCACTTTCTTCATGGACTCGCATTCGAGCTGCAAGAGTTCGGATACCGCGTAAGGTCATATAGCTATCAAAAGGTGTACCTGTAGCCCCAATACAGTTACCCCACCATGCTAAGTCTGTGCTGTCCTGCTCTGTTTTGGTGATGATGACGCCACCAATGACATCTGAGTGGCCATTTATGTATTTAGTGGTTGAGTGAATAACGAAATCCGCGCCCAGTTCTAAGGGTTTTTGGAATATAGGGGTTAAAAAAGTATTGTCCACGCCCACTTTAGCTCCTACTTCATGGGCTTTGGCACACACTTGGGCAATATCAATGACACGTACGAGAGGATTTGACGGCGTTTCTAAAAGGACAAGCTTAGGTTTTTGCAAAAGAGCAGACTCAAGTGCTTGTGTATCGGATTGATCAACAAAAAGAACTCTAAAATCGCCTTTTTGAGCACGAGTATTGAATAATCGATACGTTCCCCCATAACAATCATGGGGCGCAATGATAAGATCGTCTGGCCCAAGAAATGCCGACACCCATAAGTTAAGTGCCGATGTTCCACAATTGGTGACTACGGCGCCCTTGCCAGATTCCAACTCAGAGAGAGCTTGCTCTAATAGTCCACGATTTGGATTACCTGAACGTGTGTAATCATATTTTGGTACTTCGCCAAATGCAGGAAAACCGAAATTTGTCGAGAGGTATATTGGTGGCACGACAGCATGATGCTGAGTGTCGGACTCAATACCAGTACGTACTGCGATTGTGGCTGTTTTACGGGGGCTCATAAGTGTTTCCTTTCGAACAGTAGTGACCTTTTTGGAGATAACACTATACCTTTTCGTGGATGTTAGAGATATGTTATTCCAATCAACTCTTTTTACTCTACCTTGAGTTTTTTCAGACGTCAATACATCTAGACGTCTATATGCCTTTGCTTGTGGACATAAATCCCGCTAAAATTACCTTTTGTAATTTTATACACAATAAATCTTAAAGGTGCGCAATGGCAGACTGGAACGGTGAGTATATTAGCCCGTATGCTGAACATGGGAAAAAAAGTGAGCAAGTTAAAAAGATAACGGTATCTATCCCATTGAAAGTTCTGAAAGTGTTAACTGATGAGCGCACTCGCCGTCAGATCAATAATTTGCGCCATGCCACCAACAGTGAGCTGCTTTGTGAGGCCTTTCTCCATGCTTATACTGGTCAGCCCTTACCAACAGATGAAGATCTAAGAAAAGACCGCCCTGATGATATACCTGCTGAGGTGAAAAAACTCATGACGGAAATGGGCATTGCATTTGAATCTTATGATGAAGACTAGCCTGATTGAGATTTTTGCTTTCCCAAGTCCAGTGGATCAATTGTGTAATAAAGGGGGATGTGCCCATTTTGGTGAACTTGTCCTCCTCATGGATACGTACACGAAAGAGATTATATGACTGGTTGACTATGATGGGGAGCAGAGCTTTATAAATGAAAATCGGCACAGACGCGCTCAGGTCATTGAGTACATCGAACGTTTGGATAAGCTGGTCGAATTGTTTGAGCTCAATCCCAAGCGTCTCGAACAGATCACCCAACATATTCTCAACACTACCTCAAAAAAGCAATTTTCGCTTGGTGTATCCAGACTGTATTAAGGGATTAAGTAAGACATGTCGGCCTGAAATCGAGTCGTAGTAGTGGATTACGTCCAAGTCGAGAATGTGGTTCAAATAGCAAACAAAAATCATCGACATCTACGTAAATTGCATCTAGGTCGTTCACGCCCTTGTTCTTGGTAATCTAATTTTTCGGTCGAAAGATCTGATCACCACAAGGGCATTTAGTTCAATTCCGCATATGCAGCTCAGGTTTATTAATTTCACACAAGTGTATGTAATAGAATTACATACTTTCCATAACCTCAATACCTAGTAAGTCCAAACCAGTCTTGATTGTGTTTGACACCAAGCGACATAAACTTAGGCGACTATATCGTATCTGTTCCGATACGCCCTCTTTAAGAATTGGACACGATTCATAGAATGTCATGTATAAGCTTGTAAGCTCGTACAAGTAGTTACATAGAACATGTGGTGTCACTTCGCTACTCATTAAATCTAAAGCTTCTTCAAATTGAAGCAATTTTATAGCTAGAGCCTTTTCTTGCTCATTTGAAATGATCACACTATCACTTAGATCTTCACTATTCACTTGTGCTTTACGGAAAATACTACGAATACGCGCGTAAGCATATTGTAAATATGGTGCTGTTTTTCCTTCAAAACTGAGCATACTATCCCAATCAAAGACATAATCATTTGAACGATGCTTGGATAGATCTGCAAACTTAACCGCACCTATACCAACTTTTCTAGCTATTTCGTTCAAATTATCTGCAGATAAATTTGGTTCGCGTTGTTCTAAGTATTGACTCGCGCGGCTCACTGCCTCATCTAACAGGCTGGTTAACTTGACAGTACCGCCAGTTCTCGTCTTAAAAGGTTTTCCATCTTGCCCTAGCATTGCACCAAAAAGGCTAGGCTCGTAACTCGTTTCTTCGCGTAAGAATTTGGCTTTACGTGCGGTGTTTTCCACTTGTTTAAAGTGCAGGCTTTGACGCGAATCAGTGAAGATTAGGATTCGGTCGGCCATAAGTTCATTCGAACGATACTCACACGCAGCTAAATCTGTGGTTGAATATAAAAATCCCCCCCCCGATTTTTGGACGATGAATGGCGAAGGTGCACCCTCACTATTAGCAAACTCGTCAATGAAGACAACTTGTGCACCCTGATCCTCTACAACCAAGTTTGATTCATTAAGGCGTTGCATAATCTTAGGCAGTAGATCGTTGTATGAACTCTCCGCACGGATATGTTCACGTGTTAGTGTTACATTAAGTCTATCGTATACTTCTTCAGAGTGTTTGATTGATGTATCGATAAACATTTTCCACAGCGATTTGCAGTATTCATCGCCTGCTTGCAGCTTAACAACGTAACTTCTAGCAAGATCAGCAAAACCTTCTTCATTATCAAAACGCTTCTTTGCATCACGGTAGAAACCTTCAAGATCTGCCAACGCTACTTTTTCTAGGTCTGTGCCTTGTTCAATCATTTGCTCTAAGTGAGCAATAAGCATACCGAACTGAGTTCCCCAGTCACCCATATGGTTATGACGAATTACGTTATCGCCTCTAAATTCTAATACTCTAGCCATCGCGTCACCGATAATGGTTGAGCGTAAGTGACCTACGTGCATTTCTTTAGCTAAATTGGGCGCGGAATAATCCACAACCACTTTCTGTACTGGTTGATGTGCTAAGACTCCTAGCTTTTTGTTTTTGTTAACGGCAATAATATTTGATTCGAGGAATGCGTTCTTTAGATGGATATTAATGAATCCAGGGCCTGCCAACTCAACTCTTTCTGCTATATCATCAATCTCTAGATTATTGATAACTTGTTGTGCTAATTCTCGAGGGTTTGCCTTTAATTTCTTAGCGACACTCAAGACCCCATTAATTTGATAATCACCAAACTGAGGCTTAGTACTTTGTGTTACGGAGGGATTTATGTCTTCTGGTAACCCAGCAGCTAACATTGCTTGTGATGCTTTTTCAACTATTAAACTCTTGATATTCATATGGATCTCTTTTTATTACTCAGCATAGCAGACCACTTAATAATATAGCCGTTACAGTCGAGTTGATTTACGGGAAAGTTCTGATAATACTTTCTAAGTAGTTACGTATTAATGCTGATTGGCGTGTACTTTCACTTTATGCACCTTACTCTTGTGGTTTGTCATCCTTCTTGTCTAAATAGTAATACTGCAATATCATTATTTTTCCCGTATTCTATCATAATTGCTTGTTTTTGGGAGAGTTTTGCGTGTTAATGTTTGTTCCATGCATGGTATCCACTCGGATGAGCACCGAGCATTTTACAGAGCCGCTTTACTGGCCAACTCTCTTGAAGTGACCGTATCAGCGCAAACCTTTGATGGAGCCCTGTACTAAGAGAGCTGAAGCCTTTTTAAAGATTTCATTGTCCTCACGTTGTTAGGCGTTATATCAATATATTTTAATTTTTATATATCAATAGGACTCCGTTTTTTATATCGCTAGTTCAAGATGTTAAATTTTTTAATTCCATGTAATTAGTTTTTCTACTTGCTGGATGAAGAGGTATATTTTTGATTTCGTGGCATTGAATTTCGCATGAAAAGAATTCTAGAATGCTATAAACCAAGCCTTTGATGCTCGCTTTTTCAACATGGCCGTGAGTCGTATAAAAGACTAATACTTTGAACCCATCATTGGTTTTGTCTTTTACGCAGACGCAAGTTTCTACATTGTTGAGATTACTCACCTTATCTTCAATTTCCTTGAGTGGAATTGTTCGGTCTTCTTTTTTGAGAATAAATGAATCTCTGCCTAAAAGGTAAAGTGTTCTTTTATCGTCGACGCGGCAATAATCCCCAGTGTTGAAGTACACTTTCCCATTGATATTTAGAAACTGGTTTTTATTGAGATCAGCCCGATTGACATAGCCATTACAAATCGCAGGACCCGCCACATACAAAAATCCAACACCAACATCGGTGATATCATTTTGCTCATCATCCAGCAGTAAGTAATCAGTCTCAGATAGTATTTTTCCAGTAGGTGTACTGTATAGGTTGTCTATACCTTTAAAATCTTGGCTATCTTTGTCAATGAGGCCTTGTGACACGACGAAATACTCTGTTGGGCCATAGTTATTTATCAAAGCGGTGTTTTTCAAAACGTGTGCTGACTTTGCAATAAGCGACTTGCTGATAATTTCTCCACCTAGCCACACTATTTTAAGAGGGTACTTTTCATATCCGCTGTTCACTAAAGCGTCTAAAAAGCTATTGTAGAGTGTTGGCGTGAAGAAACAGTGTTCTATGTTATGGTTATAAATGTACTGGCATAAAGTAGCTGATGAGCTAATGGTATCTTCAGGAACGATTATACCTGTAGCGCCATTCAACAGTGGGCTTAGGCCATCCCAACACAGGTAGGTGATATAGCCAAATCGGTCTTTTCCTTCGTTATTTTTTACTTCTTCCCAGAACTTATAAAAGGAGTAAATAACCGCACGATGTGACACCTCCACGCCCTTAGGAAGACCAGTGGTACCTGATGTATAGCCGATTATTGCTGTAGCATCGGCAGACTCAAAAGGAATGGGAGTAAACAACACGTCAGTTTGGTTTTGTAAGTCTAAATGGTTGTCTAGGTCTACTATAGTGACTGATCGTAATGACGAGAGATTTGCAAACAGGTTCTCGGATAAGATAATTTCTATCTGATTTTCATTGATTATGTGCTCAATAGTGCTTGGGGTGTAGGCTTCATCAATATGGATATAAGGTACGCCACACTTTAAGGCTGCAATACATGAAACCAGATATTTATAGCTTTTTTTAACTAAAATTCCTACAGGTCTATTTAGCTCGGTGCAGTTTTGTGTGAGGTTGTGTGCAAGCACATTGGATAGCAAGTCTAACTGTTCATAAGTTATATTGATGTCCCCATCTTTTATTGCTACTTTTTGAGGGAATGTATTTTTAATTCTTTGAAATATATCGATTATTGAGTAGTTTTGTTCAAATGAAGCTTTTTCTTCTAATAGATTCTTCATAGTATGCTCCGGCAGCACTCAAAGGTGCTGCCTTGATAATATTAAAAATAGTTTTCTAATTTACTCTTACGCTTAACATCCAAGGTTACACAGTGGAACCCCCCTCCAAGCGTTCTTGCGTGTCTTAGTTGCAATTGCAGTACTTCAATGTTGTTCTTTTCAAGCTCTTTAATTAGAGTTTCTTGGCGAGAGTCAACGACAGCCAATGTCGGACTTAACATGAATATATTCATACCTACCCATGTAGAAGAGAGTGGTTGGTAACCTTCATATCCTGTATCAACTAAATCAGGACACCAAATTTTATCCCAACTACGTAGCTTTTCTGGTAGGTTATTTTCATTGACTCGTGCTGGGTTAAGCAGCATGAGGCCTGGGCGTAAAAGTGCCATTGTCGAGTCTATATGAATACCATCATATAGGTCGCGGCATAGGTGTACGCGATACTGATCACCTAAAACTGTTTGTAGCCATTTCGCGCCTTTTTCGTTACCCGTATCGGAAATAAGATAGAAGAGATCTTCACCAGCTCTTAAAATGTTTGCTGCATCAAAAACAGGCTCGATATTATTTAAAGCAAGGCCTTCAGAGTCTAGGTTATAGCTGTTATCAAGTAGACGTGGCTTAGGTGCCGACAACCAGTTTGCGCCTTGCTCAAAGTACTCTAACATTAGATTTTTGTAGGAAAATTGTTCAAGGAATCGGCAGCGCATGGTCATTGGTGTTTCAATGATTTTATCTCCGACTACGAGTAATGAATCTCGTGGACAGTAGTTATAGAAACCTGTTGTTGACCAATCACCTGTTGAAAATTCCTTTGTCTGATCAATATCTTCAGGGCGACGTACTTTAATACCAAGCTGTTGAAGGTTCTCTACAAAAAGTGCTAAGTCTTCTTCAGTCTCTTCAATCACTTTTTGCGAGTATTGACCTAATTGTTCGGCAGTAACAGATTGATTGTCTCTGTACTCAATGGCAACTTGGTCAACGTTCAATGTTGGTTTATTGGCATGTAGCGCACTGCCTACAATTACTTCTTCCAATTGATCCCACTCATTGTGAGAGCCCGTAAAAATACTCATAATCACTCCTTTTACTTGTATTTTTGTTATTAATTTATTACTCGATAAGTCATCTTAGACTTATCTCCTAAATATCTCTCAACCCACTTTTGGATATAAAAAACGCGATATAACAGGTCGAAAATTGATTCTTTATCTTGTGTGTCAATAAGCTTTGTTAAGGCTTCTTTATTCCAAAAATCTAGAGGCTCTTCCCTAATACGTTCTAATTCTTTTTGGAAGAAAGCCCCATAAATAAACTCTTTTGGTGTACTAAGGCTTGGCAGTTTTTCTCTATCTACAATATGGCTAGGTAAGTGAGCGCGCATTGCATTACGTAAAGGCAATTTTTGACTCTTGTCTTTTGAAGGTATGCTCAAACAGTAGTCAACAAATTCGTTTTCTAAAAATCCTGGTCTAAGTTCAATTGAGAAGTCCATGAACAACCTGTCGGCTTGATCCAATTCCCAACCTGGTAAACCAAAGTTCAGTTCGAATATCGCCAATTGATTCAATAATTCGTGGCTATTTTTATCTTCGTCAAAAGATGACATGCATTGCTTAAGATATTGATCTAGGTATTGCGTATCTACATAATCACTATTCAACAAGCTCAGCGGTTCGATACACACGCTGTCGAAATTACTAAATGATTTTAACAATGATGCATTGCTAGTATTGATATGATTTTCTGCATGCTCTTTAAAATAGAGCGTTTCATAACCTCCGAGAATTTCATCTGAGCCAGTTCCGGAAACCGCAAGTCGCTCACTTGCGGGAAGTGATTTACCCAACAGGTATAAACCTAGAGCATTGGTACTTGGGATAGGCTCACCAAGCGCTGCTTGCATCTGATCAAATGTGTCTTCATCAATATCGGCATTGACTTTGAAATTCTCATGGTGAAATGAGTGTGTATTAGCGACTTCAATTGCAAAGGCACTTTCATCAATATTACCGTTGGTGATGTTATATGAAATATCTGATTCTTCGCACTTTTGTGCACCTTCAAATGTACACGAATATGTTTTTATACCGATACGGCCACTATAGCCAAGCTCAGTGACCAAAGCGGCAGAATCTAAACCACCACTGAGTAGTATGCTTGGCTCTACATCCGCTTCAAATACGCGATTAACTGCGTTTCGAAAATACGTGTTAAACTCACTTTGTTTGAATTCTCTGATTTTGCAAGTTGGTGACCAATACCTGTAGGTATTACAACTCAGTGTCTTACGATCCCAAATTTGTATCGTCGCATGTTCAACTTTGTTGATACCCGATAAGATGGTTTTTTCTCCCGGTACCATTCGAGTCATTAGTAGAGCACTTAATGCTGATTTGGATATCTGTCGTTGCGAAGGAGTGAGTAACTCGACTAGTGTTTGATAATCGGAGCTAAACCCTACGTAGTCCTCGCCACTTAAATAGTACAGCGGCTTTGTACCAAATCTATCTCTCGCACATATAAAAATATCGCGTTTTTTGTCAAAAATGACGATAGAGAAAATGCCATTAAGTTTTTTTATAAAATCTTCTTTAAATTTGATGTATAAATTAAGGATAACTTCAGTATCAGTATTTGTTTTAAAATTATAACCGTCACTTTCAAGTTCTTTTCGAAGCTCTTTATGGTTGTAGACTTCCCCATTGAATACGATGTGGTAGTTTTCACAGAACGACGAAATTGGCATAACACCATTATCATCTCCTATGATTCTTAACCTGTTTGAACCTAGATATACAGAGTTATTAATCAATAAACTTCCGGATGAATCAGGCCCTCTTTTTTCAGATCTTTTTAATCTTTCTGGTAGGGAACTAACAAACTCGCTGCTAAACTCTTTATTAGTAAGAAAAGTGAGTATGGAACACACGTTAAACTCCTTTATTTTTCTTTAAAACTAAAAGCACAACTGCAGATAAAATCATCATCAAACCTATTATGCTCATTCCATAGTTAGAAAAAACCTTTTCAACAAAGCCAAAAAGAAGACTACCTAAAGGTAAGAATATAGAGATGCATGTATATAAAATGCCAAAAAATCTACCGATATAATCTTGTTCTGATTTAAGCTGTATTGTGGTTAAGAAAAAAATGCTATAAAGAGTAAAAAAGTATCCATAAAACATTATTGTTAATAAATTAAGATATATTCCTAAATGGGGGATGGTTAATAAAATGAATATTCCACACAAAAAGAGTATGTTTCTTTCATCTATTTTTTGTAGGTAAGAGGAGGCTCGTCGATATGTTAATCCAGCTAAGACAGCACCAAAGGCCTCAGTTCCCAAAAGATAACCGTAGTAATTCTGTTCACCTACTATACCGACAAATGGAAGTACAACATTTATACCTCCCAAGAATAAATGGAAGATAGAAAATATCAGAACAATATATTTTAAATCTCCCATTTTTCTCCATGCTTCAAGGTAAGTGTTGTTTTCTGAACTAGGATTTTTAAAACTTTCGGATATGGGCTTTAGTAATATTGAGCAAATTAGTGAAAGACTAAAACTTATTAGATTGGTTAGCATCAGATCTTTTTCATTGAAATATCCAACAGACATCAGCAGTGCTCCTAGTGATGGGGAGATAACTTTAATGATCTCTGTTGAAACTGATAATTTAGAGTTGAGAGATGAAATTTTTTCTTTACTAACAAGTAATGGAGTTATTGCTCTCGAAGTTGGGGAGTATATAGCAAAGCAAAATGATATTAAAAAGTTGCACGCGGTAAGTGCTATGTAATTTATGCTGTTTTCTTGATAAATGCGTATTTCGGTGATTGCGATCGCTCGTTTCGGTTTATTCCGATCACTTGATCCTGCCGTT
>NZ_BSPW01000022.1:23626-53059 GCF_030161235.1 Vibrio zhanjiangensis | reverse complement strand
AACGGCAGGATCAAGTGATCGGAATAAACCGAAACGAGCGATCGCAATCACCGAAATACGCATGTGTTGTGTTTGAAATCACGTAAAGATTGCCAACCCACAAAGGCAATTAAAGAAGCAACACCAGCAATAATGTAGAAAAAGTAAGTAACAGTTACGTTTGCGTAGTTGAGAGACTTATCTGCGACTTCAAGCTCTCTATCGGTAATTTCTACTATCATTCGTCGCTCTAAATCCTGTTGCTCTGTGCGCAGTGCTTTGAGTTCATTGAGAATATAGCGCTCCATCAATGGCCTATCTAACAGATCTGATTGTGAATATTTTTCTTCTGATGCCAAAGAAGGGAGAGAAAGAAATGTGGAGAAGAGTAGACAGATCATTAAGCGCATATCACATCCTTTGCGTTGAGAATTAGAGGCAACTATTAACACCTTAGCAAATTAACATGTGGTTTAGCAAAATGTTGTCAAAACTACCTTTATTATTATCACTTAACCTATTGTTTTAGATTGATTTATTGCAATTTAATGCGTTTGAATTTTGAGCTATTAGAAGGTTGAATGTTTGAATTTATCAGTGCATTAAATGAATGAGATTTTGCAGCCCTTGTAATATTTGATATTAACTCATTTATTGATATTAATGATGATTTCATTTTGGTCTATTAATGTTTTAAACAGGCTCAAGTTTTGAAATTTTTATGCAGTAAAAAGCGCCTTATTATCACGTTTTTAATTTATTGTGTGAATTATTTATCTTAATTTATTTATAACAAATATGAAACATAATTGGTTTAAATTTTAACCAGACATCAAAATAAAGGAAGATAACATGAGTCTTAAGCTGTGGAAGATTTTGCTCGTTTCGCTTGTCGCCATACCTGCAATGGCGGACACAGATGTATACCTGACCAATAACTCAGACCAAGCCTTTACCATACAAGTAAGCCATGATGGAACCGATACGCTTGAGTATGGAAAAGAGTGGCAGCAACATGTAGAGACCATTGGTCCATGGGAAACGAAGGCGGTATTGAGCTTTAATCGTTGGGAAGGGGTGAAATCAGGTCAAACATATCGTTTCAATACCGTGGTCTCTAACCAACTTGGAGAACGTGTTGAACTTAACCAAGTTATGACTGGACGCTGGTATAATTCCACCATTGAGTACGGATTATCTTCTGCAGATGTCGCGCTATCTCTTCATGACGATCGTGAAGTTCACCGTTTTGATACCAGCGCATTTGGTGAGCGCCGTGCGGAGTTAAGCTTTAAATCGGCGAAAACTGCACGTTATGACGACCTTTACTATACGATTACTCCAGCCAAAGTGGGTGAGGTCGTTGAACCCGATGAGAACATTCTCAAGGTCATGACATACAACATATGGGCCCTTCCTGTTATGGCTTCTCATATTGGTGAGCGTTACGATATTATTCCTCAGCATGTAAAAGGCTATGATGTTCTGGCGTTGCAGGAAGTGTTTGCGACAGGCCGTGATGGATTTTTGCGAGAGCTGGCGAAAGAATATCCATACCAAACTAAGATGTTGGACAAACCGGGTGCAAATATACACGATGGAGGGGTGGTTATTGTCAGTCGTTACCCGATTGTTAGACAAGCGCAATACGTCTTTCCTGATTGCGCAGGCACGGATTGCTTTGCTGATAAAGGTGTGAACTATGCTGAAGTCATTAAAGGGGGTAAAGCATACCATGTGTTTGCCACACACACGGCTTCTTCTGATACGGATAAAGCGAGAGAATATCGACAGCGCCAATTTAAGCAAATCCGAGCTTTAGCAAGCTCACTGAATATTCCGATCAATGAAGCGGTAATCTACAGTGGCGACTTCAATGTAAACAAGCGGAAATTCCCTGTTGATTATCAACGTATGATGGCAAACCTAAGCGTATTAGAGCCAGACTATTCAGGATACACAGACTCGACATTTGACCCTCGCATTAACGATTTTTCTGGTAAGGCTCTATCCGGTGGAGAGCATGTGGAATATCTTGATTATGTCATGGTCAGCGATGAATATGCGGTGAAATCACACAACGCCAACCGTGTTGATGTGCCTCGTTCTACAGATGAAAGGCTTTGGAAGCATTACAACTTATCCGATCATTTTCCAGTTAGCGCAGTGATAAAGTGATGAACTATCGCCATCTCCTATTTGTGCTCGCGCTGTTTGCGAGCATCCTCCTTTGGCCAGAAGATGACACTCAGGCCGAGTCGGCAGGTAAAGCCGATCTGCAAGAGTTCAGGCAAAGTTCAAACCGTCGGGATACACATTCAGCAAATGCATTGGTTGAAGATATTATCCCCCAGACATCCGAGACAACGGAAGCCTTGTTTGCAGCTCGATTAACCAAAAGCCATGGACGACAACTGGTCTCTGTTTTGGAACAGTTTTGGCGTGGTTGTTTGAGTCAGGGAGATTGCACGTCTCAATTGGCTAGTATGAAACCGAGTATTTCTGACTTTCACTATCAGTTGCTAGTGCACTATCCTGCTCTTACTGAAGATTGGCAGCGAGTTTGGGGAAATGCAGAGCTAAGTGAGCGGTTGTTACTGCCTGATAAAGTGGCTGAGTTTAAGCAACTCGCGGTTATGGTTTGGGGAGAGTTTACAAATGCCATTTTTGCGGATGAATTTGCCTTATATGAGTTCAGTATTGAGCAGCTTAGCCTAGCGGAAGTGGCTGCAGAAAACTTTGTCGATAATTACCACGCTTTATTAGCAAAATGGCAAACTCAAGAGCAGTTACTGTCATTGACAAATCAACGTTTAAAGTACGAAAAGGGTGTCAATCTCATCCCCAACACATACACGTCTGAACAAAAGCAAGCGGTAAAACAGCAACTAGCTAAAAGATATCTCACCGATGCAGAGTGGGCCGTGATTGTTGCCCGAGATGAACAGGTAGCAAGACAAACTGACAAAGTTAATCAATACCGAACCAAACTCTCGGCCCTACACGAATCTCTGGACAACCAGAAGCAGCGAACAAACCTGTCAGACCGTGAATGGCAAACCTATGTTGAGCAGAAAATCAGTCAATTTCGCAAAGAGTATTTCCAACATCAATAGATTAAAATGAATTAACTCTGGTGTTTGCTAAATGCAGCCATACTCTATCGCCATTGTAAAGATAGAGTATTTACTCTTCATTATTCACACTCATTACCCTCACTGTAAAGCGTGTAATAACGGCTTTACAGCTTGGCGTGTATATTGGTTAACTATCTAATTTTATTGATATTATTGCTCCTTGCATAATGATTGAATTATTTATTATGAAATTCCAAGCTCGCTGAGGCTGAAATTTAAACAAATTGTTCGAAAAGTGATCTTTATCTGAAAAATGGAACAAAAAAGCATCAATTTTATTCCACTTATTGATTCAGCTGATAGGTTGGGAGGGGTAGGGCAAAGCTCTATTAGGGATAAAAATTCAAATAAGGATCATTTTTATGAGACCAAACCTGCCTATCAGCTTGGTGCTTGCGACAACTATGGTTGGCCTTCCGTTAAACGCACAAACTGTAAACACAACAGATGCTCAATCAATCTCTGATGAGATTGCACAACAGAAGCAAGCGCTTGCTTTACAACTTAGCGCTCGTTACTTTGATTTAGAAAAATCAATCAAATCGCAAATTACAGAGAAACATCTCGCGACAGCTTTGGATTCTGTAGACACTCTCCAGCCACACTCTGCATTCAAACAGCAGATGCAGCAGGCCGATTATCAATATCGTCAAACGAAAGGCATTACACAATATACAGATTCCGTCATGGAGTTAAGAATTGCCGATGCGTCAATGGTTAAGAATTGGAAGGAAGGACAAAGCCCGTTATTTGCATTTGAACCATCAGGGGATGACTCAAATTGGCAATATGTCGAGGCCTATGATGTTTACGGGCAAGTGCATCAATTAGATGTTTACCAAATGCCTGATGTCCCTGTCCTTGTTGTTGACAGCAATAGCGCAAAAGAGCTTCAAGCTGGATTAAAAGCCATGCAGGCAGAAATGAAGCGTTTGGGCCAAGACTCGAACTTGATCACCAATGGTAATGTTGATAAACAAGTTTTGAAAGCCAAATCGAGTATTCAGCGTTCAGCACAGGTGAGTGATGTTGAGCCACTTAACACAACGCAATTAACCAAAATTCGTCTCAATGATGATGAAGAGCCATGGATTTCAGGTAAAGCAGAAGTATACGCCATCATTACTGGTGTTGACCCAAGCCGAGTTGAACCAGAAATTGACCTCGTTGATATGCCTTACTTAGATTACGACGGTAAAGATTACTACCCAAGACAAACCATGATTTTCTGGCCACGGTATCGTTGGGGCGCTGTCGATATGATTCTGATGGAACAAGACGATGGAACGGACTACAAAGAGCTGGCAAAAATCTTAGTCAAAGCAGCGGAAGATATTTTGAAAATGATTCCAGATCCAGAAATTCAAGGTTATGCCATCATAGCTCAAATCACCAATAGAATACTCGATGTGATTCCAGATGGTGTGCTAACTAACGACGACGATTATCTCGACTCATATTACACCATTATGCAAAATACCCCTTATGTCGAGCGTCCAGGAGCGGGAGGCAATGTTGTGGCAACCTTCAAACCAGTGACAATCTCTCCCACCGAATAATCTTTTTTTAATGATGAGTTTAAAAGCAGCATACATTTAATAGTGTATGCTGCTTTTTATTCCAACTACTATCGCCAGTGGTGTCTTAAGCAATAAATGCATCAAGAGTATTGCCTGTCGAATATTGGTTTAGAACAAAATCGAAAAAGCCATATAAATATCAAATGTAGCGTGATGAAATGATGATTCATTATTATTTTAGATGCCATTGCATTGATTGATTCAAAATTTGAATCAAAAAGGGACTCTATGTTTTTGTCCATACTTATATTTTATTTTCTTTGTAATAAACATTGATATTATATATTAAATACTGTTACCTGTGTCTTATTAATAAAATATTTTTTTCCGAATAGTGAGATTAAAATTTGTATAAATAGTTAATTTGACTGTCGTATGTTGTTTTTTTAAATGGATATGTTTCATTTTGACGGTTATTTATAAGAATTATTATGGTTTTTAAATGGGTGGCTAGACGTTTTGATCTGTTGTTATTGAATTATCTGCAAATATAATTTTTATAATTTCCCCGTAAAAAAAATTTATCATGCTGCGCTTTGGATATTTCAAAAAATTCATATTTTTCGTTTCAGTAATACTTCTTGTTGGCTCATGTGGAGGTGGCGGAGGAGGAGACTCATCACCCCGTTCGAGAGTAAAAGCAACAATTACTGGTGTAGTGTTTGATGCGCCGGTATCTAAAGCTGAGGTGACAATATATGAGTACAAAAATGGTTTAATTGGGCGTGAATTAGGTTCCGTACTGACATCTCCCAAGGGGGCGTATTCTATTGAAATCGAATCGGCTTCTATGCCTCTATATATAGAAGCTAAAGGGGGGATATATGAAGATCCTCTTTCAGGACAACATGTTGAGGCCAGTAATGGTAAGCCTATACGTGTAGCGAGTGTAACCAATTATACGGAAGGTGTTTCTCAGCAAGTGATGATAACTCCGCTCACTTATATTGTTACTGGTTTGGCTGAATATAAGATAAAGCATGGCGTTTCAGCAGAAAAGGCAATTGATGATTCTTTAGATTCGATTGGTGCTATGTATGGAGCCGAAAAACTAGACATTAACTCAGTTGCTCCTATTGATATAACAAAAGGTGGTGTATCAGGTATTGCAACTGACGGACATTTGTATGGCGCTTTGTTAACTGCATACTCCTCATTTGCTTACGATCTTTTAAGTCAGAAACCGAGTGAAGACAACGAATACACCTCTTTAAACTTATCTGATATTGGATATCGAGATGTGTCTGCAGATGGGTATCTTGATGGGAACGAGTTAGACAGAACAGGCTCACTTCCGCAGCAAATATATTTTGGCAATGAACGTATTGATGCTGACTTTTACACCAATTCTATTGCTCAGCATGTAATGATTGTCGTGACTGATCCTGAAATCAATCTAGCATCTGGATTAGATAGCGATCATTTTGATGAATTTATTGATAGCGCTGCTTTTGATCGTTATAAGAGCATGGCAAACTATCTTAACATAAGAGGTACAAGTACAAATGGAAGTGAAGGAAGCATCCCATCCAGAACGAAATTAGAAATTGATGAGACTCCCCCTAGTGTTGAGCGTGACGGTGCTTCTGTTCTCAAAGGGATAGATACAGTAGAGTTGCAAATAAGCGATGATATAGGAGTTTCTGATGCCCAAGTCGTTCTAAAGTATAAACTTGATTCAGAAGAAGAATGGAATGACGTTATCTGCTCTTCTAATGAGGATAAGGATGATACTTTATGTTGGGTTGATGATAGTGACTTTGTTGTTGGTCCGCGGGAAACTCGCCTTACAGTCAATATAAACACGACATACTTGGATCCTGAAGATGAAAGTTTATCTCCAGAAGCCTATTTGTTAGTTAACACGTCTGATGTCATGGGGAACGAAGACTCGTCCGGCACTTCGTTACCATTTACCTGGGATAATATAGCACCAATTATAGAGGTGACTTCACCACAAACAATTAATGAATCAACACCAACCTATATTTTAGAAGGATTAGTAAAAGAAGACCCTAAGTATTTAGTTAATGGTTATGTCTACGTCTCATTATCAAGTGGGGCTCCGCAGCCATATCTATGTACGCCAAAGATATTTGGCTCTAAAACATGGTGTGAGTTTAAATCTAACGGCTATTCCACGGACGCATTTGGAGATACTGCTGACTTTATTATTACAACTGAAGATGTCAATGGCAATATAGGTGAGTTAAACTTCACTCTATACAACGATAATGTAAGACCGGTATTGCAGTTGGAATACCCTAGGGCGTTCTTCAACTTTGAGAACAACCTAGGAACTGAGTTTGAGGCAGAGTATTCTGAATCTACATACAACAACCTTTCAGTTGAAACTTCAAATCAGTATCTGAAGATACTTTATGATTATGCATCAAGGGGTCTTGCGGCCGTTCACCCTGAATTAGACTTTACTGACTTTAACAAACAATCGTTAATTGATGCGTCTTTGCCTTTTGTATCAGCGACCATATTTGATCCTAGTGATGAAAATATATATGGCTCATCTGCCGATAACTTGACCTTAAAGGTTAAATATTTTTCCAAGAAACAAGGTGATGGGCCTTTCATTTATCAAACAGAGACTAGGCAGGTAGCTAGTGAGGCTGAAACAGGAAAAAATATAGGCATCCCATTTGAATCGCTTGACTATGATGCCGATGGTAAAGTGCCGCGAATGACGTATTTTATACCTTATTCAAAGGAGGTTCTTGATCTGTATTTTGGAGATAAAACCTCCGAAGATATTCAGAAGCTAGAAATTACGGTTTTAGACGCGTCAGGTAATGAAAGCTCTCCTCCACAAGAAGTATATTTTAGGTCAACATTTGATATGCCAGAGGTGACTATTATTTCACCTTTTATAAATGCTCAAGTAAGGTTAGAAGGACTGAAATCCAATGGCGCATTCAATTATATTAAATCATGCACTACGCAGCAGCTTGGCCAAGCGCATGATGTGGCGACTTGCACAATAACGTATGATTCAGCTGATTATGAATTTTTCCGAGTATTTGTTAAGAGCGATGGACTTACTCACTACTATCAGTGGAGTAAAGATGAATCGACACCCGTAACAATATCCTCAAATGACAATATTGGCGCCTATTTTTCTGCTACGGATAAAAAGACACTTTATATTACAGAGTTTTCAAGCTATCACACGGGATTGTTTGATAGTCAGTGGAATAATTTGGGTTCAGGCGAAAAAACAGTAGTGAAAGCTGAACAAATTTTAGCTGAAGTAAACAGTGCTTTGGATACACAGCCCAACTCAATGCTTGGTTTCGACCCTGTTAGTACGCCTTATGCAACCAACGAAATGCTAAGCAATACTCTCCCTCCAATCTTAAGTGATGAATACATATACCGTTTTTTGCTTGATAGCTTGACTGAGATGGCCGATGAAAACAGTGCAAGTGGAACAACATCAATTGACTATGCGAGTGCTTTTTATGGAGATCTATCCGATGATGGCAAAGCTGATGGGCAAGGAGAAAATGGTCAAATTCTCGTTGGTTATGATGAACTCAATTCTGAAACTTATAGAGATAGTTTAGCCAGTTACTATTATGACATTGCTACCGATGCTGGGGTTGAATCAAAATATGCGCTTGCTCAAGCTGATCACTTTGCCACAGCAAACCCTTCATATGGTGAGGGGACAGTATTTGAAGATAATGGTAGCAGTATAGATCAAGAACCACCACTCGTTACTGTTTCGCCAAATGAGGTACAAGGGGAGGGAGCTTTTGTAGCAACTGATTCTGGAAATGATTTTAAAATTTCAGGCCAAGTGATCTCTACACTGACCATCGAAGACACTGCAACAGTTGATGTGGAGGCCTTAGAGGTTTTCTGGATAGATGACTCAAAAAAAAAGTCATTGACGGACATTGACTTTGTAATCAAGGATGAGTCTACCGAATATCGGAAAGTTTATGAGTTTGTTATTGATTCTCAAGATCCGGCGTTTGAGGGTGTAAAGCAGTTTGATATTCGAGTTACCGCAAAAGACGGGGTTGAAAACACAGTTGGGCCTGCTGTCGTATCGACCTACTATGTGGATAATCAATCACCGCAAAAAGTGAACGTTGTAGCCTCTCCAGAATTTCCAACTCAAGGTGAGAAAGTGTCGTTCACCATCGAATTCTCAGAGCCTGTTGCGGATGTTGAAGCTGCCTTTGATGACATCGATATAGTGTTCGAAAACGCAGACGAATACCGAACCGTCTGGATAGGTGAAACATCTGAACCGATAGAACTGGAAGCAAATGAAACGTCAAAACAATTGGTTGTTAGGGATACGTATCATGACGATGTTGATAACTATAATCAGGAGTTTTTAGAAGAGATTCTTCTCACCCCAACGCTCACTATAGATGCTGTGACAGAAGATAATATTGTCAATAATGATGGCGATGATGATGTTACACAAGTTGTATTTAGTGGTATTAGCAAAGGTTTTGAAAATGGTACAATCTTGATTGTCAACATTGTATCTGATAAACGGCCAGAAGATAAATTTGGACCTATAGAAGTGTCAACAAATGGACCTGACGGAACTTGGGTTACCCCTTCTCAAAATATGACGTATTGGGAGGAATCTGATTTTACTGTTCAAGTCTTAGGTCCGAACACACCATCGGTAGGCCAAGTTATAGTAGACAAACGTTCTAAGTATGTGGATAAAATTCAGCCCGCTGTTGTTCAATCTGAGATAAAAGTGTTGCCCATTGATCCTGCATCGACTAAAGATGCACAAGAAGTTCTAATAGATGGTCGACCGGCTTTGGTCACTTTGACTTTTAATGAGCGAGTGACTCAGCCAATGGTAACACTAAACGGGCAAAGTGTTGCTTTTGACGAACAGCCGATGATGGAGGATATTTCTGCAAACTGGGTCGGCACCATAGCTGCGCTAGATTTACCTGTTAATACTGCCACCTCCTCATTCAATGTTTCCGGTTTTGAAGATACTGCTATAGTGCCTAATGAAGGTATGGTTTTTAATAAAGATGTAGCACACAAGCCTCTTATTGTAATGGATCCCATTGATGACTTGTTGGCTAGTGAGTCGACTATGTTTTCAATTTCTGGTAGCTCCAAAGGATTTCAAAATAGTGCTGAGCTGACAATTCATGTTACTACGCAAAATATCCCAAGTCAGAGCTACACAAAAACAGCAAATGTTGGAACAGATGGACTCTGGCGCAGTGGTTCTCAAGATATTTCTCAGTGGGAAAAGGGTACATTACTCGTTACGGTAAATGGTGAGAATAGTGCGAGTCAGGTTGCCGATCAAGTAAGCCAAGAAGTGCTTTTCTCTGACGATATACCTCCAACCGTGTCCAACGTGACTGCCGTGACACCGAGTGCTCCTCAGGATGGTCAGCCGGTGAGCTTGACGGTGCATTTCAGTGAGCCGGTGAAGGCGTTGGCGGGAAGCTTTGCGGGCGTATCCATGACGTTCAGTAAAACGTCACCCGATGAGGCGGCGTCAGAGTGGCAAGGCGTGACCAATGGCCCCATCACGGTCGGAGCGGGTAATGCGATAGCCGAGTTTGTGTTGAACCAATTTAAGGATGTGTCGAACAACAATGTTGAGAGCGAATATCGTCAATCGTACACGGTGATGCCGGAGATAAGTATTTCTGACGTGAGTGGTGATAACCAAGTTGAGACCACCGAGCTTGCAGATGTGTTGATCGCGGGCGGCACAACAGGGTTTGCGTCGACGGGTGAAAGCGTGACTTTACAGGTGATGCGTGGTGCAACCGAGCTCATTAACGATCGGGTAAGCGTCAACGGTGACGGCAGTTGGGGGTATCATGCGAATTTAAACGGCGAAGAGATTGGTGATCTGACGATTAAAGTGAACGGCAGTAATCGAAGTGGCGATCCCTCGAGCGTGGCCGCAGAAGAAGCCACTTTACCCTTTACAATTATTGATTTGGTTCGCTCCACGGTTAGTGAGGGAATATCTCTTTAGTCTCAATTCCTGACAAAGTGAGGTTAAAAACACCATCACCATTGAATAATTAGCAATGAATAAGGCTTGATGGACATGCTAAGTATGTCCATCAAGGCCTAATATCAATGGTTTGGAACTTTCGACAGGTAAAAGGCTGCCTGATTTTGGTATTTTTTGTTTCTAGTAGCTTTCCTGCTCTACAAGCATGAAGCTAAATGTTTTCGCATCTATGTCTCTTAGGCTTATATGCCTGTATTGGCCACCCCCACTCTTTGTGAACTTACTTCCCGTTTTAGCACTCTGTAACTATGGAAGTGTAAAACATAATCATTGTCACGGTTTTTAAATTTTTATTTTATAAACTCCACACTCGGTATTGAGATAGATAAGATCCCTAGGACTTTGCATGAACAAAACATTGATTTCGCTGTTACTCACTGGTGCATTGGCATTCGGTGCGTCAGCACCTGCAATCGCAGATATAGAGCACGCTGTACAGGCCTCTACCCAATATACGGATCTGGTCACAAAACGTGAGGTCGTCGATAAGCTGTTAAATGATGCGGTAAGCGCATTTAAGTCACCTGCGCGAGTCTCTCATGCTGGTTTTACGGCAAAAATGCCAAGTAATATGGAAATTGTGACTGACCGTCTTTTGCAAGCATATCAACTTGAGCCTTATCGAACGGATCTACTGATTTCGGCTGCGAATGCTCAGATTTATAATAAGAACGTTGATCGAGCGATCGAATTGTTCGAACAAGCTTTATCTGTCGCACCCGATGATATTGATTTGCACGCCTATCTAGCCGTGTGGCAAAAATTTAAAGGCAATAAAGAAGAGTCCCAAAAGCATAGGCAGGCTTTGGTTAAGCTCAATGCAGGAAAGGCGCAAGATTTAACCCGCATATTCCAAACCATTGATCGCGTGGTTGCTACGCCGCTAAAAGAGAAAGCAGATAAGGGCGCTCTTGATGAAAATGGCGCGATTGTCACTCTGGGTTATGCGCTTAACCCTGATGGCTCTATGCACTCCATTTTAATCGAGCGGCTTGAGACAACGTTAAAGCTTGCGCAAGCGAACCCGAAAGCACTGATCGTACTGACAGGAGGCGTGCCGCAAAACCACAAAACGGAAGGTAAACTGATGGCCGACTGGCTAATAGCCAAAGGAGTGAGTGCGGATCGCATTATTGAAGAGAACTACGCCACGAGTACGGTCGGTAATGCGTTGTTTAGTAGTTATGCTCTTGCAAGACACAAGATACAACACGCGACAATCATCAGTTCTGCCAGCCATGTTCGTCGTGGGCAGGTATTGTTTGAAATCGCCAGTTGGCAAACAGGTCCTAGCGGCATTACCTTTGATACGCTCGCGTACCCAGACAAACCCCTTAAAGAGTTAAAACAAATCAGCGATGGTGAGCTGCTGGGCATTTATCGTGATGCGCTGCGTACCTACGGTATGTGGAGCTATCGATCTTACCCGCTTGAGTCAAGATAAACATAATGGGTGAGTGCCACTAATGACTCACCCTTGTCCGAAGAGACTTGGTTTGAGAACGAGCATTTTTGGACTTTAACCGCTTTTCATTTGCCGCCCTGCTTGGTTTTGTTGGGCGGCGTTTTTTTTGTACTTGGACTGCGCTACGTATTATCTGCGCCAGCCGCTCAAGAGCGTCCTCTTTGTTTTGTTCCTGAGTTCGAAATTGCTGCGCTTTTATTGTGAGAATGCCTTGTTTCGAAATTCGAGAATCACTGAGCGCCATCAACCCCTGTTTGTAAATGTTTGGGAGCGATGAGTGAATGATGTCGAACTGCAGATGTATTGCAGAAGAAACCTTATTCACGTTTTGCCCGCCGGATCCCTGCGCTCGTATTGCGGTGAGCGTAATTTCCCATGCGTGAAGTGTCACTGTATTTGAAATCTTAAGCATAATAGATAGGTGTGTCAGGTTTGCATCCAGAGTGTAAGTCAGAAGTCACTTAGATTCTATCGGTTTTGGCTGCTTGATCGTGTTTATTAAAAATCTTGTCTCTTAACACTCGGCAAAAGTAGTTCTGTCTCACTACACTTTAACAAGCTGAGTTTAGAGAGAAACAAGTATGGTAAAGAAGCACATAGATGCATTAACTGGTATTCGAGGCGTCGCCGCATTATGGGTTTTATTACATCACTTGGTAACTCAATATCCACTTGAGGGAAAGCTACCCCATTGGGTGACCAATATTGCTGAGAAGGGTTGGCTTGGTGTCGATTTATTCTTCCTTCTGAGTGGCTTTGTGATTGCTTATGTCCATCATAATGATTTTAGCGATCGGTTATCGTTTTCTTCTTGGCGTCGTTTTATGTGGCTGCGTATTGCGCGCATTTACCCGGTTCATCTTGTCACCACGCTTGCACTGGTGCCAATTTTTTTGCTCGCCAGTACTCTATTTAATTATCACTCCCCAGCCGATGCCTTCTCACTACCTAAGCTTTTGTTTAGTATGAGCTTAACCAATGGATTTGGTGTTGAGAATTCAGTCGGCTGGAACGCTCCTTCATGGTCAGTCAGTAGTGAGTTTTTTGCCTATTTGTGTTTTCCATTTTTGGCGGCATTACTTTTTAGAGCCTCTCTGTCTATGTTGCAATGCCTTGCAATAATCGCAGCTGTATTTGCTTTAACGATAAGCTTGGGTTGGGGATTAACCGATAGGCAAAGTTATTTTGCGGGTTGGCAGTTTGTTCTGCTGCGAGTATTGAGTGAATTTCTGGTCGGCATGTTGATTTTTAGGCTATACCAAATTACCAAAGTCGCGACTTTGCTGCCAGTGGCCGTTGTGGCACTGTCTATCATTACGTTCATGGCTATATTTAACACCCATAGCCGCTGGGATTGGGTAATGATTATGGCGTTTGGTTTGCTTTTATTTTCTTTAACCGATAACCATCATTTTGCTAGCCGTTGGCTATCTAGTTCGGTAGCGGTTTACTTAGGCAAGATTTCATACTCGGTTTATTTATGTCATGGCGTCGTATTTATGGTGCTCAACAGTGCGTTTGGTCGACTTTTACCCGATTGGTCAGGTGTCGCACTATTAGTTCCTATTGCCGCATATGTTGGTGTATCGATACTCGCTGCTCATATCACCTACACATTCATTGAGGTGCCCGCGCAAGCTTGGCTCAAACAGAGAATTAAAAGAGAATATCGAGCTGATTTAAAAACATAATAAAATCAGAAATATATTTATTTTAATGTGGTTGGCTTTATATTTTATTCATTACATTAAATTCTATATTGCCTTATTTGTATTTAAATTATGATTCATCATAGACAATTATCACATAAAATCATTTTACTCTTATTTGTTTTAATTAATTCTTGAAAGTAATAATCTAATAATTGATATTGCTGCTTGAAAATAAGGAGTAATCTATGAATAAAAAAAACCTACTTGCAATATTATTTCTTTCTGCGCCGTCTGTTGCTGATACACTATCTATTGTGCCAGAGATAAAAAGTGGCTTACCTGCTGTGATGAATGAGCCTGTTCTATACCAAGCGCCTCAGTTTGATTATTTCAATTTGGCGGATGGCTATCTTGAGCAGCGAGCCGAAGCCATTGCTAAGTTGCCGATGGCTTTGTCGGATATCGAGCGGGTCTGTATCCAAACGTCATACAGTGGTATCGCTCCTTCTTCTTCAAATCAATCTGGTGTTTTGATTTATACCTATGCCAAAGATAACAGCGGCAATAAAATTCACAATACCACTATTGGTGATAGAGTTAATTTAGAGACAGTTTCAAAGCACTGTATCGATGAATCGAATTGGGTCTATGACAATTGGTCGGCCGATAAAAGCATGACATTTACTCCATATAGTTCATCATCGGCGGTCATAACCGATGTGCGCGTTATTATTGATGGGGCATTATCGCTATCTCAGGTACCCACAGAATTTACTCAGCAATATTATGACTTTATAACCAAAGTAGGCTTTGACCAATCTGCGGATTTTTATCATCCTGATGATATCAGGGGTTTAAAAGACGTTCTGGTATCAGGTCTTGAACATAATGATTCAAGTATAAAGTTTCTCAAAAATATTGCATTCGGTGACACGGTGTCTAAGGAAGATATTGTGCTAATGTCAGACCTTGATTTCATGAATCAGTTTCTTTCTATTTTAGGTCAGGCATCAGGCAGTAACAAAGCTAACTTAGAATCTTTTAAAGTCATTAATGTATTTGATTATAATGATAAGAAATACGTTAATGTTGAAAAAAAGGAAAGTTTATTCGATAAGTTGATTACCAGAAATGAAGTCGTTATTTTAAAAAAATACGGCAGTCAATGGCTACTTGAATTGCCAGAAAGTTTGAAAGACATGTTGGATAATTAGGTATATATGGTGATGGGCACGAGATCTGTCACCAGCGTTTTTAAATGGTCTAGTTGATATTTTTTCAACCATTGCATAGTCATTGCGCCAATTTTATAAATTACGGCATAATATCAGGAAATAATATTTAAATCGATTTTGATTATATTGAACTTATGGAGAGGTGGATATTAATTAATCCTTCAGTAATAAGCATGTATTCTCACCGTTCATTCACAGAATACAACATTAGGTTATAAAGGTGGTTGTAATTTGAGCGATAAAACGGCATTAAAACAGTGTCCAAACAGATGTAAAGGAATACATATGTCGCTTTCTTACCATGATATTCAGAGACTTAGAGACTTTTACAAGCATTGTATTGAGTGTCAGCACCAAATGCTTGGATATCCGAATGCTTCAGATTATGACTATCAGAATCTGTGGTCTTTTTTGCAGTTTTCCATCAACAATATTGGAGACTGGGCTGAGCAGCCACATTATCCCATGAACACTTTTGAGTTTGAGAAAGACGTAATTGAGTACTTTTGTCGACTGTATCATTCCTCTCTCGATGAGGCTTGGGGATATGTGACAAACGGTGGAACTGAGGGCAATATGTATGGTTGCTATTTAGCACGGGAGATATTTCCTGAGGGCATCGTATATTTTACCAAAGATACGCACTACTCGGTAATGAAAACAATTCGATTCCTCAACATAGAGTACTGTATGATACCTTCTGATACCCGAGGGGAAATGGATTATGATGCTCTTGAGCTGGCTCTTGAGAGTAACCCTGACAAGTCTCCAATTATATTTGCCAATATCGGTACTACTATGTTCGGGGCAATCGATGATCTCAAGCAAATTCAATCTCGACTTGCTAAAGTCGGCTTGAGCCGCAATCAATATTATATCCATGCCGATGCCGCTTGCCATGGGATGATCTTGCCTTATGTGGACAATCCTCCGCCATTTTCATTTAAAGATGGTGTTGATTCAATATCGGTATCTGGTCATAAGATGATTGGCTCGCCGATACCTTGCGGAGTGGTATTAGCACTAAAAAAACATACAGATAAAGTGAGTCATGAGATTGAATATATAGCAGGCTCAGATAAGACTTTAACGGGGTCTCGAAATGGCATCACTCCATTGTTCTTATGGCAGTTTATTCGCGGAACGAGTGAACTGGAGAAAAAGCAAAGAGTTCAAGATTGTCTCCAGCTAGCAGAGCATACGGCCCAAAGATTAAATCAGCATGGAATCACAGCTTGGCGTCATTTAAACTCGAATGTCGTCGTTTTTCCTAAACCCTCAGAAGAACTATGGCGAAAGTACTATTTAGCGGTCGCCAATGATATGGCTCATATTATTATTGCTGGGCAAACCGTTGCCAATCCCAACAGGTTGAACCAAGTTATAGAGGAGTTGATTCGGGAAAAGACCAGAAAAACGACGCCAGAAGCTGTTACTGATGAGCTGGTAATGGCATGATCGAGTACTGAAAAAAAGGACTTATTCCCAAGAATAAGCCCTTTTTTTATTGGGTTTACGCTTTTTATCCGTCAGGGTGGCACAAAGGTAATCCTCTCGAAAGCCTTGATGTTCTCTCATTAGTTTTGGCACAAACAAGCGGACTCTAGTGCCAGCCACAACAATGGTTTTGGTCCCTAAGACGGCAATATTACCGCTGTGCAATTTTACGCCTTTTACGGTATTAATGGATGTCGCATTTATAGAAGAGATGATTGGGTAGCCAAACAGAGTAAGTTCTTGATTGTGAATGGTTACCGTTTCCTTAAATGTGACTTCACAATACTCTTCTTCACCGTGGATGATATTTTCTAGCTCACGGACTTTATCTTCTACTGACGACGAAAATACCCACTGATTAAGAATGGGTTCCCACTTTCCTCCTAATTTGAGGCACTTTTTGTAAACGAATTGATTTTTTCGACCACTACTTAGGGTACAAATATCTATATTGTTTTGTTCATCCAAAGGCAAGGTAAGTTTAAATATCGCCTCGTTTGAGTAGTATTTATATTTATTTGAGACCTCTTCGACATGCAGTGTAACTTCACCGAATGGTAGCTCACTGCTGTAGTCATCGATAATGATTTTACAATGAGATTTGCCCGTCGAGGCGAGAAAAAAATCTTTTTCTTTCTTTAAAATATTAAATGTTCTCATTGCCGCCGTTAGTTTCCCTTAGAATCTGTTCCATTAGAGCTTGCTGTTCGCGATCAATCTTATCTTTGTTGATAGCGTGTGTTGGTTGGGTATTATCTTGACCTGTGTTCCAACTCTGTTCGGCTTGAGAAGCCTCGCCATGGCGAAGCTTATCTATGCGCGAGAGAATATGACCAACATTTCCAGTCGGTTTGAGGCCTTGAGTCATGCGCCGTTGTATTTCAAGGTCGGTTTCTGTCAGCTCAACATTGAGAATGTTTTGCTCAACGTGTTTTTCTCTTTTGTCTAATGTGAGATCAAGATTATGCAGTACTTCCTGATAAGCATTGATATAAAGCAGCTTAAACTCCTCAGCGAGGTTTTTTTCAGATAAACCTCTAAGGTAGCTAGCTTTGCGATTAAAGATATACTTTTCTACCCGGGTGATAGGCTGCTTTTTTATCAGGATTCTGTGTCTGGCTTCCAAAATTTCAGTATTAAGTGGTAAGTCTTTCAACATGGAAAGTAAAGCGAGTGCAGGAGGCCACTCTTTACCTGCAAGTAAGCGTTCACGTAGGTGGTGAACGATTCTCTCCACATCCTCAACAGATAGCTGAGAGGCAAAAGCGGCAAACTCATCGTCAGGCTCTGAACCGTACATATGCGTAAACTGAGTCGAAAAATTTTCCTGCATCTTGCCAAAAAAAGCCATGATGTGTTTACGCTGTTCTACAGTGTAGGGGCGCAATACATCTTTTAGTTCATGATTAAACTCACCACTTACAGGTGTTGATAGTGATGTGCTTGTCGCTTTCTTGGTAAGATTTTTTGGACTGGTTTGCATGACAGCAGTGGTAGACACTTCCTCAGATTTCTTATGACCTTGTTTCTGCCAATCAGAAGCGATTTCATTGATGTTTTTCATTACTTACCTAGTCGTCAAAATCAAAGTTGAAGTTTGCCATCTTTTTCTTGAAGGCTTGGTTGGGAGACATTTTGCTCGCATTTACCGATTTCTTAAACCCCTTATTCTGCCCATAGCTTTTTTCTGAATGTAAATGGGCATGGAGGCGACTATTAAGGTCATCTTGATTCATTAGAGGCTGACCCAGTGCTTTAACCTTGTCGACAAAACTTGCCCATACGCTGGTTTGGTTAGCAAATCCAGAGCGAAACATTATCACTTCTGCCCAAGCTTCAATGACGTTAGGCGATAGATCCATTATGTTAATGGTCTTGATTGTAGGGTCTGGCTTCTGTAATGGTTTAACTTGCGTCTTATGGAACTGAGGAACTTTGGCAATCGGTTCTGATGCAGCGTAAACAGGGATTGAATGTTGGTTGCCAACATTGATTTTGCACTTAATGTTCCCTTGCTTACGAGTGTGCGTTTTACTCAGTGAAATAATAGCTTGTTCAATAGCTAATTTTCCCAATACGTGATCAATACTGGACTCAGAACCGTTGGTCATAGATTGCAGTTCATCCATGGTGGTAATGACTGCGCCACTGCGATCTGACAGTTCTGCAAGTGCAAGCAAAACCAGCTTTTCCTCCATGGTGACACAGGGATGAGACCAAGCTCGCTCGATAAATTTTGAAGACATAGGCACAATCCAAGTACTACAGGCTAATAACCAAATTATACGTTTTGCTAGGGCGAACACCAACATTTGATTGTCATATTGGCGATTATCTGGAGAGCAAGGTGAATCTTTGGCTAACTTATATTCGTTGTACGGCTCTAGCTTGATATGTTGAGGCATTTTCCATCGTTAAAGCAAATTTGGCTAGAGGCAGGAAGTAGAGGCCATAAGGTCGTATACCGTTTAACCCATTCAATGACATTCCAGTGGCTCGCTATTTTCTTCAATTTTTTTGAACAAGTAGATAGATAATGCAGGGGTAAATTTCTTAAAAGTGGATATAAACTCTAGATAATACGAGTGAGGAGTCTTGTTATGAATTATCGAAGAGAGATTGTAAAAACTATCCGTTCACGGCCAACTTCAGATGGTGATGGAGTCAAAATAAGTCGTGTTACAGGATTTGATAACCCACACTTTTCGCCATTTTTAATGTTAGATGAGCTTAAAACCGATAACCGAAGCGACTACATTGGTGGCTTTCCACCGCACCCCCACCGTGGAATTGAGACCTTAACTTATATGTTGAAAGGTCACTTCCAGCATAAAGATCATATGGGTAATGTAGGAGAGCTGCGTTCTGGTGGTGCGCAGTGGATGGCGTCTGGTAAAGGCGTCATCCATAGCGAAATGCCGATTATGGAAGACGGTGATCTCCATGGTTTTCAAATTTGGATCAATCAACCAGCGGCAAATAAGGTTAAACCAGCACAATATAGAGACTTTCAGTCTGAAACGATTACCGAGTATACCAGTAATGATACGGGACTTGTTCGAGTGTTAGCGGGTGATGTTTTTATCGACGAGCATGTAGTCAGTGGTCCACTACGAGACACTGGGGTGCCTTTGTCTGTTACTGATTGGCAATCGCAACCAAATCAAAGTTTAAACATGGCAACAAGGGCTGCACTTAATGTCATTGTGTACGTCTATAAAGGTCAAGTAAATGTTGCTGACCAGTCGTTGGATCAGGGGCAACTCGCTGTATTGTCTCAAGGAGACTGCGTACAATTCACCGCTCAAGCTACCAGTGGTGTGCTAGTGCTTCAAGGTGAACCCATCGATGAGCCAGTAGTGCATTATGGACCTTTTGTTATGAATTCAACTCAAGAGATTGAGCAAGCCATCTCCGATTATAACAGTGGAGAGTTTGAAACGTATTGAGTGGCCAAGTAAGTGATTAGGTTCTACCTAATTTTCTATTTATTGGCGCTGCTGTTCAGCGCTAACCAATGACTGACGCTTGGCGAGAAAGTGTTTCGCGGCATTCTCTAGTCGTTCGAGTAGGTGCGCTTGGGATGCATGAATATAGTGGTAAACATTTTCTCTAGATATTATTGGGCTGGATAGTTTGATTTCGGGGTAATTGTCTTTAACTAATTGATAGCTAGGTAGCGGTGCAAGCCAAAGATCGACTCTTCCCTTTGTTAACATAAGTGCTGCTTGTTCTTCTGAATGGACCAAGTAGAGTTTCTTATACTGTTTTAGCCCATCAACGTACCGAGCCCCGTGAAGGGCGACCACCGTTTGATTTTTGGCTTCCTCTAACGCATTAATATAGCGGTCACCTCTAGAAAAAAAGTAGATCTCAAATGAACCTAGCGGGACATCAACTTTGATAATACTCTCATTTTTATCAAGCCCAGCAATTCTGAGGCCTAGTGCGTCGTATTGTCCGGAAACTACAGATTGAATAGCGCGCTCGTTAGGTAAATAGATGAACTCAAAATCGATATTTGCTTCTTTGTAAATTTGGGAGATAGGCATCTCTACACCAAGCTTATAGTTTGGATTTTTAGCCAATGCTTTGTGGCCTTCGCCTATCGCTATCCTAATGACTTTTTCACTTCCAATGGCAATGTTAACCCACATTATAGACATAAGGATAAACAGTATTTTAGACGAGAGTGAAGTCAAGCTACTTAGTTTCATTGAACATACCCCCGAACGAGTCACACAAGATAGTTTAGTCGTTATTTGGTGTTTAATTCATCGAATTCACAAGTTTTCAGGATAGATTCAGCTTATCTCACAGTACGCTATGGCAGTGAAACATCACTTTAATACCATGAATATTAAATAAAAATAGAAAACTTATTAATTTCACAATGATTCATTAGCGCTGTCGCTAGAGTCTGCATAGTATAGCCCAAAGTTTAAGCGCTCCGCTATTAAGTTGTTTGAGAGGAATTACAATGCCGGATCTAATCATTGAGCAGATTCAACCTTCTGTACTAGAAGAAACCTTCAATAATATTGGTGAGGGGTTTCAAGAGATTCTGGATAACCTCGATCAAATTAATGCTAACCAAGAAGCCATTACTGTTCAAGACACCCTAGCGTTACAACAGTCGGTATTTCATTACAGCCTGTACCAAGAGACAGTAACCAAGATTGCTTCTAAATCCGCTAATGCTATTAACGAAGTGATGAAGGCTCAGTGATGAAAAAGTTATGTTTATTAATATTGCTTGTGCTTGCCGGTTGTGGCGAACAAGGCTCTAGTCAAGTGGCGAGCTTTGAATCAGCTGATGTTGCTAATAAAGTCATTGTTCTGTTGGCGCAGCATCAAGTGCCAGCGACTTTATCGTCAGAGAAAGAGAATTTTCACATTTATGTTGATGGGGCTGATGAAGCTAAAGCTCGTGAGTTGCTGACCCAATTTAACTTCTATTTCCAACGCGAAGATCTCAATGACTTGCTTGAGTCTAAGTTTGCAAGTTTGAGTAAATTGGAAACAGTGAAAAGCAATTTACTTGAAAGTCGCGAAATTTATAACAAATTAGGTGTGATACCAAACGTTTTACGAGCGAGTGTTGTTGTTACGGGTGAAAAGAATAAACGTATTTCAGTTCTAATTATGAGTTTAAACGAATTTGATAGTGCCAAGAAAAGCAATATTGAACGATTTTTGAAAGGTTTGGTTGCTGAAACAGACACATTGACAGTCAGTTATTTTGTTCAATTGGTTAGCAATGAAAACGTATAAAAAGCGGCATCAGAAGCTTCTCCATCATTGCTTAACTAAACGTCAACTGAGTCAAGACTCTTTCTTGGTTTTAACCTCTCTTACCGATGAAGAGGTTTCTTTGTGGCTGACAAGTAGCTTGGGACAAGTGAGACAGACCGTTACCACTCTTGGTTATCTGGTGCAATACCAGCTTTATCGTAGTGCACCAAGTAATATAGCCATTCTTGACCTCAAAAAACATTTAGAACATAGATTGTGTCTTTGGTCGGATGCTGCCGGTATCCAAGGTGCACCGGAAAATATGAGCAGTCTACAACTTGGGTTATTGATGTTGGCACAGTACAACAAAAGGCTCGCCATATTATGGTCCATTCGTTTAGGGCTGGACGTTCCATCTAAGCCGTTGAATACGGCTAGCCCATGCCGATTATCTAATGTGGTTCATCAAGTATTGGCACCGATACTCGTCCAATCTGATGCAATTTAATTGCAATTATTTAAGGTGAAATAACATGAAAAACCAAGCGATTAATTTTGGTAAGCCAGGAGACGAGTTCTTCTCTCTACTTGATGGTGATGAAATTTTGAAGGAAATCGCACAGCAACGTGATTCCAACAAAATCACAACAACTCACTTAAAATCCATCTTTGATCTTGGTGTTGAGTTTTATAATCAGTTTCAGTTTAAAGAAGCAGAGATTGTGTTTGTGGCGTATTCATCTTTGAATCCGTACGATCATAGAGGACCGGGTTGCTTGGCGGCGATATACCTTGAAAAGGGTCAGTTTCAAAAGGCTTTGGATATGTTAAATCTTCTAAAAAACTATCCGACCAATGATCTCAACGAAACCATGCTCAATATTTCGCTTTGTCATTACAAATTAAATGATCATATGCAAGCCGCGGTTCATTGGCTGATTGTGAAGCCCGAAAATCTGGGTGAGTTTTATACCAAACGTTATGAGTTTTTGAAGCAGCAGTTATCACCTCATTTGTCCTAAGCGATGAATGGGTCGAGGAGAAAAATAGATGATTAATAATATCAATGATCTGTTACTACATGATGTTGCTAGTGACTATGAGTCTATAGATGCACAGGCGCTTCAAAAACAGATTGATGCCACAAATAAGGCAGAAAGTGAGCTGCAGAAAGCAGATAAAGCCATCACGGCACTAGACGGTCAACCCGCTGATGCTGAGGTTTTAGCCATGGTTGCTAATCACCAAAAACAAGTGGTGATGACGATGTCAGGTGGCAACCCTGAAGATGCAATATCAATCATTTTAGCTCAGGGAATCGAAGCATACGCCAAACAGTTAGAAATTATCAAAGGCTGGACTATTCCTGGTTTGCCTATGTTCGAAAGCGCTATGGCTGTGATGTTTGAAGGGATAAAAAATAGCGGTGAGACATCAGGGTATGCACTTGAAGACTTGTTTCAGCTTGCCATCATGGACTTTATGTCTCATGGCTATGGTGATGGAAAAACTGGCTATGGCGGTAGCAATGGCTTTGAGGCTCAAATGCGCCATTTTCTTGAAAGCACGGGCTCAGGCTCTCATGGTTACCATGAAGGTTGGGACGGCGCTAAGTTTGCGGATGAATGTGGTGACATATTTAACTTTATGATGGCTAACGCCCCTTCAAATAGCTTATGTCATGAAATTCTCACCTACATGGATGAGGAGTGTGGTGGAGTCGCTGAATTAGAAAAACAATATCGATATCACTTTAATGATGCTGGCGGTTTTGTATGTGAGACGGGGTATTCGGGAGGATTATCTCCAATGCTGCGTATGGCTTTAATGGCCGGATACTTAGCGATTGAACCTAAAGTTGAGCAATCTGTAATCGATATGTTTCTTACAGCACCGATTAGCGAGTTAGATGCATATATTAATAACCACACCAGTAATCCACATTATGACACCGCCATAGAGTTTGTCTTTAATAATGACGGAGAAACAGGCAGTAACGGTTGGAGAGAAGTTGACCAAAACGATCCCAATGGTACATCTCATCAAGTCATTGACTGGTATGGAAATGGTTTAGGCGCTGAGTATTTTGAAAATATGTATACCAATTTCCCACAGCGCGAACTAACCGATGAAGATATCAAAGAAATAAACCGTATTGGTGACCAAGTTAAGATGCTTCAGCAAACTCTTAAGTACTGGTTATCTATATGCAGAGATGAGCAAATGGCCATCGCTCGTAACATATAGTAATCGCACAAGACAGCATAAAAGGGCATGACGTCGCCGGGGACATGCCGCTCATCTTTTGAGAATAGATAGTACGCCGGTTTGGCTGCTTATTCCTGGCCTAATACATGAAGGGAAAACGTAATGAGTACATTCATGAACACTGTCTCAGCAACGACTTATGTCGCTCCTGTAGACGAGAGTATCAGCGAACAGCGTGGTACAGCTGAAAAAACGGCTGAGCAAGTAGCGCCGAGTCAGCCACTTCCGGGTAGTTCAATATCACTTAGTGCTCTGTGGCGTTTGCTGGAAGACTGCAATAAAGAAGTTGCAGAAGCGCTTTCACAAACTGGTGCAGCAAACTCTGAAGCGAAGAAATCATTGATTGATATACAAAGAGACTCGACAGTCGCTTCAATCAGAAAGCAATCAGAAGAACTGCAAGAACAGCAGAAGGCCAACAAGAAACGTGGCATATTTGCCAAAATTGGTATGGCGCTTGGTGTACTAGCGGCTGTGGTTTCGGCTGTGGTTACTTTTGGTGCAACTGCAGCAGCAGTAGCGGTTGCAGTGGTTGCAGTCACTTTGGCTCTTCTACCCACTGTCGTTGACAAGGTTTTGGAAAAGTGTGGCGTTCCTGAAGAGAAACGCAGCAAGATAAGGATGGGACTAGAAATTGGTTGTGCTATTGCCGGGCTACTGATTGCTTTCAATCCTGCTAAATTATTGAGTGGGCTTGGTACAGCAGCTAGTAAGGTATTACCTAAAGCCGTAACAAAGGCCGCAACTGAAGCAGCAGAATTGGCGGCTAAGGCGGCAAGCTCTGCTGCGAAAGCTGCCACTACCGCAGCAAGTAAAGCCGCTTCAACAGCAGCAAGTAAGGCCTCAAGTGTGATAAGTAAGCTAGAGTCTTTCAGCAGCAAAATGTCTGAAATGCTAACTATGTTGAAGTCATTCTCGAAAAACCCTCTGATTTCTAAAGCTAAGAACATGTTGGATGATGTACTTGAAAAAATCCAAGATCTCGCTAAGTCAGAAAAAATGGCGACCCGTGGAGCTCGTCTTGCTCAAGCGACAGAGGTGACCTCTACCGCATCTGATATTGTTGGTGCAGGTTTTGGCATTAAGTCATCTAAAATTGCCGCTGATATGGAAAAGGCACAGGCAGAGCAAGATGCGCTACAAACTGCTATTCAGCAAATTTTGCTTATGCTGTCACAAGCTATGAGAGCGGTTACGCATGCGTTCGAAACCTTGTTTGATCTTAATAAAGCTCACCGTGATTTTAACGATAAAATGATTTCAATCCATATGTAAGGTAGTGATTTTATGACTATTGAAACTAATTTTGCAGTATCCGCACTAAGTGTTGAGGGTGCATCGAATGTGGCGTCAACTCAGGTGTCACCAGAAGCGGCAAAAGCAGCTACCTTGAAGATGGCGTCTTTGCTGAATATGCTTACTGACGGTAAAGTGACTCAAGTACCTGATTCTTTGAATGAGGCACTCGTTGCTCTATCTCAAAACCCGAGTAAAGAGAATCAGCAAGCCGTTAATAACATTGTCAACGAATATGTACCCGCATCGGTTAGCATTGAAAAGATGGCCGATATTGCCGCATCTTACGGTAAGTTGATGACAGATGGGTTGCTATCCGAACTACCAGGCTTCAAAAGCTTTGAACCAGTCACTGGCGAAGTAACTTATACCAACTCTACGGGTGGTTCTTCGACGGTATCAATTTCAGATCTTCTTGCAATGTTACTAGCGATCATTGAACAAGAAGGAAGAACACGTAACAGTGTTATGGCAAGCAATATTGATGTTGGTGTAGCTAATATGGACAATGCAAAGGCACTTGCAGAAAAGATCTGTGGTGATGCCATGCTTAAGCTAGGTATTGCTATCGGAATTGCAGTGACCACAATGGTGTTCTCTACAGCTATAATGGTTAGTTCTGTTAAGCCAAAAGTCTTAAAAGACAAGCACCTAGAAGGTGGTTCTGGTCAATATAAAACAGTTGAAGATATGAAGGCAACGGAAGCAGGTCGTGAGCTGCTTGATAAAAAGACAACAATATTGCAGGATGCTAAAACAGCTAAGAATCGTTTCTTGGAGCAAGGTGTTCAGGAAACTGGACGAGCGAGCAATAAGGCCACAGAAATAATGGCTGCTCAAGATAAGCAGCAGCAAGATGAAATCAAAGCTGGTAACGATTTGCAAATGAAACTTGCAGAGGCATTACCTGAGTTTATTAAAAGCTTAGGTGATTCTCTACGCAGATTGCTTGAGGTTCTCGAAGCTGCTGCTAAAGCAAGCTTGGCGACAAACCGTTAAGGAGCAGAGCGGGTTCGCCCGCTCTTTTTTAGCCTATGCGTAGTGTTTCATTTTCAATGCCACAAAGAACTGAACGGGTTCATGACGTAACGCCGACAAAGCAAACTCGTGAAGAGAGTCAGACCAAGCGGGTCAGAGACGTCAAACAAGCAGAAAAAAGAACCAAAAAGAATCCTCGCTTGTTTCGTATTCGCCGTAAACCGATGACGCCCCAACACCAAAGGCAGTTTGCGAAAATGCTGAGTAGTTATCAGCTCCGAGCGTTGCGCGATTGGCATGGTTTTACTGACGCTCTACCTGATAAAAAGCAACTGAATGACGCCCAGCTTTTTATATTACAAGCGGCCAACCATTGTCAGCATCTTTATCCTGCATCTTTACGCAAGAAGATCAAACAGTATCTTGAGTCATTAGGTGAACTTGGCGAGGGGATGGAAGCCGATAGTGAAGCGTTACAGCAGCTTGTCGCTCATGAGCACTATTTGGAAGGTTTGCTGTCTATGTTGGCACTTTGTCGCAAATATGATCGGCGCGAACGTAATTATAAAAATAAGCAACGTCAATTAAATGATGTAGAAAAAGGTGAAAACAATGAGCAATCGAACTCGTATCGTACATTGTGATTTGAAAGATAGACCTCTTGATCCTTATGAAGTGATCAAGAATAAATCGCAACGCTTAAGTTGGAACCAGATGTCGGATGCTGATGTATATTTAGATAAGAAGGCTGTAATTGCGTGGTTTGAACGTTTGCGTGATTATTCGGAAAATACGGTAAAGTCGATAGTGATTGATGGGATTTTGGAAAGTGAGTTCCACAACATTACCTTTATTTTACGCTTGGTACAAGATGACGACTTTGAAGCGATGACTTCCAAAGAAACTTACCAACTCATCTATGATTTTGTATGCGAAATCCCCCAAGGTATAAGAGACTGGGTTGATGAGAAAGACTATCTCATGAGTCGAGATGTGCTCGCGTTACTGTCTCGTAATCGGTGAATATGATGAAATATGATGTGGTAAACCTAACCCCAAGTTGCACTATATCTAATGCGGTGGCAAGTAAAGTGAACCTTGTCGCGGGAACGTGTTTTGATAATCATGCAATAAGGATGGACTTTCGCCAGTTAAAGTTTAACTTGGGACAACAACAGGACTTGATAGAAATCAGTCTTGTTCATATGGGAGTCGAAGCAAAAGGCTTTCTTCAGGTTGTCGAAGTTGAGCGCTTGCTAGGCCTAGAAATTAAACATCTTGATAAAGAATATGTCGCGTATCTCATTACCCAGAACTTGGCCCCTCATGGTGTACATTTTGTTGGCTTTATGGATCAAAAAGAGGGTCGAAATCTACCGCTGAGTATTACCACCGTTTTTGAATGTGAACGTTTAGCAACTACTCTGTATCTTGAACTTGAGTCCATCCATATTGATGCTGATTGTCTTGAAGCTAAACCTCAAGCTTTATCTGGAAATTTAAAGCTTACCGTAAGCTGGACGCCCTTTGAAACCGCACTAACCACTCAAGAACTATCGGCTTTATCAACCGATGATGTGGTTTTAGTTTACCCGAAATAATATGCAGCCAGAGCTAGATAAAGTCGAAAGCTTTCTGCTTAAGATAGAGCAGAATGAAGAAACCGTATTTAGTCAACATCCCGATTATGTGCTTTATCCGGTTGTGCCTTTTTTTCAGCTTGTTCATGTACACAATATTGAACAAGTGATTGAAAACTTGCTTCGATTTGAGTCCACATTAGGGGGCTTTCTTATTCGTGTTGATGGTTACATCACACTGGCATGCCCTGAATCGAGTGTTTTAGAAGACGATCTCCGACGCTTGACAATACAACTATTAGAAATAATGAGGTTCTAAAAATGACAATTTCAGCTTTGAATAGCAGTCCGAATAGGCCTGAAACCTCAAACAGTACAAAGACTAATTGCACTGAACCTGACGCGCTTCGATGTATTCCATCTCTGCAGAGAAGCAAGAGTATGCCTGAAAGCTTACTTCGTAAAGCGACTGAAGATAAGAAACCAGCCAAGCTTGAAAGTGGTGAACCCTTGCTAAAAGCAGATCCAGCGGATAGTGATGCTGGAGGTATCGACACGGAAACGAAAAGCTCGATAACAACAGATAAGGATAAGGATGCCAGACGCGCGAAGAAGTTGAGCGATACTAGCGGCAGACTCAGTCATAAGAAAAAAGCGAAAATTCATTTTTGGGGCGGACTCATTTTACTGGGTCTTGGTGGTGGTCTTTTCTTTGTCATCCCACCATTAGGCGCTCTTACTTTCTTTGGAGGCAATACTTTGCTTTCTTGGATGCATGGTGGCCGGAAATTTAGTGTCCCTCTTCAAGAGGAGGAACAGCCTAAAGAGCCGCCAAAGGAAAGCGACAAAGAGTCCGAAGAAGCTAAAAAACCTGAAGAAAAGCCTCGGCCTTCTCAACTATTGAAGCCAGAAAGTATTTCTGAGGACGAACCTACGCCTGACGATAGCGCAGATGGTTGTCCGTTTGGACCTGGGAATACGCTCATTATTAACGGTCTTCTCGTGATTGTTGGTGGTAAGCCAGCTGCACCTAAAGAGAGCTCAACAGGTCAAGAGACGCCTAATCCAGATGGAGTGAATGTTAACTCTCCTGGAGGCGATACCTATATCACAAATAATTATTATGGTGACATATCCGAGCAGATTTCAACTGCAAGAGAGCACCTAACCGTTAAACAGTTTGCAACGTTATGGGACTCACGGGAAGCAATACGAAAGGCTATCCGAGGCGTAGTGGATACGCCTAGCCCTAGTGGTGAGGCACAAACCGATGATGACGTTTTTTTCAATGCCCCAGAGCCGACGGACGACACAAAAAAAGTCAAGACAGCCCAGATAATCTCGAATGCTTCAACACCTGTGCCTGATAGGGGTCATCAAGTGGTAGTTCCGCAAAGCGATGGCAACGGTAATAGGCCTAGTGATGAGGCACAAACCGATGATGACGTTTTTTTCAATGCCCCAGAGCCGACGGACGAC
>NZ_BSPW01000022.1:23354-23603 GCF_030161235.1 Vibrio zhanjiangensis | reverse complement strand
ATCTCGAATGCTTCAACGCCTGTGCCTGAGAGTGGTCATAAAGTGGTAGTTCCGCAAAGCGACGGTAACGGTAATTGGCCAACCGTGGAGCCAGCCCGCGGTGTGATTGGCAGTGGGGCGTACACAGGTGCGAACTACACAGGTAATAACAACCATGAAAAAGTCAGGATAGCGAACAGCCCTAGTGGTGAGGCACAAACCGATGGCAACGGTAATAGGCCTAGTGATGAGGCACAAACCGATGATGAC
>NZ_BSPW01000022.1:0-23271 GCF_030161235.1 Vibrio zhanjiangensis | reverse complement strand
GCTTCAACGCCTGTGCCTGATAGGGGTCATCAAGTGGTTGTTCCGCAAAGCGATGGCAACGGTAATAGGCCTAGTGATGAGGCACAAACCGATGATGACGTTTTTTTCAATGCCCCAGAGCCGAAGGACGACAGAAAAAAAGTCAAGACAGCCCAGATAATCTCGAATGCTTCAACGCCTGTGCCTGAGAGTGGTCATAAAGTGGTAGTTCCGCAAAGCGACGGTAACGGTAATTGGCCAACCGTGGAGCCAGCCCGCGGTGTGATTGGCAGTGGGGCGTACAGAGGTGCGAACTACACAGGTAATAACAACCATGAAAAAGTCAGGATAGCGAACAGCCCTAGTGGTGAGGCACAAACCGACGATGACGTTTTTTTCAATGCCCCAGAAACTAAGGACGCTAGAGCAAAGATCTTGAACGGCCCAGAGCGCATAGATGCGCATGCCGTAAGTGTGGAGCATAATTCTGGAGAAAAGATAAATAAACTCGATACTGAGTTTGAAGTCAGTTCCAGAAAGAGAGATTTTACAGTGGCCGAAGGTTCAAAAATTACCGGAGAAATCTCTACCACAAAGTTAGAGTCTAAGATTGACAATCACGTAGGCCAGTTCAGGACAGAACTGAACATACCGGTCAACTCTAGTAGCGACAATCACGTAGGCCAGTTCAGGACAGAACTGAACATACCGGTCAATTCTAGTACCGGCAATCACGTTGGCCAGTTCAGAACAGAATTGAATATACCGGTCAACTCTGGTATCGACAATCACGCTGGTCGGTTCAGGACGGAACTGGTTATACCGATCGACTCTAGGACTGCGGTGCGTAAAGAAAGGGAAAATCAGAAAGTTTCAATCCTGAAAGAAGATAATGGCCAAAAGACTCTGTCTTATGGTAACCATGACGATAAGGTGATATTAAGTGTCGGTTCTTGGTCTAATTCAAAGAATAGATTGCGTCAACCAACCATTCATTCTGTAAATATGCAAAATTTAGCAAGGCAAAGCATGCAAGGTAAACAGACGGAGGGAACCAGTGGATTGCATATTTTCGGTGGGTTCGCTTTCCATGCTGCTGATAAGACGAAGTTTCACAGGCTCTATGAATAAACCTTCCTAAATCCTACATACCGTAAAAAAAGACTAAGTTCAGATTTAGTCTTTTTTTTTCTTTTGAGCCGTAAATGCCTTGTCGATTAAGCTTAGCGCCACTGATGAAATGAGGTGTTTCTTTTGTACATTGAACTTGAACCAGAGCAGCGAGTGATTCCTAAGATCACGTTTAAGCGCAGTCGTAATTCTAACATTATTAAAAAGTCCGACGTCCGGTGTTTTCAGGAAGCCCAGGCGCTTGTTATGGCAATGCAAGAGCATGCAGATGAGTGTCAATCTATTCTTGAGCAGCAAGTCATTCAGATGATTGAGGACAAGGAAAAAGCACTCAATGAGTATGTCGAAGAGTCATACAATAATGTGATTGAAAACTGGGTCGAATGGCAAAATGACTGGTTTGATAATGCGGAGTCTAAGCTCGCTGAATTGTTGAGTGCACAGCAGAAACAACTTAATGAACTTAAAGAAGAGTTGAAAGAATCCGTCATAACAGCGGTGAAAGCACGTTTGGTAAAGCTAAACCAAAGTGAGCATTTGATTAGCCACTTGATTGAAGTACTCCATGCCGAAGTTGAAGACGAAGCGAAAAATCTATCAGTAGAAAAAACCATTGAAGAAGATGGTGTGACGTTAACGATTGAGAATGAAGACAGTATTGTTAGTATCAACACGGCTAGCTTAATTGCCGAGTTGAGATCGAGCTTGGACCAATTATGAAGAAGCTTTTTAAAGGACAGTCGTTACTGTTCAACCCCAGTAGTGTCATTATTGCGCTGTTATTGCCTACCATCATTTTGGTTAGCTTGCCAGGTAGTGTGATTGACGCATTTATTCTAGTGAGTTTTATCAGCTCTGCTTTATTGCTGGTGATAATGTTGGAAAATGATGAGCCGCTAAAAGTGACTTTCTTACCAACGGTAGTGTTGCTTCTCACCACATTCCGTCTGTTACTCTCTATCGCAACGACTCGTAATATCATCGCTAACGAAGATGTTGGCCATGTGATCGAGACAGTTGGTGAGTTTGTTATGGGCGGTAATCTAATCTCAGGGTTGCTGATCTTTGTCATTATCACGATTGTTCAATTTTTGGTTGTGACCAAAGGCGGTGAGCGAGTAGCGGAAGTTGGCGCGCGTTTCTCTTTGGACGCTTTGCCCGGTAGACAGATGACCATAGATGGTGATTTAAAAAGTGGTCTAATTACCGGAGAGCAAGCTCAGAAAATGCGTGCCGATTTGAGTACGGAGAATAAACTTTTTGGTTCACTTGACGGTGCGATGAAGTTTGTAAAAGGTGACTCAATTGCCGGTATTCTGATCAGCTTAGTTAACCTATTTGGTGGTATCTACGTTGGTATTAATCAATTTGACTTGTCTTTGTCTGATAGTGTTAGCCGCTTTTCCGTTCTGACCATTGGTGATGGGCTGGTGTCACAAATACCAAGCTTACTTCTATCCATGGCTTGTGGTGTGTATCTTACGCGGATTAAGGGCGCGGAAGAAGAATCCAGTCCCTTTATGGGACAGCTAATGACACAGATTGGCTCTTTCTGGAAAAGCTTATTGATTATCGGTGGGGTGATTCTTGTCTTAGGGGCGCTCAATAGCAACTTGCTCTACGTATGTTTGCCTCTGGCACTTGTGTGTGTATTGGTTGCGTTTTTGCTTTGGCGAAAACAAGGTGAACCTGTTGGTGTTATGAGCTTTGAACCTACGGGGTCTGGCCTTTATGAATCATTAAAATTTGTATTGCGCGATACCAGTCATCAAGTTGTTGTTCAGCACAGAGTCGAAGATATTGAGCGTGTTCTTTGGGGGCAGGCGCTTGGTACTCCTGCTATTGATTTTAATAGCCAGATGGAGAGTGATATAGAGGTATATATCTCTGATATTTGTGTATTCAAATTTCGCCAAGATCAGTCAGATGAAATGATAGAAGTGCTGGGTGATGAAGTTATTATCCGTCATGATGAGGTTACTGCCAATATATCAAGTGTTGCTAACTACTTTCTTAGAAAACGTATGGTCGAGAAGTATAACCTTCAATACACCAGTAATATTATCGAAGGCCTTGCAGCTCAGAGCGAGGTCATGAAAAATGAGATTGACTCGGCTATCGGACTAAATCGCGTTCACGATGTCTTGAAAGAAATGATTCGTGCACCAGAATTTTACTTAGATCGAGTAAGCTTTTTCGAGGCCTTAATATACTGGTCTCGAGTAGAGAGTGAACCGAAAAACTGGTTAACTAGAATACGTAGTCAGGCTCGTTATGAAATCACTTCAAGACTACTCGCTGGACAAGAAGGCATCCATGTCGCCTTACTATCGCCAGAAATTACAGAAGCTATCGAATCTTATGTGATGGGTGAAGTTGAAGATGTTGATCGATTGATCTCGATACAGCAGGGATTGAGAAAAGAAATTCTGCGTTTGACAACTCAATATGGGCGTAAACCAATTTTAATTGTCAATGACAATGAAATTAACCCAGTAAAAGCATTTTTCCAGCAGGTTATGTCAACATTACTGATATGCAGTCATGGAGACATTACAGATCAGTCGTATGTAGCGAGTTCCGAGCCTCTTCAGGTTGCATCTTAAAGGGGCGTTAAATGGAATCGACTGAACCAAAAAAATACCCGCCGACGGAAAAGAAACTGCGTGATCTCAAAAAGAAAGGCCAGTTTCCAAAAACAGAATTGGCTGAGCCAACACTGGAGCTAGTGGTATTTGCTATTGTGTTTATCGGCGTTATCTATCTGATGTTTGAAAACGCTAATTACTGGATAGAAGAGATGCTTTATTCCGATATCAGTGTTGGTTTCAATCTGATGTATTCCTTGATTGCAGCAGTGATAGGAAGTTTGATGCTAGTAAAGCTCATCATGGCGGTTATTGACTGGGTTATTATCAATAAAACTGTTATTAACACAGAATCTCTTGGACTGAAAATGGAAAAAATTCATCCTGTGAATGGGTTTAAAAACATTTTCGGTGTGGAGGCGATGTCACGGTCATTACGTAAAGTACTAGAACTTTTGTTCCTACTTTTTCTTTTGAAGTACGTATTTGATGTAGCGGGTTATGAGCTTAATACACTCAAGCAGGTCAACAATGTAAGCTTTTTCCTTTATAACTTTATCTTCTACATGCTGCTGGCTTCCCTACTGTTTTTTGTTTACGGCGTCAGTGTGGGCTGTGTGGATTTCTTAATCGAGCAGTACCATTTTAGGCGGAAAAACCGGATGACCTTCACGGAAATGAAAAACGAGATGAAGGAAACCGAAGGATCGCCGGAAATTAAATCTGAGCGAAAACGTAAAATGCGAGAGATTATGGATTCCCCAGTAACCAAGGGTAGAAGGCCAACTTTTGCTCTAGCGAATCCGACTCACATTCTTGTCCCTATTTGTTATGACAGGAATATCGACAAAGCGCCTGTGGTACTAAAAATTTGTACAAATAAGTTGGCGCAAGAAGAAAAGGCGCGTTTGATAGCCATGAATATTCCTATTATTGAGCACAAACCATTAGCTCGAGCATTTTATCGTAAGATGAAACATGGTGAAGACTTTGTACCTAAAGAGTTTTATAGAGATGTAGCCATGATAATTTCAGCTCTTAAAAAGCGGCAGAAAAAATGAAAATGACCAAATCAATCAGTCTCACTTCAACACTATTAGTGGTGCTTAGTGGGTGTAGTAACCAGATTCGCGATGACAACCTTATTTTGGATTATGACTGGAAACCTGACGTTTATAACTTAGTTATGGTTGAAGTCGCCGATGCCGATAATGTTCAGTTTTGGGTCCGAAGGGCTCCAGAATATGCTGAAGGTTCGCCTCATCATAAAGCATGTGTTGAGGTAGCAGAGCCAACTGAACCTAATCGCTTTTTTATTGCTAACCTTAATACTTATGGTTTGACCGAAGTAAAAAGTTGTGAAGGCGATTTCTCGGCAGCAAGCAACTTGGTTTCTCCAAAGGATAGCCGCGCTTTTGGTGGGGATGAATGGCAAAACGTTTACGGGGTGTCAACCAGCGTACTCGACAATTCGAATTTGTTATTGAAATTCGAAAGCTTGTTTCCTGTAAATGAATATCAGCTCACAAATGAAGGTCGTGCGACATTGTTTGCTACTATTGAAGAGTTGCAGAAATGGCCAGTTGAGTCTTTGACTGTTTACGGTGTTGCTGATTCATCAGGTGACTACGAGACAAATCGCTTTTTGGCTGACAAACGATCGAAAGTAACACGTGACTTTCTGATTGAAGAAGGGCTGAGAAATGTCCCCATTTACATTCGAGGCAGTGTTGAAAATGGCTTATCTACTCCCAAACAGAGAGTAACACAAAGGCGTTTTATGATTGAGGTAAAACTAAAAAAGTATGAAAAATAGAAAATTCTCTCTGTTAATAAATGAATTTGTACATCTTAACCAGAGCGGTGAGCTCAAGATTGATGGCAATAATGTTCTGGTTTGTCACTATGGAGAGAGACAAATTGTTGTTGAAGATGGATCACGAGTTGGACTTGAAGGGCAGTTAATTTTGTTGTCGGAGTTGGAATGTAAGGATCTGACGCCAGAAATGGCGGTTCAGCTGAATGCGGATTTTCGCGTTACCACAAATGGTTATATCGGTCGAATCTCAGATAAAGATTATTATATAAGTAATTTTATCCTTCCTGAACACCCTCAAAAACTTCAGCAACTGCTTAGTCAGTTTGCTGCTCAAGCTGACTTATTGCACATCGAGATCAAGAGTCATGTGGTTGATTGAATTTGTAGATGGCCATTTAAATGGTGTATGCCTACCTGTTGAGCAGAATTTTGTTCTGACAGGGAATAAAGAAGCACGAGCTGAAAATTTGTTGTCAGTTCCAGAGTACTTTTCTAGCACCACTGAGCTAAAGTTTGAAGTAAAAGATAAAAAGGTCCACGCGACGGGTTTGTTGCGTGGAAATAAAGTCAAAACCTTAAACGCCAACCGTCTATACCGATTTAAAGGGTTGAGCTTCTTTGTTTTCCAAGAGGGCAATCGAAGACCTGCATTACGACGACATCGTTTCAGGCAATATAAAGTGTTGGTTGCTTTTACTTTTGTGCTCAATGTTGCTACAGCAGCTGCGCTTTATTTAGGTGTGATTAACCATCAACAGTCTCAGGTTGCTCACTATTTAGATATCATTGGGTCGGGCTATATTAAAGATGGAGAATTGTTCGCGTTCGATCAAAATGTGGTCGCCAGTTTACCAGAATTTCTCCAGCACAATATTACACTCGTAGAGTCTAATGAGTACTTAAGAGTGAGCCGACTCGATGTCGACTTAGTGTCTGAATATACCGGTAAGCCGTTAGCTGGTCGGTTGGTGTCAAAAGCAGATAGAGATGAAATTGTCGTTGATACGCGTGAGCAAGATATTCAGATCATGGCATTATTTGGTGATTATGGCTTGAGCTTTACTAAGCAAGGTGATTATTGGTTGGTTTCGGATCGGGCCAAAGCAAGCCAAGTATTAAAGTCAGCAGGCTTGAGTTCTGTTATCGCTCAGCTTAAATCTCGCAAAGATGAAACCCAAGTTATTGCAAGTAGCGAGTTTCCATATTCGATTTTTTATTCCACCAAGTCTGGTGGCTATATATACGACCAACAGGGGCGTTACTGGGAAGGCAGCACTGTCCCACGTCTAGGGGTCATTCAATCCATCACACGCGACAAAGTCGTCTTTAAGGATGGACAACAAACACGAGTTTATCTCATTCAACCTTAATTAGGAGAAATGTATGTCACAAGTTAATTTTGGAGTATCTCCGACTGTCGCAGCGTTAGAGTCAAGTAACGATATGGAGGCAGTGATTGCACAAAGTAGCCCTGTGGTCCAGCGAGCAGCGGCGGCCAATCCACAGGCTTCATCATCATCCTCACAACCCCTATTTTCATCGGGTTTTAAAGACCCTTTGGATCTTATCGATGATCTTTTGAGCACGTATATTACTTCGCAAACCGATGCTGCAGATAAACTGTCGAAAGAGATTGAAGCAAAGTCCAAAGCGATAGCCGATATTAACAGCCTTTGGGGTGAGATCATGGTTGCTGCTTTGGGTAATGTGAGTGATGCTGACTCTAAGGACGGTTTTGGACCAGGTAAGAAAGGAAGAGTGACATTGAGCCAAACTACCTTGAACGAAATTGATGCAATTATTAGACAAGTTTCGGGTGGAGAGGACAATATTTCTGTCATAACCAATACAAGCTCGACTAGTGGTGTAACAGCTACGTATGACCAACTTCAAGAAATGAACGCAAGAATGACAGCGTATTGTGACAAGATCCAAGTCGACTTGGACACGCAGCAGCAAGAATTTAAAAATATGATGACAGAGATTTCATCTGCGCAAGAAGAGTTACGTGATGTAAGACGGGCTGTTGTCTCCATGTCACAACAGGGATAAATGTGATGAAAATTGCTATTGATGTGGTGGTTGGACATACCACCATGACGCTCGATGAGCTTAATCAGCTTCAGTCTGGACAGGTAAAACCTTTAACAGATTTCGTCCAATCGCAAGTAATGCTCAAAAGTGGTAATGAATTAATCGCAACTGGTACGTTAATTAAGGTTGATGAGCAATATTGCGTATCAATTGACGAAATTAACGAGCAAAAAAATTAATTGTTATCTATCAAACACTTAGGCAGCCGCAAACGGTTGCCTTTTTTGATATTTTTATATTTATATGTTTTTTTATTGTCAAATCTAACAAAATCACGGTTTTTTTCATAATTTTTTCATCCTTTTTTTTAAAAACTAGTACATTCTCTGTCTGGCCGATGTCATGGTTCGTGAGTACGCGAATCTTAATTATAAACTGAATCAGCAAAACCCAATATGATGTTGGCATTGAGGTTCCGAGTTATTAATGGTTGTCTATTAATCTCTTGGGTGAATAGCATAGGGTAAAATAACTGGAAGTAGGGTTGAATAATGGATAGAAATTACGTTCTGGGTAATCAGGTGATTTTTGACATTCTAAAGCGTGAAATAGTTGCAAGTGATCAGGCAGTAAGCTTGGGTGGACGTGAAGCTGCAATATTGAAGCTGCTTTGCGAACGAGGCAATAAAGTTATCAGTAAAGATGAAATTCATGAAGAAGTTTGGGGCAAAGTGCTGGTTAGTGAAACTTCCCTTACTAAGGCGATTTCAAATCTTCGAAAATCACTTGGGCTATTTGAGGGCCTTGCTTGCGAAATAAAAACCGTGCCGAAAGAAGGCTACATGCTTATTATTGACGAAGAAGCTGTGGCAGAATTTTCGGCCGAAGAGATACCTACACTATCGATAAAAAGTATTGCCAGTTCAGTGAAGCCATTGCCTTCTTCTCCTCAATTATTAATGGAATCTGAACCTGTTGGAAACTTAGCAACAAGTGGGACATTCTGGTTAACCTTGGTTTTCTCGGCGTCACTGCTTTCTTCAGCATTAACCACAGGAATTTTACTGATGGTTCGCTGAACATCACATTTTGGCGAGGGTAACACTCTTGATGTTACCCTAGTCTGCTCTTCTCTATCTGCAAAAAGTACTGCTACTAGTTAGAAAAGCGTACGGTACTCTAGACCTAAAGTATTGTGATCTGTTTTCCAACTAGTGCTTTTATTCAAGTCCTATCATAATTAATAATTTTATAAATACATGCTGGCGTGTGTATATAGTTCCTGTTGGTTAAAAAATAACAGGTGTCGCTATGCTATCTAGAGTCAATTCGTCTAATAATCCAGCGCAATCAGAAGCAGCGTCAATTTCTGCAAGCTCTACTTTCCAACCTGTAAATCGTCAAGACATTGAGGCGAAGCACTTTGTTGACCTTACCTGTATGGATAATAATCATGGTCTAAAGATGATGGCATCGATTAAAGGTGGTCGGTTGGTGCTGATTTCGGGAAAAAACAAAGGATTGTTGAGGAAAATCCGGCATAGTGTGTCGTCGAAAAGTAACTACTTCCAGTTGCAGCTCGCTACGCCAAGCAATGTGAAAAATTTTACCGAGCTTTGGGTCGGAAATGACGGCAAACTTCACGCTTGTTATACCACTCCAACAAGTGGTGCGGATCAATATCACGGCATTGTAGACATCTCTGGTGGATTTACCAGCGACATGAAGGTTGAATCGATCCAAGAACGCTATAAAGTCACAGTGAAAATTGCTGCTGATGATGTTACACACTCTAAATCATTACCGGATTCGACCGTTATTTTAAAAGGTGGTGTAACGGCAAATGTCGTTTGGTCAGAAAACGAACGACAGTATCGCGTTGAGTGTAATGAACATAGTGCTTTATTAAATCTAAAAGGTCTAGAGCTGTTTTCAGGTAAACCTTTTGAACATATAAAGTCCTGTGGTTCACATCTTCAAGTTACTTTGAAAGACGACCACAACAAAGAGAAAATCAGATACTTGGATGTTACTCACCTTACGTTAAGTGGTGACTCGTGCTCCTTGACTCCTGTTGTATCCGATAAACCGCCCGCAGGCTTTGCTCATTTTAATATCAACAATAGTGGCCACTTTTCCAATGCCAATCCGTTTGTTGGTCGAAAATTAAGGCATATTGGTAATCAGTACATTCCGCTGTCTGGTTGGATAGATGGAATGAAACACCGTTATAGCAGCGGCAAACAAAAAGAGGCCCAAGGGCGAAAAGACGAGGCTTGGCTTTCGTACCTAAAAATGGCTGACCCTGGGATACAGACTGCTGGGCGCTGGGTAAAGGAAAGGGTCAGTCATCATAAGCCTTCTCCTTCTTTGATGTCACACCAATCGAATATAAACTCGGAACTAGCGAGTCTAAGACGCTTTCAGTCCGAGTGGAACTGGGAAGTTGAGCACCAGAGCTTGGCTACTAGTAGCGAAAAAACGGATTTTCGCTTGCGCGAAGTGTTGAAACGGGAAGCTTTTTCAAAGATTGAGACAGAAGGTGATATTGAGCCATTGGATCAAGTTGTTGAGAAGAGACTGAGCAAGCAGTTTGAAGTCTGTTTAACCATCTTGAATAAGTTAAACTCTGGCTTTCAAAGTGAGCATGGTACTTATCAAGAAAAGCTGAAAGAGCGTTTTACCACTATTCAAAAAAGAATAACTTATATCACTGACCATCCAAACTTTGGCGATATGCCGAGCCAAAAAGAGTTAGTTCAGTTGCGTGAGTTACTCGATATATTGATCAAGGCTAAGTCGACACCGCTAAAAGAGAAAGACTTAGATCTCTACTTGCCTTTTATTGAGCGAACGGTTGCCAATGCACGGCTCTATCTGGCTACTGTGGCAAAACATAACAGCAATAACATCAAGACAGATATTGCCTCAAGCCAGAAACCCAAAATACTGCTGGCGCATAAGTTAGATATTGAGAACCAAGGGCATTTATACCAAGCTGTCACCCAGAGCATAGCGTCACTTAAATCGGCAAAAAAAATCACTAAAGCCAAAGTTCGTCTGGGTGAATCAATGATGGATACAAGGCGTGGAATTGGGAAAATTTGGCACAAATGGGTGGGTCAGAGCTTTCCAGCAGAACAAATTACCCAGCAGCTAGCGACGAGAGTCAGCGCATTGCAAAAAGGATACTCATTGACCTTGACGGCCGAACATGGGGTCAGTGGTTTTGCGGGTATTGCGCACTTTGGCCTACCCTATCCCTTGGGCCAAGGTTGGTTTGCAGGGGTTGTCGCCAATTATGAAAAACATTATGACTGCAAACTGGTCGCACTGGATAGTGGAAAAACTCAAGTCCAGTTTGTTCGTAAAAGAGAGAAAGGCGCGACTGTCATGGCGGGGACTGGTGCAGGACTCGAGGACCTAACAAAGTTGGTCAAGTACCAACATGGCTCATTGGTTACTATTATGCCATTTGAAGCAACACTCGCATTGACCGCAATGAAAGATAGTGAACAGAGTTTTGCATTTGATGTAGACAATGGGAATCTAGAGGAAACGTTAGGCTATATGTTCGGAACGCGAGATTTTAGCAAAGGTCTAGATGAGCAGTTAGAAAAAACGCAATTTACTGACCGAGAAAAGCAAAAGGTCCAATTTGGTGTCTCGGCAAATAGTGAGTTTAGGCTCCAGCTGGGCATTGATGTATCTCCTCACTTTTCAGTGGTTGCCCCGAGAACTTATGCAAAAGCAGGGATAAGCATAGCAATCAGTCGCGAAGATGTTAGGGAGATAAAATTCGGCGAGGAAAATAGTGCTTTAAAACGCCAAGATATAGAAAAAGGTGTTGATGTTGAATTAAGTAGTGGTGCAAATGTGATGCTGTTTCCGTTACCAGCTCCCTATGCTTTACCAACCGCTATCGACGAAAAAACCTTCATTTCGGTGAAACCATTGGGTGATGCATTCAAAGCTGTACATACCAAAAAGCATCAAACAACAGATACAATGCAAGATTTACTGCAAAAAAAGGTAGGTGAAGATCTACCATCCCATGAAGTCACTGCGTTAGAAAATGTCGTGTCGGGCTATACATCACTGATTGAAAAAGCATCATGGCATCCTGACGTGAGAAGTCTTGCACTGACCCAGCTTGAACTACTGCTGAGTGCTGCAGATAAAGGGGGGCATGAGGTGACAAAAGCTATTGCAGCTGAAAATATTCCTGATCTTAAGATTCATTACGATGAAAAGATTCAATGGCGCTCACGCTGGGCGGACAATATGCGACGAGCGTTTCATATGACGCCCAAACATTCGACATCATTTAAACAAATGATGGCGCCTTATGCTGGAGGTGCTAGGTTGTTGAGAGAACTGCGTGCTTCAGCTCAAAGCCAAAGTCAAATGTTAAATATCAACAAGTCTTCGCGGGTAACTGCGATGGCGAAATACCGGATGCCAATGAGTACATTACTCTCTCAATATCAACAGACTCTAGAGCGACTTGAGGTTGTTCATGACAGCAAAGAAACACTGAAAATCCTACAGTCTCTAAATCAGCAGCTGAATAGAAAAGGGGAAGAGGCACGAAGCTTGTATCAATTAGACACAATAGAATGTGCTCGTGAATCATCGTTAAGCCGTCAACCAGCTGGCATTTTACCTATGGTTCAGATCAAACAAAAGTCCCAAGTGACGCTAAAGGAATTACTTGGAGAAATTAATTTCATACATAACGATGATAATATCCTCGTAAAAAATAATCTAGACGCATCCATTTTGAGTGTGTTTGAATAATTACTCTTCATATGTTCTGACATGATGAAAAGTGACTTTTGTTGTTGCTACCTAGCTTGGCGTGATTTGTCACCTTTTTTCACTTCATTCAGGTCAGTGAGATTGGTAAATTTGTGCCACCTAAACAATACGGAAAATTAAATTATGGCAGTTCATAGCCCCGCTACGCCCATTAACAACGACGGCAATTTAACGACTGGAGAAATCAGCGATAACTTTGAGTCATTTATTCAAAACTGTGATGATCAGATCGAACAATATCTAAATGACCCTGCTCATCTAGATTCAAACGGAGTATTACAACTCTCAGCCTCTCAGTCTCTCGAGCTTCAGCAGTTGATGGCCGATCAAAGTATTGCAGCTCAAACGGGTACTTCAACCCTTAAAGGTGTGAAAGATTCGATTATTGCTGCGGCGCGTAATATCTAACTTAGGCAGGGGCTTTGCCCCGCTTATCTTATATATCGGTTAGTAAGGATAAGTTATGGTGCAGTTACTTAGCCCAGATAATGCATTTTCCGGTGCAAACCTCGTTATTTTACTTGTGCTGGCATTGCTGTCTACAGTGTTTTTTATCTGTTTTTCTGGTTTTGTAAAATATAACATTGTTCTTAATATAATCAAAAATGCGGTCGGTACACAGCAGATCCCGCCGACTATTGTGGTGAACCTCCTTGCAGCTTTAATGGCATTGAATAGCATATGGCCCGATATCAAGCCAGGTATTGAGCGGATAAAACCATACTTTGCAGAGTTACGGCAAGAAGACACATTAGATTTACCTTTAGATTTGGGTGATGAGGAAGAGAAGCCTAAAAATATTACCATGTATTATTTGGCAAGTAATATTTTTGACTTTTTCCCTGAACTCCTCAAGCGAGCGGAAGCTAAGACTGAGCAACTGACGTCAATGATTGATATTCCGCTTAATTTTGATGAGGACAATGACACGTTTAAATTCTTTTTGGGCAATTTGATTCTTGATTTATACCAAGGTTTTGAGTTGGGCCTTAAGCTTTATATGGTGTTTGTGAGTATAGATTTCCTCATTGCGGTAGTACTTAGTGGGGTTGGTATGACGATGTTATCGCCAACGGTAATCTCGACACCGATAAAACTAGCAGTGTTTTATTTTTCAGATAGCTGGACATTGCTATTCAGAGCATTGGGCTAATGGGTGAGTTGTTATTTCCAAGTTGGATGCTGTTTGCGGGTTTCTTCCTCTTTCTAAAAATTTACAACCCGACTCGGTTATATTTGGACAACATTACCTGTTTAGCTATTTCTATAGCAATGGCAATTTTTGTTGATGTGAGTAAGTTTGAACAGCTGCCAACCTTTGGTTGGGTGGTCGCTGTATTTATGTTCGCTGTTTTTTCTTCAGTGCCGTATTGGATTAGCTCTACAGTCGGAAGCGTCATACAGCAACTACTGTTACTCAATGAGCAGTCGGTTCAGGATAAACGTTTTACCGACGAATCAGAAGCGTTAGCAAAGCTCGGAAGTTTGACCTTTTTAGTATACGCACTGCAAAGTGGTACCCTGTTTCGTCCTATAGTTGAAGTTATAACTATGGGTAAAACAGATACAGGTGGATTGGATTTTGAAGCACTATACTTCTTAATTACCGATAGCTTAAAAATGATGGTTATTGTTGCAGGCAAGTACATCATCATCATGCTGACAATTACAGTGTGCTGTGGGTATGTGGACCTGTTTTTCAAGAAAGCGTCGCTATCGCTATTTGTCACGCCAAATATCAAAGCGATAGTGGTGATTGTGTTATTGAATCTCTGGTTGTTGCATGACCAGTTTTATGTATTTAAGCAAATGATGGGCAAGGTAGGTTATGACTAGAATTGAGATGGTTGATACAGCAGCATTAACATCAAGTAGCGAAGCTCAGTCTGAGTTTGAGGCGATCGCGCAAGAAATTGATAAAACTGAAAATACCAATAATCAAGTTTATACTGAAACTGAAGATGGGAATGAGCCTATGCTCACTGATGAAGAAATTGCCGATATGATCGTTACTCAAGGTGTCATCAATACCAGTATACGTCAGATGAAAGAAAGCCAAGAACGAATGAAAGAGATACTAAATGAAGAAGTGTAACAAGCTTTTACTACTTTGCTTGGTTCTTATTGCTCCATTGATTCAAGCTGAAGTATTGATAAAACAGCAAGATATTGACTTACAAACTGCATTAAAAGCCATTGCTAAAGATATGCAAGTGAAGCTGGTTGATGATATTGATAGCAAAACAGAGCGTCAGCTTATCACACAGACTTTATCAGGTAGTGGGCCTGAGCTTTTGGAGCAGTTATCAGAAGTTTATGATTTTGATTGGTATGTATACGGCGGCACACTTACGGTGCAATCTGGACAAGCCTATATTAACTATTCATATAAGCCACGCAATATCAAACCCAAAGAATTGCTGAGAGAGCTCAAACAAACATTTAACATTAGTGCTACGACCAAGGTTAAACTGGTTGAGCGAGGCAATGCCATTTTATTCTCAGGAACGCGCAAGTTTGTCAATGACGCTGTTGGGTATGCGACTATGGTTGATCGTAACCAGTTTTTGGAAAATGGTAACGATCTTCAACTGGCTAGAATAAATTTTCACTATATCTCGGTTGTGGATCGGCAAATAGAGACTTTTGGATCTTCAGTGGTTTTTCCTGGTGCAATGAGCCTTATCTCTTCTGCTATCGTAAATATCGGTCAGTTTCAGAATGTAAGCGATGGTGAGGCAATAGAAAAAGCCTACAAGGTAAAGCTTAAAAACAGTGATAAACAGGAACTCGAAGAAGAAGAGAAAACATCCAAAGTTCAGCCATTACCAGGCTCTAACGCGCTGTTAATTCGTGGTACACCTGAAGAAGTGAAGTTGGCGAAACGAATTGCTGCATTGATCGATGTTAAACGCAAGCAGTTACTGTTTTCACTTAAAGTCTATGATATTTCGGTCACACGCGGTGAAGATCTGGGCGTTGATTTTAACGGTGGTAACGGTATCTACGATATTGTCGTTAACCCCTTTACTGAGACAAAAGAGTTCTTACAAAACTTCAAGGCGCTGTCGTCGAACGGTGTAGCTCGTGGCGTATACGAGACCAACCTTTTAGTCCTTGAGAACCAACAAGGCAGTTTTGGTAAGAAAGAAACGGCAACGATCAAGCTGGTATCGGTTGAGGAAGTCAAGACTCAGCAGATAGAAGCGGATAACAGCCTTTATGTCACAGGTCGATTGCTACCTTCTGGAAGTGTTCAAGCAAAAATTCGCTACATTGAAGAAGCGTTAGATGATGATGAAGACAGTGATACAGCTGATGCCGAGCCACCACGTGTTAGCTCACAATCACTTGAATCAGAGGTATATATACACCCAGATCAAACCGTTGTTCTAGGCGGATTTGATAATACTGAAACGCAGTCAACAGAGACTGGTGTACCTGTGTTATCAAGTATTCCATTACTGGGGGAACTGTTTAAGAGTACCAATGAAGTCAAGCGAAAGTACAAGCGTTATGTGTCCATTTCGTACGAGGTTGTTGACTAATGCTAAATCATTTCTTCAAGGTTAAAGAGTCTTATCAAGACACAGTTATATGTCATGTCTCGGTAGATACTTTTGTCGGGCAGGAGTGTTTTATTAGTACTGTGACTGGCGAGCGTATTCGTGGTGAGGTAATGAAAGTTGCGGGCCACAGAGTGGAAATTAAGTTGTTACAGCCAGGTGCGGTGCAGCGGGGTGGTAGGGTTGAAATTACCCCTAGACGTTTTTGCTTCCCACTCAATGAAGCAGCGCTCGTTGGTAAAGTGATTAATTGCTATGGTGAATCGATATATGGGGACGACTATCTAAGTCAACCAGGTGAATTTGAAGAACTCCCTATAGCTGTTGAGCCTATTCCGCTAAATATTCGAGCACCCATTGAAACTGTGTTTCCGACTAAGCTAAAAATCATCGATGGTCTTTTCACCATAGGTGAAGGACAGCGGCTTGGTTTATTTGCTCCAGCAGGAGCCGGTAAAACGACCACTGTCTCGATTATGGCAAATAACATGGATGCCGATGTGGTGATATTTGCCATGATTGGAGAACGTGCTCGTGAAGTGGTTGAATTTCTAGAAGGCGAAATCGGTCCTGAGGTGATTCAAAAGTCGATTACTATTGTATCAACTTCTGAGGCAAACCCTTTGGAAAAAGTACGCTCTGGGTTGGTGGCTGTTTCTATCGCTCGTCATTATATGGAACAAGGTAAGAAAGTTGTACTCTACTTTGACTCCTTGACGCGTTTTGCGCGAGCTCAGGCAATGCTCGACAATACCCCAATTAGAGGGGGAATACCCATCGGAGTATCACTAGCTTTGTCTCGTTTAGTCGAAAGTTGCGGTAATTCCATCCATGGCTCAGTGACGGGAATATTTACGGTTTTGATTGAAAAAGAAATTGATGACGATCCTATTGCACATGAAGTGAAGTCTTTGATTGATGGACACTTAGTATATTCGACAACGATTGCTTCAACGGGGCGCTACCCTGCAATTGATGTTTTAAAGAGCAAAAGTCGTTTGCAGAACAAGGTCCAAAGTGAAGAATATGTTCAGTTGTCCGAGCGTATAAAAGATATGGTTTATCGATATTTTAATGTTGAGCTCTTAATCCGAGTCGGTGAATATGAAAAGGGCAATGACTTGGAAACGGATGAAGCGATAGACAGATATCCTCATATTATGTCGTTCCTAAAGCAAGGATTCGATGGAGTTGAATATGAACAAACCCTCGAAGCAATGGAAGGAATTTGGTCAGCTTATTGATATCGTCGATATACGTATTGGTAAGCAGCAAAGGAAATTGGTTAAGTTAAAAAAGCAGTATCAAGATCTCCTAAGTGTAATAGAGCAAAAGTGGCAGCAAATAGAGCAGCAGCAACAGCACTTAAAGGGACTCAATGTCATTGACGAACCAAATGCACTGAAACTTCTTTTTATGAGACGGGAGAGCACTAAATCAGCGATCGAATCGTTGTTTTTTGATGCGTCAGTTAATCGGCAAGATGCTGAAGAAGTTGCGTTAGAAATAGCAGAAGTAGAAGCTGAGAAGCGAAGGCTAGAGAAACGGAAAGATGCGCTTGGTGAGCTTCGTGAAGAGTTGAGGTATGTGAAGTCATGATTAATGTGTTTGAGGGATTTATTGGCAGGAATACGCCAAGAGAAAAGGGAGACTTTGAGCGGATTTTGAGCGAGACTGATCAAGAGTCTACTCAGGCTGGCTCTAGTCCTTTAGAGAGCGATAAAGAGCTTTCAACAGTATCTCATGAATCTGGGCTCGACTATCAAATGGCTATGGCTCTTAAGAATTTGTCGAGTTTTGAGAAAAAGACTTCCGACGAAATCGAGCTATCGACTACAAATAGGAAGCACGAGATTGACACTGTTATGGCTACAGGCGTTGCAGGGCAACCATCGTTCGGACGGTCTGAATATCCTTTGATTACGATAAACAAAGTAATGTGGCATAGCTCAGTGCCAATAACAACGTCTTTGGATACGAAGCAAAATACTCCAATTTCGGTAAGTAGAGACGACAAAATTTATCCAAGCGTAAAAAATATCTCTAGCAATACTGAAGCAGTTAAATTCGAAAGCTCTTCGAGTCTTTTGGGTATGGCAAAGACGCCACTTGCTGGTGAGGCAAAGGCCTACTTAGGTTCGCTAAGTAGACACTTTCCCCTACAAGATGTTGGACTGAGATCAACGCATAAAGTAAACCAGGCTAATAGCTCAACTTCTCCAGTAGATATCGAGGTACGCCAACAGAATGGGATGAAATTTAGTCACCAAACACTGGTAACAAAAGGTGGTATTATTTATCCGTTGCCTACTGCCAGTATCAGTGGAGCTCCTTATAAACTGGGCGATGCAGTGAAAGGAAGTTTGGCTTCCCATGCTAATGAAAATTCTACCACTATCGATAGTGTGAGCTCTGTGTCTTCGATAATGAAGCCAACGCCGCTATCAGGGATGGCTCTGCCTAATTATCACTTAGCTCCAGATATATTTTGGCAATATCCTAGAGTAAATAGTTATGTAGTGTTGTACCGAAGCAAATATTATTTGTTCGAATTTGATGAACATAAAATGATAAATTATCTGGAGTACTCAGATGACCGTAATTGATGTTACCGCTGCTTGTTTAGACATAGTTAAAGATGCAATCATTATTTTCTCTTTAAGTTTCGTTATTACAGGTGTGGTTGTAGGTTTACTTCAGACTGTATTCAGTGTCCAAGATCCAGGCCTTCCAATGGCCGCAAAATTAGTCGTTTTTATTGTGCTTTTGACTCAAGTCGGCGGCAATATTTATGACCAGTTCCATCTGCTATTTCGGCAGTTGTAAAACATTAAACTATTGACGTCTTTTTAGGAGTTTACGTTGAAAAAGTTACGAGAAATAGTCTTTAAGACTTTGGTAGAAATATTAGGGGTACCAGCAAATCTTTTGTCTAGGATAGAAGGCAATGAGCCCATTGGTATAGAGCTGGTGGATGGAGAAGAGATCTTCATATCACTTCATGATAAGACCATTCGAGCCTTTGTTGAGATCCCAGTACGTGATCGACGCGTATTGTCAGTCAAAGCACCTAAATTAATGGAATTGCTTGTATCGGATGAGCAAGTCTATATGAGTACAACGAAGGATAAGCTCATTATGGTGTCCGAGTGGGAAGTGAGTGTTGCGAATGTCGAGAGAAAACTCGCAGATAAGTTGATGCTGTTTAACAAAGCGGTACATTGCATTAAAGCTTAATCGGCATGCGCCTTATTGTTAGTGATGTCAATAAGGCGCTGAGGTCAATAATGCCTCATTGCCATTATTTGTCCTCCATTTAAGAAGGTTATGATGAGTATATAGTCATCACTTCTGCTCTTAACCTCAATTATATTTCGACTCGACAAATAACGTTCAGCACTATAAAAATTACTACTGATTGGAAGATCGGGCAGTCGTTGATTGTCAAGAAAATTGGAGCTGTGTTCATCGTAGCTTACGGTGTATATGTTACGGCCATGTCTCTTGAATTCCCCTTTACTGTGGCTTTCGAAATAGACAGCTTCATGGTCTTCCCCCATTTCTTCAACAACCCACTTTGACTCAAACTCATTACCGTGGAGATAGAGCTGCATTTTACTTTTACCACTGTAGTTACGAGACATGTGTTTGATTTCATACTTTACATCGTAAGCAACGCCAGGCTCGCCACTGATCCCATATATAACGAGTAGCATTATGTTGAAACAAGCAATAATAATGAGGCTAGCGTAAAACATCATCTATCTCGTCAATGGTAAGCTGGGTAAGCTTGTTTATTTCGACATTTTCTTCCAGTAAGATGAGTCGGTTATTTATATTTCCATCATTATCAACTATAGCCAGAGATAGATTTTTCCTAAGAAGTAAAACTGCCACTTTTTTAGGACGAATCTGCTGTTCATCTAGCCAGTTTACAATACCTTCACCTATTACAGCTGCTGCATAAAGCCTATCTGAATATACCTCCGTAACTCCTTTACTATAGCCAACTTCTGGGTACTCAGTGATGTTTTCAGGGCTAATAAAATGCTGATAGATGTTATAAGATACGTTGAATGTTGTGACCAAAAGTACACTCAAGATGGCAATTTTGAATTTTGCGTGGTGCTTGGTGTCACTAAATAGTATATGTTTACTTTGTGATGATTTTTTAGGGGGAGCAACATTAACTTCAAGAGCGGAATTGCTTTGACCAATTTCCTTGACGATTGAGGCTTCAAGCATGTAGCCAACCTTAGAAACAGTCTTTAGCCAACGTTGATCTTTGCCGTTATCACCCAGTAAAGTCCGGATGTTTCGAATAGATTGTGTCAATGAACTATCAGAAACAATCTTTCCTGGCCAACCTTTTTCAATTAATGTTTCTTTTGGAACGACTTCACCGGCATGGCAGCATAGTTCATATAGTGTAAGCAGATCGTGAGTTCCCATCCGGAGATCTTGGTTGGTTCGTAAATCATTTTCCGACAAAGAGTTGCCAACCAAAACGAAATCTAGTATTTGAAAGCTTCTTGTGATTTTTTTATTCGCTTCAGTCATATAATTTAGAGAAACTTGTTATATTGTTGATTTTTATAAAGTTCCATAGCGTTATTCAGCTAACAATTATCTGAGACAAGCTGCTATAGAGTGTCCCAAAATCCTAGCATTGGGCTTTATTTCCACAAGCTACAATATCATCCTTACTGTTATGATATGCTTGGTTACAGATTTGTGCAAAGACTTAGGCCGATACGTGTGGCATAGCGCTATGCAAAATTCACAACTGACAATCGTTTGCTACTAAATTTGCCAAATTTGACGACATTATTACCCAACTCACACTTTAGTTCCAGTTATTGTATTAACCAGTGAATTCTGTGCTCTTGAGTGTACCTTTACACTTGAAGCTATGCCATTATAAAAAATCAATAGAAACAACACATTATGGGTTATTGTCTATCTCTTAGTCTATGAATCAAGAGCCCAAATGGAGTCTAGACATAGATCACGAGCTGTTAAGAAAGTTCTATATGATATAGAAAAGTATTATTAGCAAATGGATATCTTTAATTATTTAAATATCAGCCCTAGTCTCATAATGTAAAATTTAACTTTTAATGATTTTATTTTATTTTTTAAAAACTGGATTTTGGTATTGAATTTTATTTTATTTATTTTTTATATAATTATAACAAATTCTTTTATGTTTGGATCTATAGTTAACCTATTAAAGGGTTGTTTGCGTTTTAGTCCATGGTTACTGGAATTTTTATGATAAAAGAAAGTGAGAAAATGATAATCGAAATGATTATGGTACATTTGAAAAAGAACCGAAAAGAAGCAGTTCAGTACTATAATAAAAATATGGTTAGTAACAAGAATGAAAGCCATTTTTTTTGTCAAAATAGTGAAGATAAACTAGGTGTTTGCAATGTTTGATAGTGGTATGCTAAATAATGAAGGGAAAAAGTTCATCTTCTTTTCCATTGGAAATATGGTTATACCACAGGAGCTTGAAAGCGAAGACTTTGGTGAGGTCGCAAGAGAACTCATTAAGCAGAAAGCTATGCTTATACCTGTTATATGCTTTGCCGATAGTGACCGTCATGCTGTTCGTATCTACAAAGAAAAATTACTTAGAGACACCACGTTGAGACAGATGTGTGATATAAAAGAGATGCTGGTTATATAACAAAAACTGAGTAGTATATCGATACTATTTCTATTTTATAGATTGAAAAGGTGGATAAATATATCCGCCTTTTTTGTTTATTTAAATGTAAACGAAATATTGTTTTATATTAATAATTTTGATACATATTAGTTTACTCTTTCAAGCTCCAGAACATTTAGCTTTTCATTGACCTGAAGGGTGATGAGACAGTTCCCTTGTTGGTTATATAAGTCTACAAATCGAACAGAAAGCATTGAATCTTTAACCCCTAGGTAAGAATTTGATTCACCCAAAATATGTTGGTTAGAAAATGTGAAAGCATGTCTTCCATCTAGATTAGCAGAATTTCTCTTGTAATATGTTCTAAATTTTCGTTCTGGCTCTTTTCTGTAAACAACTACGCCAGATTGGTTTACATCTATTAGCAAATTGGTACTGTCAAAGTCTACCTTCCAAAGATTGCCACCAAAGCAGTGCTGGTGATTTGGACATAATAGTTCGACTAAGTAGTACCCTGAAAATATCAGAGCTGAAAGAATCAAAGTTTTTTGCAAACGTAGCTTCTTAAGCATGAGTATAGATCTCCATCTATTTTATCAACAAAGAATAAGCTGCTCTTATCAATGGAGTTGACTTTCTCTAGCTGAGCTTCATTTGGTATGAAAGTAAAAGATATACCATTTACTTGATGTAAGCGGTTAAATGGGAAATTGTGCTTATACTTGCCGTACGTTATTCCTGCTAGTAAAGCGGCTAGACATAATACCCTAAACTTGTTGATGAGAACCCGCTTTGGCTGTTTGTGCTGTACGTTTTTTTTGCTTTGTACATTAGAGTGAGCGATTTGCATATTCGTTAACTTGGTATTCTGCTCACTTTTCTCATAGTGTTCGCTCAAAACAATGGGCTCTATTTGTAGCTTATACCCTACTTTGGGTACAGTCTTTACAATCAGCTTATTCTGGGGCCCCAGTTTACGTCGAACGCTATTGATAAGTTGATTTACAGATAGGTCTGTAGCATAGCTTGCTGACCAAAGCTCCTCAATTATCATTGAACGATTGAGGACTTCAGGATACGAATAGCACAACAGTGCGAGCAGTTCTGCCTCTTTCAATCTAAGCGCTGTTGAATTGTCTTGATTTGGTGTTGTAATAGTCAGTTCTTGAAAATTAACTACCAAAGACTCCAACTGAATTTTGGTATTCATATAACGAAGCTTTGAGAATTGCTCTATATCACTCATTCAGTGCCTCTGATAATAATTTAGTTATTTATGATTTGGTAGCGTGATGGTCAATGAGAGGGTAGATTTAAAGGCATTAAACCTATCTCATTCTTGCTACGTTATCACTATCTTTACAATTGATTATATCAGTATTGTTTGATTGAGAAGAAATGACTTTATGTAAACGCGTTAAATTTCATATTTTCAGAAATTTTTGTCGGCATATAAAGGTTTTCTTATGTTTGTTTTCATTGGTTCTGGAAATTACAGGCTTAGTCTTCGTTATGTAGAAACTTAACAGATAGGAGTAATCGTATGCCTCTAGTATCTAATACTCGAATTATAGTGAAGGGAAAGGTTCCGTAATGCGTATTTCGGTGATTGCGATCGCTCGTTTCGGTTTATTCCGATCACTTGATCCTGCCGTT
>NZ_BSPW01000021.1:238430-302153 GCF_030161235.1 Vibrio zhanjiangensis | reverse complement strand
AATGTAAGGATACGACAGAGTCGAATGGTATTTATCCCGTCAAGATCCCTCAGTAATGACAAGATTGGGTGTGGAAATGCAAAGTCAGTTAGAGCACACTCAGATGAAAAGTGTAATGTATCTCGGGTGCACTTTGATAACATACCAAAGCTAGGATACACGTTGAGGATAGGTCAATGAAAAATTTTAATGACGAATATTATATTGCTTTTCGCCCTAGCGGTGATGATCAAATTTATATTAAGCCCGATTTAAAAACCTCTCATCGAAAATACCATTTCAAGCAGTTAGCCTTCGGAGGGCTGCCTTTGTTCTTCTTGAATGGCTTTAAGAATGAAGATAAAAATAGATGGCCTTTAACAGACTTGTTCGTTGATTCGTCAGGCTTGTTAATCAGTGATGAAGTTAAGTCAAATTTAGGCAATTATAACATTGATGGAATGCAAATTTATCCTTCAGTATATATTGATGATGATGATGTGTGGCATGAATGCTACTGGTATTTGGGGTTCTATAAAGAACTTGATTGTCTTGACCGAGACAATTCTGTCATTGAAACTTTCGATTTTGATGACGACGATGACGACCTCTTAGAAGTTAAGAAATTTTCTCTAGATAAAAATGTGCTGGGGAAAATCGCAGAAAGCGATCGTTTGATCTTCAAAATCGCTAATTGCTCTAAAAGTTATCTATTTTTTCATAAGAAGGTGGTCGATGTTATTGTCCGTAAAAATTTTTCTGGCGTTCGTTTCATCAAAGTTTCCGACTTTTCTGAAGGAGAACAATACTAAATTGCAGGCTACGAGTCATATACATGCAGTATATAAAGCTTCAAGGTACTTTGTTTCACATGGATCGATAATGATGGCTTTTATATTACCTCCTTCAACCTATGGGTCTAAGGGGTTGTAAGGGACTGTACTTACTTTTGACTAACTATTAGTTTTTCTATATCAAACTTACCTGATGATCTTCGCCCCATATCGACATTTGGCTAAAAATGGGGGCACAAGTGTGCTGACTGGCATGGCACTCTACCTCTGAAACTTAAACAAATGCGACAGTACATGCACTCTCTTTTCCCCAAATAAAAAGGACCCAAGGTTTTCACCTTAGGTCCTTTTTGTCCTAGCACTGCCCCATTTTGGGATGATAGACAGTGCTTATCCAAACGGCATTCACTCAACCGAGTGACGCTATCTAGCGACTATAGTTTTTGCCGGCCGAGTAATGAATGAGAAAGCGTGGTGCCATCAACAAGCTCAAGCTCACCTCCGACAGGCACACCGTGTGCAATTCGGCTGGCCTCAACATTATGCTCGCGGCAAAGCTCAGCAATATAGTGAGCGGTCGCCTCTCCCTCAACGGTTGGGTTAGTGGCTAAAATCACCTCTGTCACATCCCCTCGACGTAGCCGGTAATCAAGCATGTCAAGGCCAATATCACTTGGGCCAATCCCATCTAACGGGGATAGATGCCCCATCAAAACAAAGTATCGCCCTGAATATTGCCCGGTTGATTCAACCGCAGCAATATCCGCGGGGCTCTCAACCACGCAAATTTGACCATTCTCCTGGCGTTTAGGATTCGTGCAAATATGACAAGCGTCTTGTTCTGTAAAAGTACGGCACTCATTGCAATGACCTATCTCTGTCATGGCTTGGCTGAGTGAGTCCGCCAACTGTAAGCCGCCTTTTCTATCGCGCTGTAACAAATGAAAGGCCATACGCTGCGCTGACTTGGGGCCAACCCCAGGCAGACAACGTAAGGCCTCCATCAATTGCTCCAGCATATGACTGGTGCGCATTCGCTAGCCCTTTGTTAGAAAGGCATTTTCATGCCAGGTGGAAGTTGCATCCCCCCAGTCACTGATTCCATTTTTTCTTTTTGTGTTTCTTCAACGCGGCGTGACGCATCATTAAATGCAGCAGCAATCAAGTCTTCGAGCATTTCTTTGTCATCTTCCATCAAGCTTTCATCGATCTCAACTCTACGAACGCTGTGACTACCTGTAATGGTTACTTTTACCAAGCCAGCTCCAGACTCGCCGGTCACTTCCATATTAGCAATTTCTTCTTGAAGCTTTTGCATACGCTCTTGCATTTGCTGGGCTTGCTTCATTAGGTTACCCATTCCGCCTTTACCAAACATGTTCTTCTCTCTGGTTGTCTCGCTAATTTTGTTATTAGATTGAGGTGAAAGTGGCCTTTTTCAACCCCATATGGTCAAATTGGTCTGACACTCTCACTATCAAGTTCAGCACCAAATCTTTGTTCAATAAACTGAACATTTTTATCACTTTCAAGGCTAGAAAAAGCCTGTTGTAGTTTTTCCTGATAGAGTTTTTCTCTGAGCTCAAGGGGCGTTTCCCCTTGCTGACCGATATTTACAATCAGTTCACTTGGTTCTCCCAACAAACTATTAAGTGCTGACACTAGTTCATTGCGAGCTCGCTCAGTATCAAGATGTGCCTGCTCATGTCTGAGCGTGAGTATAATAACCTTCTCTTGCTGCTCATAATGCGAATTCAGCGCAAGCTGCTGGGTCATTTTCGATACATCAAGTTGTTCGATCAAACGTGCCCACTGACTCTGCTGCAAGCACTCTTGAGTGAGCTTTTTCGCCATTTCTGGCGTCTTTTCATGCTGCAAGGCTTGCTTAATTTGAGTTGGCGTCAGCGTATCATTGCGCTTCACCTTCACTTCTTGCGGTAACGTAGGCCGCCATTGATAGGGCTCATTGTTATCCACTTCGGGTGTTGCCACATCCGCTGAGTTGGACACTGGCGACACCTGCATAGTTCCCATATTTCGCTGTGCAACGCGATCGAGAACCGATGAGGGTTGAGCAGATGTCGCATTAGTCTTTTTTGGCGTACTAGCCTGACTCTTCCCAGTGCGTTGAGAACGAAGCTGGTGTCTTAGGCCTCTTACAGGAGAGACTGGTGATTGAGCTTGCTCCTGCACTTGAGCATTGGCTTGTTGCTCTGGAGTCTCTGGCATTTGAGCCTGAGCAGGCTCCATGTCCATTTGTGGTAGTTGTTCAGATGCAGATGGCTGTTCAGGCACAGTTGGCTGTGGTGCACGCTGAACTTCTGGCATCGATGCACTCTGAATAGAAGCTTGCGGCATATGCGTTGAGGGCGTTGGCTCTGACTGAATCACCTGATGGGTAATCACATTCGCTTGAGGCTGCGCGACGGGGCGAAATGCCATCATCCTCAATACCACCATTTCTACACCAATTTGCTCAGAAGGAGAAAAAGGTAAGTCTTGTCGACCTTTCAGCGCAATTTGGTAGTACAGCTGGATGTCCTGCGGTGAAAGAGCTCGGCTGAGTAGCACCACTTTTTCCGCATCGGGTAACGATTTATCAAGCGTCTCAGGCAAAGCTTGATACATAGCAAGGCGGTGCAGCTGAGCAGAAAGCTGAGAGAGTAAGCCATCCCAATCAACGCCGTTTTGAGCAAGCCCAATTAGACAGTCCATCGCCACTTGAGGCTGCTTGGCACTCACGGCTTCAAGCAAATGCAGCGCTTGAACGGTATCCAAGGTCCCAAGCATGTGAGAAACACTGTCTGTAAGAACTTGGCCATTACCCAAAGCGATGGCCTGATCGGTCAAGCTTAACGCATCACGCATACTTCCGTCAGCGGCATGGGCAATCATGCCCAAAGCTCGGGGCTGAGAGGTAACCTTCTCTTGCTGTAGAATATAATCGAGTTGCTGATGGATATTATCAACACTGATAGGCTTTAAGTGAAACTGCAAACAACGCGATAATATGGTGACAGGCAACTTTTGTGGATCGGTTGTCGCAAGAAGGAACTTCACATACTCAGGCGGCTCTTCCAAAGTTTTAAGCAAGGCATTAAAGCTATGTCTTGAGAGCATATGCACTTCATCGATGAGATAAACTTTAAAGCGCCCTCGGGCTGGCTTGTACTGGACGTTATCCAGCAGTTCTCTGGTATCCTCGACCTTAGTCCTAGACGCTGCATCAATTTCTAACAAATCAACAAAACGCCCTTGATCGATTTCCTTACAAGTATCACAGCAACCACACGGTGTGGCTGTTATGCCTGTTTCACAATTTAGACCCTTGGCGAACAATCGACCTATGGTGGTCTTGCCGACCCCACGAGTACCGCTAAATAGATAAGCATGATGAAGTCTGTTTTGAGCGAGCGCGTTTTCGAGCGCTGTCAGCACATGCCTTTGTCCGACAACTTGATCAAATTGCGTAGGCCGCCATTTTCGAGCTAGAGCAAGATAACTCATAACTGTATCCAATCAATAACCATCAAATTCACAAATACTGTAGACTTTGAGCCCCAGCTTTTCGAGACGCTGCTCTCCTCCGATATCTGGAAGGTTAATCACAAAAGCAGCATGCTCAACCTCACCGCCCAATTGACGAATAAGTTGGGCTGTCGCTTCTATGGTTCCCCCAGTCGCGAGCAGATCATCGACCACCAATACCTTATCGCCTTGTGATATCGCGTCTGTGTGAATTTCAAGCGTGTCCGTACCGTACTCTAGCTGATAGGACTGAGCAATGGTTTGACGAGGCAATTTACCGGGTTTGCGTACGGGAATAAATCCAATACCCAACTCTAATGCTAATGGCGCACCGAACAAAAAGCCTCGTGCTTCTGTGCCCACAACTTTAGTAAAGCCCATATCTTTGTACTTATCGGCTAGGACTTGGATTGTCGCTTTATAAGCACTCGCATTCTCCATCAAGCTCGTCACATCTCGAAATAAAATACCCGGCTTAGGGTAATCAGGTATGCTTTTAATGCTGGACTTGATCTGTGAAATTGTTTCAGTTGTCATAATTCGTTTCTTAGATTGACTCAATCTTACTGTGCGTATCAAACGCATCAACAAGGTATCAACGAGGGTGTTGCTGCACTTTTACAGTCCGCTAAACGACCTGCGCCACATCCCATACACACCCACTCATATGGTAGGCAACATTTATGCAATCTTAGTGATTTTCTTGCTTATCAGCAAGGCTATCCACCACGGGTAAGCGAATAAACCAAGTCAGTAAGGTCATCAGCATCACCATCAAGGCAGCTTTCAACCAAACCTGTGAAACAATCCAAATGGAGAAGGAGAAACTCGCAACCATGCAAAGTGCACCACGAATTTTGATTTTGCTCGTGATGGCGCGATGTTGATGCCAATTGTCCAAAATAGGGCCAAAGGTGTTGTGCTCATGTAACCAACGATGAAACCTTGGGCTACTCCGCATAAAACAGGCACTAGCGAGAAGAATAAACGGGGTGGTCGGAAGCAAGGGCAAAAATATCCCCAGAAACCCCAAAACCAAACTTAGGCTTCCAGCAACATTTAAACCTAGTCTTCGAATATTGATGATACGCTCCAGTTAAATGAACTAAAAGCCCGCGTATCCATTAAACACTCGAATCCAAGTTAGGGTCGCAGGTAGAGTAGGAATTAATAATGCCGCAATAAATCCCAAAAAGTAAAGAATATTGTATGGTTCTTTAAAATCTTTATCTGCCATAAGGTTACATCTCTTTTGTGACGAAAGTACGACAACCCGCCGTGACTATTAAGTTAAGGTATTGAAACATGTTTGTGCTGGCGGAATATAGCCCAAAATCACGGTGATAAACACCGTGAAAACATAGGGTTATTAAGCATTATCTCTCATGCTCTACGCACTGCCACCACTGAAAATATCCAAGCTAAAACTGCTTGATCCCAAACAACTCAATGTGAGTTGGCACGCCGTATTAATCGGCAAATCAGGCGTGATAAAGTTTTTGATGCAATTTTCACCCAGTTTCGTTCCAGCGACTATGTGCTGAGAGAGATAGCCGTTGGACCATTGTGCATCAAGGCCTGCCGGCAGTAATGACAAGGTCCCTTCAGACACATTGGCGATACCAAGCAGCGCCCTCACCGGGCTTGCACATTCTGCGCAGGCCATACCTTTTTCAAGCAAATCCGCAAGGTCTTTCAAATCCGCATTGAAGTTTTTCAAATTGCGCAGATAGTCATGGAATAGCGCACGAACCAACAAGGTTGTCGCTGCACCATGCTGACCTTCGCATGCAGAGTCAACGATATAAAATGCGAATTGACCATTCATCAGCCAAGCGTAGTCGTAAACTAGAGGCATCACATCGGTTGACTGGAGCAGACGATAGCTGCATTTCCAGTCTCCTTGCGAAGTGTCTTTGTCTGGTAACAGTGCATGGAGCAAGTCTTTCGCTGCAATAGGATTATCTTGCAAATACTCTAAATGCCAGTGCAGTTCCTGCTCTTCTGGCATGTCTCCACTGTCAATTCTGAACCATTGACTGGCGAAATCACGTTGATCACACAGATGATTATCAGAATCATCCAACGTGTTTTCTATCGCGCTTGCCAAATGGTCGGGATTTGTAATGGGTTTGGGAAGAAAATCCTTTATGCCAAAGCGTAGCGCCTGCGCAACATCAGCCATCTCATCAGTTGCAGAAACAACGATCAAAGGCATTGATGGGTACTCAAGGCTAACTTCTTCGACAAATTCTATGCCATCAAGAACCGGCATAGACAGATCACACAGAATCAAGTCAGGCTCAGATTCTCGTAGCTTTTGGAGGCCATCGAGGCCATTTTCAGCTTCAACAACTTCATGTCCCTGCGATTCAATAAACCCACTTGTGAGTTTGCGAAAAACAGGATCGTCATCAACTATCATGATGAGCTTTGACCCAGTAGCCAGCTGGGTCGAGGGCGTTGTCGCCACTTCGTAAGTCTTATGCATAAACCTTGGCCTCACACAACTATGAACGTACAACTGTTAGTAATATTTTTTGTAATTGTATATAGTTTCAAACACTCATTTAAAAGTAGCTCTGAAAGTGTATTTATACAAATCTTCCACTTTTCACCCATGTTGAATACTATATGTAGCTAGAGCCCAAAATATTGAACTTCATTGATAATACTCAAACTTTGGCATCTGATATATGTATAAGTTAACCCAATTCGCAAAAATGTGTCGGAAATAATGAAATTAGACGATCTCAACCTATTCAGGCTTGTTGTTGAAAACGGAAGTTATACTGCGACTTCTCGCAAAACTATGATTCCCGTAGCAACAATCACTCGGCGCATACAAGCGTTGGAAGAAGCTCTTAACCTCAGACTGCTCAACCGTCATGCGCGTAAACTCTCGCTTACAGAAGCGGGAGAACGTTTCTATAATGAATGCTCACCTCTGCTCAATCGACTAACACAGGCTGCAGAAGAAATCTCGGATGAATGCCGAGGTGCGGCGGGTAAAATTAAAGTCTCTGCCCCCTCCAACCTCACCAAACGGATGATGATGCCAATATTTGGTGCGTTTATGACTCACTATCCTGACATCAACCTTGAATTGACCACCAGCAATCATGCCGATCAACTGGACCCCACAGAGTGGGATGTGATTTTCCGTGTTGGTCCACAACGAGACTCAAGCCTAATTGCCAGAAAAATAGGCTCGGTAGAAGATATTTTGGTGGCGAGCCCCAATTACCTAGCTAAACACCAATTACCCACACATGCCGAAGATTTACAAAATCACTCTCTTTTAAAAGGTGCCCCCTTATTGAAGTGGCAGCTCACCAACAGTAGCGGTGAAACGGTTATCAATAATGATATAGGACGATTTCAAGCCAATGCGCTCGATGTGGTTCGTAGTGCATGCTCAGATGGTTTGGGAATCACACTGATGCCCGATGTTATGCTCAAAGAACATATAGAAGATGGCAGCCTAATCCGCGTTTTGGAAGAATGGAGCGCCAACCCTCGCGATATTTACATGCTGTATAACCACAAGGATCATCTGCCTGAAAAAGTCCGTTTACTCATAGACTTTGTTATTGCATACAAAACAAAGTGAACGTAGCCAATACGTTACTTGTCGATTGATGCCTAGCCCCAAAGCTTATTGTCTCGCTTTGGGGCCTGTATTACATGTACTCGACAAACTTACTTAAGTCTCGCTCTGGTACTTTTGCTGGTGTACATTCAGAAGTCCCTAGATAAAGAAAGCCGACTATTTCATCGTCGCCTTCTAAACCAAATGCTCGGTGAACACTTTGGTGAAACATCCATTCCCCTGAGCGCCAAAAACCTTGAAAACCTTGCGCTACTGCAGCCATTTGCATCGCTTGTACTGCACACCCAGCCGACAAATATTGCTCAAGCGCAGGCACCTTTTCATGAGGAGTGACTTTCGCAATAACAGTAATCACCATAGGCGCACGAAACGGGGCATTTTTCAGCTTTTTCAACACACTTTCATCACTGTTTTCTGCTTGTGCCGCCGCGACTAAAATATCAGAAAGTTTACTCAGGCCTTCTCCTTGAGCAATAACAAAACGCCAAGGCGTTAAACCCGCATGGTCTGGGGCTCTCAGTCCCGCTCTAACGATATTTTCAAGTGCCTGTCCTTCTGGCGCAGGGTGAGATAGCTTGGCAATAGAGCGGCGATTGAGCAGCAAATCTAGAGCATCCATTTGACATTCCTAGTAAGTTTTAGTTGGAACCGATAATAACCTCAGGTCACAAAAAAGGCGAACTCTACCGTTCGCCTCTTTTCAGCCATCAAACATTATTCGTAAAATGGCTTATTCAAACCAGCACGTGTTAATAACCCATCGCACGGGGCAAAACGCTCGCCGTATTTCTGGGCATGGTTATTCATAAGTTCTATCACTTTTTCTAAACCAAGCTGGTCCATATATCGGAAAGGGCCACCCAAAAATGGGGGGAAGCCAATGCCGAAAATGGCACCAATATCCCCATCTCTTGGACTACGGATAATCCCCTCTTCAAGGCATCGTACCGCTTCATTTAACATAGGTAGTACGCAGCGCAGTGCGATATCTTTCTCGGCTGATTTAGCATCAGGAGTAAGGCTCAAGAGTTTGTAGACCGACTTATCCACCTCTTTTTTCTTGCCTTTGTAGGTATAGAAGCCTTTGCCACTCTTTCGCCCTTTGCGATTATCATCGAGCAAAGTATCAAACACATCAGGCCCTCTAAATCGCTCACCCAGTTCACCGACTAGGATAGGCATAATTTTGGCGCCAATATCAATACCCACTTCGTCAAGCAAGGTGATAGGTCCAACAGGGAAGCCAAAATTGAGTAGCGCTTTGTCCAAATGCTCAATCGGTTCACCTGACATCAATACCTGAGCTGCTTCATTCATGTAGGGGGCAAGAATGCGATTAACATAAAAACCCGCACAATCTTTGACAACAATGGGCGTTTTACCTTGTTTGCGAGCAAACTCAACCACTGTCGAAATGGTTTCGTCAGAAGTGCCTTGATGGGGAATGATTTCCACCAAGGGCATTTTTTCCACTGGGCTGAAATAATGCAGCCCAATCACTTTTTCCGGACGCTTGGCTTTTTCAGCAATTTTGTGAATCGGCAATGACGATGTATTGGTTGCAAATATGGTGTTTTCTTTGGCATTCGCCTCAATATCCGCGACCATTTGTTGTTTTAAAGACAAATCCTCAAACACGGCCTCTACAACAATATCCGTGTGATTGAAGCGCGTGAAATCTACGCCACCGGACAATTTCTGCATGTGTGCTTGGAGCTGCGCTGTCGATAAAATACGGCGTTTACGCTGTTTATCAAATAATTTGTAATTGTACTTTAACGCATTCAGTACCCCGTCATTGGAGACATCTTTTATTCTCACGGGCACTTTCGCTTTTGACGCCGTCACGTGGCTAATTCCTGCGCCCATCAACCCACCGCCTAGTACAGCGGCCATAGTAATGTCATTTGGCTCTGCATCTGAGCCCTTTTCTTTTTTCATCTCCGTTGTGGCAAAGAAAATGGATCGCAATGCTTTAGATTCTGGCGTCATCACTAGCTCGCCAAAGCGTTCAGCTTCTTTTTTCTGGCCTTGTTCGAAGCCTTTTTCTAAACCATAACGCATCACATCCAAAATGGCCTCTGCTGCTGGGTAGTTACCACGTGTTTTGTCATGGGTTTTCTTCGCCGCTTGTTCGAAAATCACTTTTCGTCCCAAACTTGTGTTAGAAATGAGCTTTTCTTTGGCAGAAACCTTACGTTTAGCTTGAGATTTTCCTGTGTTAGCATCGACAAAACTTTTGGCGACTTGCAATAAGATACTCTCTGGCACCACAGCATCAACAATTCCCAACTTTTTCGCCTTTGCCGCTCTCAACTGCTTACCTGTTAAAATAATATCAAGCGAAGGAAGTAGGCCGATCAAACGAGGTAAACGCTGCGTTCCACCAGAACCGGGGAGCAAGCCAAGTTGTACCTCAGGCAACCCCAGACGGGTCTTATCTGAAGAGGTACATACGCGGTAATCACACGCTAAAGCCAGCTCCAATCCTCCCCCTAGACAAGGCCCATGAATAGCGGCAACCACAGGAAAAGGCAAATCAGACAGCTGCTGAAACATCTTTTGCCCTTGCGTCGCTAAATCTTTCGCTTGCGACGCACTGTTGCACGCATCAAGCATCCTCACATCGGCGCCAGCGATAAAGTTATCCGGCTTGAGTGAGTGGACGATTAAGCCTTTAATGGTTGAGATGTTTTCTTTCAATTGAGCAAATATAACTTGCATCTCCTCGGCGAAAGCCGCTTGCAAGGTATTCATCCTTTCACCCGGAACATCAATCGAAAGCCAAGCAATATTTTGTTCATCGACGTTTAGCGCAAATGCTTTTTGTTCACTCATTACTCAACCTCCAAAACCATAGCTGCACCCAGACCACCTGCGGCACAGGCCGTATTCAACGCTAAACCACCACCTCGACGCTTGAGTTCTCTTAATGTTTGGGTAATCATACGCGCGCCCGTGGCAGCGAATGGGTGTCCATAAGCAATCGAGCCACCGAGCACATTGAACTTATCCATATCAATCTCACCAATCGCTTTTGCTCGGCCTAGCTGTTGCTGAGCAAATTTATCTGAAGCAAACATTTTGACGTTCGATAAAGTCTGAGCTGCAAACGCTTCATGCATATCAATCAAGGTCAGATCAGACAGTGTTATACCTGCTCTATCTAAGGCTATCGGCGTCGAATACGACGGGCCCATTAACATGTCCATTTCAACCCCAATGGCCGAAAAAGCGTAAGAACGAATGTAGCCCATAACATTAAGGCCTAATTCTTTCGCTTTACCCTCGCGCATCAGCATAATGGCAGCCGCACCATCAGTAAGTGGCGTACTGTTTGCTGCCGTTACACTGCCGTATTGGCGATCAAACGCTGGGCGCAGCTTCGCATAGCCCTCTAAAGTAGAATCATGGCGGACATTGTTGTCTTGCGAGATCCACTGATTATAAGGTTCAGGAAATGCCGTCATCACCTCACCTTCTATCTTGCCGTCTTTCCACGCCTGAGACGCCAACGAGTGAGAGCGATGGGCAAGCGCATCCTGCTCTTGACGAGTGATACCATGAGACTTCGCCATCTGCTCTGCAGTTTGTCCCATGGAAAGGCCCGTTGAATATTCTGCCACAGCCGGAGGAACTGGCATCAGGTCTCTAAATGAAAGATTTTTAAGCAGTTTGAGTTTTTGCCCCATGGTTTTGGTTTTGCTTAAGGCAAGAAGATTTGCAGCCAGTTTCTTCGATACCCCTATGGGTAAAACAGAAGATGAGTCAGCACCACCAGCGATACCGATATCAATTGTGCCCGCCATAATGCTCTCAGCCACATTGACCGCAGATTGAAAACTGGTTGCACAAGCTCGGGTGACACTGTAAGCATCGGTGTGAATGCTCATGCCAGTACCAAGTACAATTTCTCGCGCAATATTTGGCGCTTCAGGCATTTGAACAACCTGACCAAAAACAACTTGGTCAATCAATTTAGGATCGATTTCAGTACGAGCCATCAGTTCACTCACCACCATTTTTCCAAGATCAACGGCGGGTACCTGACTAAATTCCGTGCTTTGACGTGCAAACGGCGTGCGTAAACCAGCCACCACCGCAATACGCTCACCTGAGCGCGTTTTCACTTCCTGCTTGCCCATTATTTCTCCTTTACAAAATAGAGGTCAGACCAGAAACATTGTAATCAGAATGTTAAACGAATCAAACGCTTGTTTAATTAAACGTGATTTAGAGTGGAAAAGCAGGGCTTACATAGGCAAGAAGATAAAAAAAAACCACACGAAATTGTGTGGTTAGAAAACAAAACAATTAACTTACGTCAATCGAAAATACTCAGTGTCCTGATTAGGAGAAAGTAAAGTCAGCCTTCAAAAGGAAATGCCACCTTGCTCAACATGCCAGCCAAAAGGCTAACCAGATGACAGGGACTACTATAATCTGTGGGTAATATTGAATGTTGAAATAGATCAATTTTGCGTCGATTTTTTAGTCATAGAATTTGGCGTAATATTGCTCTGGTCTGATAAGTCCAGAGAATGTTTGATTAAAAACTCAGTAAATCATACTCTTCTAAAACCTAAACCTTAGGTGTATGACCAAACCGTAGAGCAAAATTGGAGGCTCATGTGCCCGTTATCAATTTTTTTGGAAAGAAAAAGTCGAGTCCTCCGGTCAACTCGGATATGGACAGACAAAGAAAGTATGAAGCGCTCGTTAGAGCCTATCATAGAGACCTATACCGCTACGCCTATTGGCTGTGCAAAGACCAATCTGTAGCAGAAGATCTTGTCCAAGAAACTTGTCTGCGGGCTTGGAAGTCCTTAGACAGTTTGCAAGATGAAAAAGCGGCAAAAGCATGGTTAATCACCATATTAAGACGCGAAAATGCACGCCGCTTTGAGAGGAAACAGTTTGATCTGGTTGATATTGACGATCATACCAATGATGCCAAAGTCAGTGATTCGTCTCACCACCAGACTCAATGGGTGCAGGCACAAATCATGAAATTGGAAGATGAATACCGTGAACCGCTCTTTTTGCAGGTTGTCGGAGGGTTCAGCGGCGAAGAGATCGGTGAGATCCTTGGTCTAAATAAGAATACAGTGATGACGCGTCTTTTTAGAGCAAGGAACCAACTGAAAGACATGTTAGATACTGAAAACCGTCATCGAGGACAGCAAAATGGATGAGTTAGAATTCCGTCGTCGTATAATGTCTGACCCTAAAGAGCGGAGCAGCGAAATCGTTGACGCCATAAAAGCCGATAACGCCAACAGCAAATTTGCCGAAGATGCGTTAGAACTTGATGCTCATATAGCCAAAGCAATGGCCGTTGATGTCCCCGAGGATCTGGTTGATCGCATCCTGTTTAATCAAACTTCATACTCTGAGTACAATGTTGTCAGACCCTCTTTTGCGAGACGCGCCATGGCCACGGCAGCATCTGTTGCCTTTGTGTTTGGCCTATTGGTTGGACAGGTCAACTGGGGCAATATATTGGTGCCGCCTGCACAGGCCAGCATAGCCGATATTGCCATTAAACATGTCATGGATGAAAAGCCCTTTGTCGGGCGTATTGATGAAAATGTGCCCTCTTCGCAAATCAGCGCCAAAATGATGCCGTTTGATCATAAGCTTGGTACTCACTTTCCTTACCATGTGTATTACCTCAACCACTGCGGTTTTGGCAGTGAGAATGCTTTGCACATGGTATTTCAAGGCGAAAAAGGCAAAGTGACCTTATTTCTCACCAGCATGCCAACCAAACAAGCGGTGGATTTTGTACAGCAAGGCATGGCGGGTATTGTCGAACCAATGGGTAATGCCAGTTTGATCCTTGTCGGTGAGGAAGGTGAAAATGTAGCCAAGATCGCTGAAAATATAGCAAACATCATCAAACCTATGAGTTAACCAAATTTTAACATTTTGTGAACTGTATCATGGCTTAAGCAAGAGGCTTGAGCCATTTTTTTAGCCAAAAAATAGAGCTTAAACTCTAAAAAGTTTGTTTTTACTCATAATTCCTGCCAAATGGCTTTCATTTCTGCAATTTTACACACCAACTCGGCAATGGTCGGATTTCTATCTTTTATACTGGGTTCTAGGATTTGCCAACAATTGAGTCATTACTCAAATACGACGTCCGCGAGAGGCGAAGAAAAAGGAAAAGTACAATGAATAGAACACGTCTGTTTAAGAAATCACTTTTGGCCGTGACCATTGCCAGCACCACTCTGGCTTCGCAGCAAGCTCTCGCTGCCGGCTTTCAGTTGAATGCTCAATCGGCCACAGGACTTGGCCGTGCCTTTGCGGGTGACGCCGTAATTGCCGATAATGCGTCAGTGATGGCCCGTAACCCCGCGGCTATGGCATTGTTTGATAAAACTGAATTATCGCTAGGATTCGAAAGTATAACTTCAAAAATTGAAGTTAAAAATGCGACATACTCAGTAAATGCTTTTAGCACTTCAGTACCCGACGCAAACGATATTGGAGACACATCAGTAGCACCAAATCTACATGTCATCGTGCCTGTTAATGATAAGTTTGCATGGGGGGCAAACGTATACTCAAACTTTGGTACCAAGACTGAGTTTGATGATAACTACGTTGCTACTGAATATGGTGGCCTTACAGATGTTCAAAGTCTTAATTTTGGTCTTTCTGGCTCTTATCGCTTAGATGAAAAGTGGAGTTTTGGCCTCGGTTTAGATCTGATCTACGGTAAGGGTACGATGAAACGCTCCACTGGCTCAACACTGGCGACGGCCACTGGAGGAGCGGTAGCCTCAGGAACTAGTTTAGTCAATGTAGATAGTGCAACAGGCTGGGCTGTTGGACTAAATGTTGGTACGGTCTATGAACTCGATGAAAGTAATCGTTTTGGCTTCTCATATCGCTACAGCCCAGAAATAACGGCTGAAGACGATAAAAATCAAGAAATCACACTTCCATTGCCAGACATGGCTGAATTCTCTGGTTTTCATAAAATCAAAGATACGCAGTTCGCTGTCCACTACAGCATTCAATATATCGGCTGGAGCGCATTTGATAAGATCGAATTCCGTAACCTTCAAGGTTCAGCATTAGGCTCAAGCTATGACAAACAATATGACTGGCAGGATGGCTGGCACTATGCCATCGGTGGTACCTATTATCTAAATAGTGATTGGACACTACGTGCTGGCTATATGTATGACACCAGCGCACAGGATAGCCGAACGTCCATTTCGGTGCCCGATTCCGATCGCCAATGGTTCTCAACAGGCTTTACCTACCATATAGATCAAAAATCCAATATTGATTTTGGCTTTACTTACCTTATGGGGGATGATGTCGCTGTTAGTGAATCGACTTCATTACCAGGGGGATTAGTAACAACAGGAGTAACGGCGACAACTCGAGCTGATGCTATCTTAGTCGGCCTACAATATAGCCGCAGCTTCTAAGCCGCTTAAGCGAAACCTCACAAAGGGCCATTTGGATTGGCCCTTTTTTATCACCTTCTACATTCCATATTATGATTTTCAGCCTACAGTTGTGCTGCCAAATCGCCTTTTCATATAACGCGTGTTCGCCGAGTTAAGGTAGAATATACATGTTAATCAGTGATTTATATGGAAATTCATCTTGGAGGCGATATTTCATCTCAAAAATATCTGCTAAGGTGCTTTTTGTTTTTAAAGTATTAACTCTAATTCTATCATCGTCTGACATTTATGATTAAGTCAGCGACAAATACCATGAAAACAACAATTACTTTTCTCTCCCTTGCCGTGGCCGCAGGCCTTATTTCGGCTTCACATACCGCCACAGCGGCTGGTTTTCAGTTGGCCGAATACTCAGCCACTGGCCTTGGCCGCGCTTATGCAGGTGAAGCGGCGATGGCAGATAACGCCAGTGCTCAGTGGCGCAACCCCGCAATGCTCACCTATCTTGATGGCACGCAGCTATCGCTTGGGGCTATTTATGTCAACCCAAATGTCGATGTCGATGGCACTGTGGATGGCTCTCAATCTGCTAACCCAAGTTTGCCCACAAGCCATGCCGCTAAATCTGATTTTGCTGATGATGCCATAATCCCTAACGTCTACATCTCACATAAATATTCAGACCAAGTCGCGGTTGGTTTTGCACTAGGGACCAACTACGGTATGGAAACCAATTTAGGTAATGATTTCGCCGCTGCCCATTTTGGCAATCAAGCCAGCGTGACCACAATGGAAGCCAACCTCAACGCTGCCTACCAAGTCAATCAAGCGCTAAGTCTTGGTGGCGGTGTTCGCTATGTGATGGGCGAAGGCAGCTTTGGGGCGAAAGCGCCAGCAAACAATATTTACTCTTTTACTCAAGGTACAGACCTCAAATATATGCAAGGCGAAGATAACGCTTGGGGCTGGCAAGTTGGCGCGGCTTGGCAAATCAACCAAGATCACCGTATTGGCGTTAGCTACAAATCCGAAGTTCAACTTAAACTTGAAGGCTATGCCACAGGTGCAGGATTTGATTTCAGTCTAAGTAGTGGCAATCGCGATAGCGGCACTATGGATCTTGCCCTGCCCGCCACAGCTGAGCTGGCAAGCTTTCATCAATTGACCGAAAAAGTCGCCATCCATGCCAGCCTAAACTGGACAGATTGGAGCAGCTTTGAAAAATTGGAAGCCCAATTAAACACATTTGGCAGCAAGATGGTCAAAGTTGAAAACTGGCAAGATAACTATCGCCTAGCATTAGGCGCAACTTATCAGCTAGACCCCAAACTGGCGCTTCGCACCGGTATTGCCTACGACACTTCTGCGGTGAGTGATAAAAATCGCACCATTACCATCCCAGAAACCGATCGCACTTGGCTAAGCCTAGGCGCCAGTTACGACGTTACTCAAGACTTTACCCTAGATGGCGGATTAACCTACATTCTAGCCAAAGATGCCCCCATCACCGAATCACGCGGCTATGCCTCTGATGATATCGCGCAACAAGTGGCAGGCCAGTTTGTTGGCGAAACCACCGGGAATATTTGGCTTATTGGTGTTCAGGCCAGCTATCGATTTTGAGCCAACCAAGGCTTCAAATTCAATTGGGATGAAACAAAAAAGCTTGGTCAACTGACCAAGCTTTTTGATTAGAAATCTTCATCGAGATATTCATCAAGATAAGCTTCTTCTTCTGCATCAAATTGTTCTGGCTTTTCAATTTCAGCACTAAAGTCCTGACTTTGAAGATACGCATCTCGCGTTAACAAGTAAGGATCAGGGGAGTTATCAAGTAATGCTTCTTGGGAAACCAGCGATGCTCGCGTTTCCATGCCCTCTAAAGCCCATTTTCCCAAACCAGCCCAGATATTCAAAAGTGACAGCGGAACATAAGTACTATCGACTAAATCAGCGGACTCTCTTACCGTCCATGGGCCGTAACCAGGCACCATGACATACGGCCCGTTACCCACACCATAATGACCCACAGCGTCACCGAATGATTTATCGTTATGGTGCGTAATTCCAGCCGCTGACGCTACATCAATCAAGCCAAGTAAACCAAAGGTGCTGTTAATCCAAAAACGGTTAAAGTGATCAATCGCCTTATGACCATTCCCCATAATCAAGTTATTCACAATACTTGCTGGCTCATCAAGATTACCCAGAAAATTCGCAATACCTTGGCGAACAGGACTAGGAACATAATTGACATACGCCAAGGAAACTGGCCTGACAAAGTAAGGGTCCAAATAATCGTAGTTTACCGCCCACATAGTGCGGTTAAACCCTTCAAGCGGGTCGTTAACATCTGACTCAGCTGACGCAGAATCTTGGGGCGCACTGGCACAGCCCATCAAAAACATGACACCAAAAAACATTGCCCACAAATGGGACGGAACACTCTTCATTATTTTATTTTCCACACAAAGGCCGGTAGCATGTGCCCCGGCCTCCTCTATCAATTTTAATGTTTGGCTTGCTTAATATTGACGATCAATGGTAACTGAAACAGGTTGTCCCATTTTAACCACTTCACTTTCACCAAACCAGTCTTCTTGCTTAGTGGCAACATTTCCATCTTTGTCCAGCCGAACACGTACTAATAGTGACTCCAAAGAGGATAGCTTACGATCTTGTAACATACTATTGGTGTCATCAAGAACCACAGTTCGAGGAAAACTACCCAGAGGATACCTTGCTGCTGCAACTGGCATAGGTGAACCATCAGCACTATGAACGGACACAATCAAGGCTGAGTTTGGCTCGATATTAACCTGATCGCTCACAGCAATCGTCACAGACACTGACTTGTCACTGGCTGTAGACGTCGCTAATTGCTGCTGAGCATTATCAATACTTTGTACCAGCATTGAATAGCGACCATCTTCAGGCCCAATCATGCGCTGCATGACTTTCCAGTAACGAATGGCAGCAGTATAATCTGCTCTCTCATACGCGTCGAATGCCAATAATGAGAATACGCGCAAATCAACGTAATCATTTTGCACTAGTTGCCCTAAAATGCGGCGTGCCACAGTTTGATCAAGTTCCTCTTGTGACAACATCAGGGCTTGTGCATAACCCAACTTAACATCATCGTCATCAGGTTTAAGTTTGTAGGCTTTTTTCATCGCACCAATAGCCGTTATCACATCCCGATTGGCCAAGGCGATTCTACCCAGTAGCAGCCAACCGGTTGAATCGTCTGGGTGGTAATAGAGACGAGTACGCAGAGCAAGAGTAAGATCGCGCATTTCATCATCACTTAGTACAGCCCCCTCAGGCACAAGCAATTTTTTAGATAACTCAGGTAAGTTAGCACTGACTTGTTGCCACTCTTCAACCTTACCCGAGGCACCAAATTTAAAATACATGCCGTAAGAGAGTGCAATAACAAACACTATAGAGGGAAGTAGTACGGCCAAAGGGGTTATCGAACGTCTGGCCTTGCTTGATTGGTGGTTAGGAACATCATCCAATAGTGATAACTTGAGGTCATTAACCAGTTCTTGCTGATCATCAACGATACCACTACGGGTTTCCTCGGCAAGTTCAGATACCCTATCTTTATACAGTGCCTTGTTGAGCTCATCGCGTAACACATCGTCAGTATTGGCTTTTTTACGAATAATCGGTATTGCAATTAACACGGAACTGAGCAAAATGAGAATAGCAGAAGCGACCCAAAATAACGTCATTGTGGCTTCTCCCCATCATGTTCTTCTTCCAACAAAGTTTTTAAACGCGTTTCTTTTTCTTGATCCCAAACCATGCTTTCTTCGGTTGAAGAGTGCCTTTTACGTGAGCGAGCAATGATAAAACCAAAACCTAACATAACCACCAGCATAGGCCCTACCCATAAAATCGCTGTCGCAGGGGTAAAGGGCGGCTTATAAGTGACAAAGTTGCCATACCGCGCCACCATATAATCGACGATCTCCTGCTTGGATTTACCTTGCTTGGTCATTTCATAAACTTTTTGCCGTATATCAACAGCGAGCCCTGCATTTGAGTCTGCAATAGTATTATTTTGACACTTAGGACAGCGAAGCGTACTACTGAGCTCTTTAAACTGTTGCTCCTGATCCAAATCCTCAAATTCGTAGATTTGAATCGCTGAATAGGTGGAAAAAGATAGAAAGATGCCAAAAAGTATTACAAACAGAGCGCTTTTCACTGCTTAGCCTCCTCTATCAACTGGTCATAAATAGGTTTGATGTCCTCATTCCAACTGCGCTCGTTGACATCACTGGCATGGCGATAGCGAATGACACCTTGAGCATCGATCACGAAAGTTTCAGGTGCACCATACACGCCTAAATCTAAGCCGAGCATACCACTACCATCAAACAAACTGATCAGATATGGATTGCCCAATTTATCCAACCAGTTCACAGCCTTAGTACGATCATCTTTGTAGTTCATACCGATAATCTTTACGCCTTGGGATGCCAGTGTGTTCAAGTATTGATGCTCAACATAACAAGTTGAGCACCACGTCGCCCAAATGTTCAATAACAGTGGCTCACCTTTAAAAATCGATTGATCGTAAAGTTTGCCCGGCTCAGCTAAATCTTCGAGCTTAAATTGCGGCACTGGCTGGCCAATAAGAACAGATTCCAGCTTAGTTGGATCATCACCATGAGAATTTCGAAATAACTGAGTGGCAAATACAGCGATTAAGCCCAAAAACACCAGCAGCGGAATAAATAATAATTTTTTATGCATTACGCCTCCTGCAACTTGGCACTTTTTCTAAAACGATAACGCTTGTCACTGATTGCTATCGCACCAGCAAAAGCCATCAGTATCGCCCCTGCCCATATCCATCGTACGAAAGGCTTGTAGTAGATGCGCACCGCCCAAGATTTATCGTCATCCAATCGCTCTCCCATTGCGATATAAAGATCGCGAGTGACACCTCTATCTATTGCAGCTTCGGTCATCATGGAACGCGCCGTACTGTAAAAGCGCTTTTCTGCATGCAGCGTATTTATATAGTTACCTTGGTGGCTGACCTTAAATTCAGCAACATAGCCATCATAATTAGGACCATTCTTATCCTTTAAGCCCTTGAAGTAAAAATCGTATTCCTGAACACGATAACTTTCTCCCGGAGCCAAACGTACATCTCGCTCTATACTGTAGTTCTGCACCATAGCAATACCAATAACACTCACAGCAAGGCCAATATGACCAAACATCATTGCCCAGTGACTGCGCTGAAGCTTAGTCACGCCGAGACGAAAGCTGTGCCGATGCGTGGCTCTTTGATGAAGCTCAAAGCCATGCATAAAAATAATCCAGAGTGCCATTACCCAGCCAAGATAAGCCATAAACTGGAAGAAATCGGCAAGCAATAACACTAAGACATAGGCCAGAATCAATGAAGCGATCCCCGAAATCAGGATTGGCTTGACTAAACTGGTGAAGTTGTCTCGCTTCCAACGAATAAGAGGGCCAATTCCCAAAAAGAAAGCAAAAGGAACCATTAACCATGCAAACAAAAGATTAAAAAATGGTGCGCCTATAGATACGGAGCCTAGACCTATTTGTTTATGTACAAGAGGAAGGAGTGTACCGACCAGCACAACAACTAATCCGGCAATCAGAAGGACATTGTTGACAAGCAGCGTATTTTCCCTCGAAACCAGCTCAAAGTCACCTCGGGCACGAATCCTAGAGCCCTTAAAAGCGAAAAGTAATAGTGAGCCGCCAATAACAAACACAAGAAACGCAAGAATGAACATCCCCCTTGATGGATCAGAGGCAAAAGCATGCACTGACACCAAGATGCCAGAACGAACTAAAAACGTCCCCAATAAACTCAGAGAAAATGCAGAAATAGCCAGCAGTACTGTCCAAGCTTTGAAAGTGCCTCTTTTTTCCGTCACTGCCAATGAATGCATCAATGCAGTACCAGCAAGCCACGGCATAAAAGACGCATTTTCAACTGGGTCCCAAAACCACCAACCGCCCCAGCCCAATTCGTAGTATGCCCACCATGATCCCAAAGCGATGCCTAAGGTCAAAAACAGCCAAGCCGCTGTTGTCCATGGGCGAGACCAACGCGCCCATGCGGTATCGAGACGCCCAGTCATTAGTGACGCAATAGCAAAGGAAAAAGCAACCGAGAATCCAACGTATCCCATATAGAGCATAGGAGGGTGAATAATCAGCCCTGGGTCCTGTAATAGAGGGTTAAGATCCCGCCCATCAACCGGAAAATAAGGCAAAACTCTGACAAAAGGGTTAGAGGTCACAATGATAAACAGTAAGAACCCGACGCTTATCATTCCCATCACAGAAAGTACTCGCGCAACTGACTCCTGAGGCATTCCTCGGCTAAACGTTGCGACTGCAACTGTCCATACTGCTTGGATAAGCACCCATAGCAACAATGAGCCCTCGTGTGCTCCCCAAACTGCGGTAAGGCGATAATACCAAGGTAATTGACTATTTGAGTTCGTGGCGACATAGATAAGGGTGAAATCGTTGGTATAAAATGCCCAAAGTAGTACACCAAAAGAGAGCGCAAGTAACAGGAACATCCCCCAAGACAAAGGTCTTGCGGTATTCATTAATACGGTATTGTTTCTCGACGCACCGAGCAAGGGCAGTATACTCAGTAGCGCCGCCATCGCTAGTGAAACAATAAGGGCAAAATGACCAATCTCAACAATCATTGATCACTCCCTTGTTTTTGTTGCTCGCTGTACTCAAGCGGCTGGTGGTTTTTCTTCATGGCTTCAGCAATCTCCGGCGGCATGTATTCCTCATCATGCTTAGCCAGCACCTCAAAAGCTTCAACTGTGGTCGGAGTTTTTAGCACCCCCTGCGCAACAATACCTTGCCCTTCTCTAAATAAATCAGGAAGAATGCCATCATAAAGCACCGTCACCTTGGGGCCAACATCATGCAGTTCAAACGCAACTTGAAGTGAGTTGGGATCTCGTTTTACTGAGCCTTTGACAACCATTCCACCGATACGCAGTCGTTGACCGACTTCTGGTTTGGTTCCATCCGGTTTACCATTCACCAACTCAGTGGGGGTGTAAAATAAGTCCATGTTCTGGTTTAACGCATACAGCATAAGACCAATAGTGGCACTGATACCGATGAAAATGGCAAGTACAATCCCTAACCGTCTTTTGCGTCTTGGATTCATAATGTATTCTCCGTATTTTTCGCAGCATCAATGCGGGCTTGCCTGTCTTTCTTTAACTGAACGTCAGTTAACAATTGCTTACCACGACGAACACTGACCCAAAGTAAAACAAACATTGAGCCAAACGTAATACCAAAGGCGCTCCAAACATAAGCAGAGTAGCCACCCATAGCAAGAAAATCACCCAAAGAATCAAAATGCATTGGCTTATTTCCCTCCTTCAAATTTGGCATTAGCGATAGCTGCGACCCATGGCCGATGACTTTCTTTATGTATAATTTCGTTACGCAAGCGAACCATAGTCAATGCAGCAAAGAAAAAGGCAAAACCTAAGATATTAATCAAAAGTGGCCATAGCATGTCACTAGAGATAGATGGTTTGGCAAATTTGGTGATGGTTGCACCTTGATGAAGCGTATTCCACCACTCTACTGAAAAATGAATAATGGGTAAGTTCACTACACCTACAATGGCCAAAATCCCAGCAGCTTTAGCCGCCATCCTTTGATCGTCGAATGCGTGATAGAGAGCAATAACCCCTAAGTACAAAAATAGAAGAATGAGTTCAGAGGTTAAGCGAGCGTCCCATACCCACCATGCACCCCACATGGGTTTACCCCAGATAGACCCCGTGACTAATGCAATAAAGGTGTACACGGCACCAATAGGGGCCATTGCAGATGCTGCCATATCCGATAGTTTGACTTGCCAAACAAGACCAATAAAAGCGGCGATAGCCATTGACATATACACCCCCATCGACCAAATCGCTGAAGGGACATGGATATATATTATTCTAAAGCTATCCCCTTGCTGATAATCAGAGGGGGCAAAGGCTAACCCCCACATCGTGCCTATCGATAAAAGCAGTAACGACAATATCGCAAACCAAGGTAGCAACTTACCACATAATTGGTAGGCCATTTCCGACTTGGCATAAGGATGGAGCCACTTCCACATTGTTATTCTCACTCTCGCTTCAATGTTGTTTTCGTCTCTATAGGTAAGACTGAAATATATTTATTCTGCCGCCAATTAAAGAGCATACCGCACTCATTAACTGCCCACTTAATTGATACTGACCCTCAGTGCTGAGCTGATTGCAAATGGGGTCAATGTCATCGAGCCAATTAACATGGCCCCAAGAATCGCCAACTGACCTTTATACGCCATTCCCAAAGAAGCAGCATCAATCGCTGAAGTTGCGAATATCAGTATTGGGATATACAGTGGGAGAACCAGTAGACTCAACAATACTCCCCCTTTTTGCAACCCCACAGTCAGTGCAACCCCAATCGCACCGATAAAGCTCAATGTCGGAGTACCAACCAATAGTGTTGCTACCACGGCTAACCACGCATTGACATCAAGAGAAAGCAAAATGGCCAAAAGAGGGCTGATTAAAATCAAAGGCAGGCCTGTCAATATCCAGTGTGCAATCACTTTAGATATAACAACAAACGGCAGCGGCAATGGCATTAACATCAATTGCTCCAATGCCCCATCTTGAAAATCGTCCCTAAACAAACGCTCCAAAGAAAGAAGAGCAGACAAGAGTGCCGCCACCCAAACAATACCGGCAGCAATACGAGCCAGCAAATTGGGCTCGGGACCGACACTTAACGGAAACAAGGTGATCACTATGACAAAAAACCATAGTGGATTAAAAACATCTGCTTGGCGGCGAAATGCTATTAGCAGCTCACGCCGAATGATGCTGTTCATTGCACTGATCATGACGGATTACCTAATACAATTTTTTTAAGCTTAGGTTGATTGACAAACATGTCTTGATGGGTGGTCAACAAAACAATGCCTCCCTTATCAACATGATCAAGAAAAAGTGACTCCAGAACCGACACACCTTGTTTATCAATTGCGGTTAAAGGTTCATCGAGCACCCAAAGTTTATGTTCACTTAACCACAAACGGGCAAGCGCCACTCTGCGTTGCTGCCCAGCAGACAACTGCGCTACAGGCACGTCTTCACGTCCCACCAGTCCAACCTTCAGCAAAGCGTGATATAGACTTGCCTTGTCGAACGTACTAGTAGAGTGAATACTAAGATAAAAGTGTAAATTTTCGTATGCGGTTAACTCGCGCTTAATTCCCGTTTGATGTCCCAAGAACAGCAAGTCTTGATGGTATGTATCTCGATTGGATTCAATGCTTTCTCCATTCCAGAGTACGTCACCACCGTCACGATCCGCAAGCCCAGTGATAATGCGTAGCAAGGTTGTCTTACCCGAGCCATTTCGCCCTTCCACTTGCACTAAATCACCGCTGTTCAGCGTAAATGACAGTGAGTCGAATAAAACTCTATTATCTCTAATGGCGGTAAGCTGGGATGCTTCTAACATGAGTATTCATTGGATTAAAATCTGTGGCGGTATAGTAACACAGCCGTAATGACACAACATAGAGTTGGGCCGTCAGTCATCACGAAACTCAGTAAGTTTATGTAAATAGTTGTCTATATTTTGTACAGGTTCAGATTACTTATTGCGACATAAAAAAGGATGCCTTAGACATCCTATAATTTGCACTCAAAATTTTCTTCTACTTTTCTTTGCCATTGATACATGATTAGTTTCAGAATCGGAACTAAGAGGAGGGACTTTTTCTTTACCTGCGATTTTCTTTTGCAGAGACAACATCAATTCAGCTTCAGCTTTTGGTAATTCGCATTCTTCTATCAGCTCGTTAACATCTGCGCCAAGTTGGACCATTTTAGAAGCCCTTGCATACAAACGTCCATCGCCATCTACTTGCTCAAGCTCCGAAATTCTCTCACTTAGGTGTTGGATAAGGTCTTGTTGCTCGCTAGCCTTTTGTCCTAAACCAACCACGACAGAACGAACTTCTAGTAATTGTTTATTCGCTTTTTGCAGCTCTTTGTCCAAATACCGATTCTTCTGTCGCCACTGGTCAGACATAATGCTCTGACTTTTCTTTAAACGTAATACAATGACTGTAAAGAGAATAACTACCGCCAATATAACCACTCCTGCGATTGCAGGAGTATTGGCCAAAACAACTTCTTCCATTATAGATGGGCCATCTCATCCCATTCTTCGTCAGTAAGTAGTTTGTTCAAATCAACAAGGATTAGCAACTTACCATCACGGTTGCTGACACCCTGAATGAACTTGGCGCTTTCATCGGTACCAACACTTGGCGTAGTGTCAATCTCAGACGACCTCAAATACACAACTTCTGCAACACTATCAACTAGAATTCCAATCACTTGGTGCTCAGATTCAATCACAATAATTCGGGTATTATCTGTGATATCTCCTTGCATCAAGCCAAAGCGTGAACGGGTATCAATGACAGTAACAACGTTACCTCGCAGGTTGATAATCCCTAGAACATAATCAGGTGCACCGGGAACTGGAGCGATTTCGGTATAACGCAGTACTTCTCGCACTTGCATTACATTGATACCGTAAGTTTCTTCTTCTAGCTGGAACGTCACCCACTGAAGTACTTCGTCGTTTGACTGATCCTTTCTCACTTCGACTTCATTAGTTTGAGACATACCTATTCCTCTCTAAGCCAAAATCGGCATAAACGTTTTATTTGTCCAAGGCTTTTACATCAAGTCCTGCATTAAGCATAGCTATCAATGCTTCAACATGTATCAAAGCACACATTTTTTCTTTGACCATTCCCGCAAGCCAAGGACGCTTTCCTGCGGTTTTCCGCCAGCGTATCTTCTCTGGATTGATAGATTCAGTCCCCATCAACTGTGTTGAAGCCAATCCCCACATACTTTCATCCAGCATGACAATATATTGGTATTTATCTTTATAGGTTTCATCAGTTAACTTTTCAGACATCACCCATTTTGCCGTATCTACCACATCAAGCTGGGCATCACGGCCTGTTTGCAATCCTAGGTACCAGTCAGGGCGGCCAATAAGATGGTTAAGCTCAGCGATACGATGAATACCACCTAGTTCATCAAGGGGAACAGCAAAGGTTACACCATTGACATCAAAATACAGAACCTGAAACTCATAGTCTCGAATGGTTGACTGCCACACCTTTTCATCATTACCACCGGGTTGGACTTCAGGCCCTACAACGACTTCTTCAAGAATTTCGACTTCTGGTTGCTCTAGCTTAGCTTCGACATTTGGTTGAGCGATTTCTTCCTCTATAGGATCTGGTTGGATCTCAGGAGTAACCTCTTTTATCTCAGGTGCTAACTCTGGCTCTTCAAGTGGCCACTCTTGAACTTCTTCAACAACCGTATTTGATTCTGATATTTGAGCAGTGTTCTGCTCCATTACCTCTTCAAGATGAAGTTCAGCGACTGGATTGGTTGACTCTAACTGCTCAAGAAGTCGCTCAACATCCTCAAGATTTGGCAATTCAATTTCAACTGTCGGTGACGCATAATTTTGATTCTCTTCTACTGATTGAGGAGCAGGCTCCATATCAAGTAGCAGGTCTTGGCCACTGTCATTAACCTCAAGAACCTCAAGCTTCTCATCATCTTCCAACGACTCATCCAAAAGAGCCGAAAAGTATTCTTCCAGCGCCTGTTCACTTGAAATCAACGTGTTGCTACTCATTCACTGCCAACCTTTCTAAGTAAATTAATAGCTGCTTATAGGCAAAAACGCCTCGACTTCCAGAAGCAAAATGTGAAACGGGAAGATGTTTTAGACTAGCATCTCTAAACTTCGTATCTATTGGTACAGCAGAAGTCCAAACCTGATCTGGATAATCTTTCTTTAGCTTTTGTAAAGTTTGCAGTGATGCATTAGTCCGTTTATCGTACATCGTAGGCACAATAGTGACGTTAAATGGGTTATTGCGTGATTTCTGCATTATGGCCAATGTACGCACCATTCGCTCTAAACCTTTCATTGCCAAAAATTCAGTTTGCACCGGAATCAAGATACGATTGCTTGCCGCCAATGCATTTACCATCATCACTCCGAGTATAGGTGGACAATCGATTAAAACATAATCATAGTGTTGTTCAATTGCCGTCAAGGCTCGTTTAAGTATCAACCCCATGCCACTACGATTTCCCATCACTCGGTCTAGCGTGGCAAGCGACATATGCGCAGGAACGATGTCAATACCTTCTACATCTGACTTCATTATCAAAGGTAGAACACTGTCTTCTGAAAAGTCCTTAAGCTGAAAAAGATCAAACAGGCTTGTCGCTACTCCATCTGGATCATAACCCAAGTAGGTGGTAAGAGATGCATGAGGGTCAGTGTCAACTAATAAGACTCGTTTACCCTGCTTGCTTAGCAAACCCGCAAGTGTGATCGTCGTCGTTGTTTTTCCGACGCCACCTTTTTGGTTTGCAATACTCCAAACAATCATGCGTTACCCCTAGGACAAACCGACTTCAACTAGCATTCGCTCTGCTATACGATCTAGTGGTAGGTCTTCCGTTGAAAGACCAGCTTTAGCAACGGCCTGTGGCATACCATACACCACACAGCTCTCCTCATCTTGTGCCCAAATTGTTGCTCCTGCGCTTTTCAACATCCGAGCCCCCTCTCGGCCATCCGCTCCCATGCCTGTTAGGACCATTGAAAGCACTTGATCGGAATAAATTTTGGCCGCACTGCCGAAAGTTACATCAACACATGGCTTGTAATTCATTCGCTCACCGCCATCAATCACGCGCAATTTTGCAGCGCCTGGGCGACCGTCGACCATCATTTGTTTGCCACCAGGGGCAAGATAGGCGACTCCGGGCTTAAGGGAGTCTCCATCCTCAGCTTCTTTAACCTGAATCTTACATAATGAATTCAAACGACTCGCAAAAGCAGCGGTGAAAGTTGCTGGCATATGCTGTATGAGCAAAATCGGATGAGGATAATTAGCAGGCAACTGCGTTAAAATTTTTTGTAGTGCAACCGGACCACCTGTAGATGTGCCTATGGCAGTAAGCTGATAACGCTTGCCAGTTGATTTAAAACGTGCCATGGAAGAAGGTTTTGACATCGTTGGTGTGGGTCTTTGAGCAGAAGCTGACAATGGCGTTTTTGCTGCAGGTGTTGTCGGCTTTGCGACAGGTCTGCGCATGAGACTGCGACGTGATGAAATTTCCAGCACGCGCTGCTGGAGTAAAGATACAGCCTCATCACGATTTCGAGCAATGTCTTCAAATTTCTTAGGTAAAAAATCTAAAGCTCCGGCATCTAAGGCATCCAGTGTCGCTTTTGCTCCATCATGGGTTAAGGATGAAAACATCAATATTGGCACTGGACCTTTGGCCATAATTTCACGAACGGCAGTGATCCCGTCCATGACTGGCATCTCGATGTCCATTGTGATCACATCCGGTTTCAATCGTAGAGCTTTATCAACAGCCTCTTTACCATTAGTCGCCACATCCATTACTTCTAAACGAGGGTCTGAGTTTATTATCTCACTGACCCGGCGACGAAAAAAACTCGAATCATCAACCACTAAAACTTTAATCGCCATAGCTTTCCTTTATTATTCTACGACTTAGATTCGAGAAGCAGCCGCATACTGCTTAAGCAAATCTGGGACATCCAGAATCAGAGCAATATGCCCATCACTAGTTATTGTCGCACCCGCCATACCCGGCGTGCCCTGAAGCATACTATCAAGAGGTTTAATTACGACTTCTTCTTGTCCTATGAGGGTATCAACGACAAACCCTACTCTCTGACTGCCAATCTGAACGATAACAACATGTCCGTGCCCTTTACGACGTTCCATATCTTTGGATTTAGGTGCCAACCAATTCTGTAGATAGAATAAGGGAATCGATTTATCTCGGACGATTATGGTCAATTGACCATCTACCACATTGGTCCGGCTTAAATCAAGATGGAAAATTTCGTTGACACTTGCCAAAGGTAAGGCAAATGGATTACCAGCAACCCCAACCATTAAGGTTGGCAAAATAGCCAGAGTTAAAGGCACCTTAATGGTAATTTTGGTTCCTTTACCTAACTCGGAATCAATATCAATCGAACCATTAAGTGTGCTGATGGCGGTTTTCACCACGTCCATTCCCACACCACGTCCTGAAATATCTGAGATTTCTTCTTTACTTGAGAAGCCCGGCATAAAGATAAGGTTAAAACATTCATTATTAGTCAGACGTGACGCCGCATCTTCATCCATCATCCCACGAGAAACAGCAATTCCCCTCAGTTTCTCTGGGTCCATACCTCCACCATCATCGACGATCGCTAGTTCAATATGATCACCTTCCTGTGAAGCAGAGAGAATCACTTTCCCTTGCTGCGGTTTTCCCGCTTTCACTCGGGCTTCGGGCATCTCTATACCGTGGTCTAAAGAGTTACGAACCAAGTGAATAAGTGGATCGGCTAGTGCTTCAACCAAGTTTTTGTCCAAATCAGTTTCTTCACCACGCATCTCAAGGTTAATATCTTTTTTAAGAGTACGGGCTATATCTCGTACTACGCGAGGGAAGCGACCAAATACTTTTTTGATCGGCTGCATCCGCGTCTTCATTACGGCACCCTGAAGATCGGCGGTCACTACGTCGAGGTTTGCCACAGCTTTCGACATTTCCTCATCGTTGCTGTTCAGACCCAAACTCAGTAATCTATTGCGAACCAGTACAAGCTCACCCACCATATTCATAATAGTATCAAGCGTTGATGTATCCACGCGAACTGTCGCTTCAGCTTGAGGCTTTTTAGCTTGTGCTGGTGGGGCAGCTTCCTTCTTAGCCGGTGGTGGTGGTGCTTTGGGTTCCGGAGCTGGTGGCGGAGGGGCTGCTGCTGCCGGTGCTTCAGCTTTGGCAGCAGGGGCTGCACTCTCAGAAGCAGGTTTATCGGCTGACTCCAAAGGACCTTTCCCTGAACCATGAAGATCGTCGAGTAATTTTTCAAAGTCATCGTCAGTCATTAACCCATCGTCACCGCCTTGAGGCGCTGCATCCGCCTTTGTTTCGGCAGGTGGTGAGTCCGCTCCATCTCCTGGCCCTTTTCCTGAACCGTGGAGATCGTCTAACAGTTTTTCAAACTCATCATCGGTAATATCGCCACTATCACCTCCAGCCGCACTGGCAGAAGGGGCCTCTGAAGCTGATTCAGCGGCGGCGGTAGGTGAGGTGCCTTCACCATGAAGTTCGTCTAGCAACTTATCAAATTCATCTTGGGTGATTTCATCGATAGAACCTCCGGAATCCCCATCACCGCTTGGCGCAGCAGGTTCCACTGCTGGTGCAGGCTCTTCAGCTACAGGTTCAGGCGCAGCTTCAACAGGAGCACTTGCTTCAGGCACCGCTTCATCAGCTGACTCAGGTTTACTTAGACGATGCAGTTCATCCAATAGTGACTGATCTGCTTTGGGGAGAGGCTCTCTGTCCTGCACAGCCTGAAACTGTGAGTTAACAGTATCCAAGGCCGTCAGCATAGTGTCCATTAGACCTGACGAAACTTCTCGTTGTCCATTACGTAAGATATCGAACACATTTTCCGCACCGTGACAGGTATCTACCAGCTCTGACAGGGCCAAAAATCCGGCCCCACCTTTAACCGTATGAAACCCTCGGAAAATGGCGTTGAGCAGATCCTTGTCATTTGGATTATTTTCAAGTTCTACCAGCTGCTCTGAGAGAAGCTCTAGTATTTCCCCTGCTTCAACCAAAAAGTCCTGTAGAATATCTTCGTCTAATTCATAGCTCATAAGTTACCTCTAAAACCCAAGACTCGAGAGTAAGTCGTCAACTTCATCTTGTGATGCAACTGCGTCTTCCCTTTCATGAGCGTTGAGTATTGGCCCCTCTGGGTCTATCGATGATTTATTTTTATTATGTTCAACTTCTTCAAGCTGAGTTGTACCAAATGCGGTCAGAATTTCTACCAGTCGACCTTCTACTTCATTAACCAGTGTAATCACTCTACTGATAATCTGACCTGTCAAATCTTGGAAGTCCTGTGCCATGAGAATTTCAGTCAATTGTCCTCTTAGCTCAGAGCTATCCCCTTCAACTTCGCCTAGTAACTCATCTATACGATGGCAAAGAGCTTTAAATTCAGCAAGCTCGATACGTCCATGCATCAATTCATTCCACTGTGGGCGCACTTTCAGCAAGCCCTCATGAAGGTTATCTGCAATCGGCATACATTTGTCGACAGCATCCATGGTTTTATTTGCTGCTGTCTCAGTTTTATCAATCACGTACTGAAGCCTATCCCTCGCATCAGGAATCTCTGCGTTCGCGATTGCGTTGATACGGTCATCCACAGTGAATTGCTTTAGCGACTCATGCAAATCACGAGTTAGCTCACCTATCTCCTGAAAGACTGGATTGGGTGACTTTTCCTGTATAGTCATAACAAGTTTGTCAGCTTCTTCCTGCTGCTCACTTTCTAACAACTCTACGAGGTGCTTTGCCTGCTCTAATGAAATCATTCTGAATTGGCCTTTCGCATCCCTGCGTCAATTTCTTGACTTATAAACGTTCGAAGATTTTATCTAATTTTTCTTTTAGTGTTGCAGCCGTAAACGGTTTTACTATGTATCCGTTTACACCCGCTTGCGCAGCTTCAACAATTTGTTCACGCTTCGCTTCTGCAGTAATCATGAGTACAGGTAAATGTTTTAGCTCATCATCGGCACGAATATGCTTTAGAAGGTCTATGCCCTGCATACCAGGCATGTTCCAATCTGTCACAACAAATTCGAAATCACCTTTTTTGAGCATTGGTAACGCCGTTAAGCCATCGTCCGCTTCCTGCGTATTGTTGAAACCCAAGTCGCGAAGTAAGTTCTTAACGATACGGCGCATTGTTGAAAAGTCGTCAACAATAAGGATCTTCATATTTTTATTCAAAATTGCCTCCACTGAGTTCTATGTCAGTGATTTCTAGTCATCGTTTGTCCAAACACTAAGCTTTGTGCGTAGACGTTGCATTGATTGGCTCAGTATTTGGCTAACTCGTGACTCGCTAACACCAATTACTTCGCCGATTTCCTTCAAGTTTAACTCTTCATCGTAATAAAGCGAAAGAACAAGAGCTTCTCTTTCAGGTAGTGATTTTATTGATTCTATCAGAGCGTTGCGAAAATACTCATCTGCCACCCCTTTAAACGGGGTATTTTCTTCATCTGAGTCTTCATGAGAAATCGCATCTTCTGACACCCCTAAGTCGTCAATACCTATCAGACGAGAACAATTGATATCCGCCAAGGCATTGTGATATTGCTCTAGAGTCATCTCCATTCGTTTGGCGACCTCTGCATCGGTAGGATCCCTGTTGAGCTCACCCTCTAGTTGTGAAATCGCTTGGCTAATCTCTCGGCTGTTTTTATGGACAGAACGAGGCACCCAATCTCCACGACGTATATCATCAAGCATAGCACCCCGAATACGAATGCCAGCATAGGTTTCAAAACTTGCCCCCTTACTCCCATCATAATTTTTTTGAGCTTCAAGCAGACCTATCATTCCCGCTTGGATAAGATCTTCAACTTGAACACTCGGTGGTAGACGACCGAGTAAATGATGAGCAATGCGTTTAACGAGCACTGAGTATTTTTCTAGAAATGCTCGTCGGCTGTCTTGATTTGCGTATTGGTCATAGGTCAATGCCTTATTCACCAAATGGTTCCTCTAACATCTCTGTTCTATGAAGTAAGCGTTCTACAAAAAACTCCAGATGTCCACTCGGTGTTTTAGGAATTGGCCAAGTTAATGCCTTATTTGCTAACGACCCGAGAGCTAGTGAAGCTGGTGAACGAGGAAATGCGTCCACAACAATCTTTTGTTTTTTAACCGCTTGTCGAACTTTATCATCTAATGGAATACATGCTACGAGCTCAATACTAACATTCAGGAATCGCTCTGTGACCAATGTCAATTTTGCGAACAATTCTCTTCCTTCACGATAGCTTCTGACCATATTAGCAACAATTTTAAATCTTTGAACTTGATGTTCATTACTTAAGAGCTTGATCAACGCATAAGCATCTGTAATCGATGAGGGTTCATCACAAACCACGACAACCACATCTTGAGCGGCACGAGAAAAGCTCACCACCATATCAGAAATTCCAGCCGCGGTATCGATGAGTAATATGTCCATCTCATCTTCTAAGCTACCGAAAGCACGGATAAGTCCTACGTGCTGCGCATGGGACAACTCTGTCATTGCCTGAGTACCCGATGTGGCCGGGATTATTTTAATTCCGTATGGTCCTTCAACAATAGCATCTTTGAGTTCACATTCACCAGCAAGTACATGGCCAAGATTTTTCTTTGAGCGTATTCCAAGCATCACATCAACATTTGCCAAACCAAGGTCAGCATCCAACACCATGACTTTTTTACCCTGACGAGCCATGCATATGGCTAGCCCTAAGGTCACATTAGATTTACCTACTCCACCTTTTCCCCCTGTGACTGCAATCACTTTAGTAACAGAGGGTTGTGTTAAGCGGCGTAATCCGCTTGCTTGGTCTTGTATCATATTCTTCGTCATAATCGTCCGCCGCCTAGAACCGTTCTACTTCACTATTCCAGTAGTGAGGCTCATTATCTGTCGACTTCTCTAACAATTCGTTTGCCTTGGCTACCATGTATTTGGGCTGCGCGATCACTATATCCTCTGGGACTCTTTGTCCATTAGCGATGTATGCTACCGGCAGCGCGTTTTGAACAACAACACTAACAAATTCACCAAGACTTAAAGATTCGTCCAACTTAGTAAGGATACACCCTGAAAGAGGAATCCTCTGAAAATGATCGATCGTCTCTTGCAATACTTTTCTCTGAGCAGTTGCTGGCAATACCAAATAGCTATGAATGACTTCACCACTTTCATGCATCAATGTATCGAGTTGTTCAGACAAACGTACATCTCTTTGCCCCATACCAGCGGTATCAACAAGGATGAGACGGCGATTTCTCAACTGATGAATTACATCGGCTAACTCTTTGGAATCTTTAGCAACTTTTACTGCACATCCCATAATACGCCCATAAATTGCCAACTGCTCATGCGCCCCTATTCGATACGTATCTGTTGTAACCAGCGCGACATTGTCTGAGCCATATTCCATTGCAGCTCTAGCCGCAAGTTTAGCCACTGTTGTTGTTTTTCCGACACCTGTGGGCCCAAGTAAAGCAACCACTCCCCCCCGTTTTAGGATATCTTGTTTAGCAATGGGAACCTGATCTGAAACCAGACCCAATAGCGCCTTCCAAGCTTTTGTTGGTGGCGTGTCTTCAGGAATATAACAGGCGAGCTGGTCAGCGAGATCAGCAGACACTCCCATTCGTTCTAACCGCTTGATTAACATGGCCCTTAATGGCTCTCGACGCTCGACTTCTTGCCACATTAGTCCTGAAACTTGATGCTCAAGTAATCGTCGAATAGACGTCATCTCTTCGCGCATTTCTTCAAAATCTTCACTGCTCGCACCAGAGTCATCATTACGATTACGTTCATAACGACTGGGATCAAGCCGAGAGCGCTGTTCCGGCATTTTATTATCTTGAGCGATAAGCTTGGCCAAAGGAGAGTCTTCGCGAAGTTTTACACCATTAACTTCATTACGCAGCTTCGCTTGGCGCTCCTGCCGTTTCATCAGTGACGAGAGTGAGTCCGCATTAGTCTCTTCATTATCCTCATTGCAGACGGCGGTTGCGCTACTGTATTGCTTGAGCATATGAGCAAAACGTTTTGTCATTGAACCATTATCAGCTTTGGCTTGTAAGCTGACTCTGTCTTCTTCTAACGTACGCTGTTTGATGCTAGTAGTACTCTGCGTGGCTGCCGCTCGTGGATTACTGGAACTGGGCTGCGATGCTTTTTTAGCCGCTGAACGCGCAGCAGCCGTTTCATTGTCAACCGCTGCAACAATTTCTATGCCACCAGCGACTTTTTTATTCGACATGATAACCGCATCATCGCCAAGCTGACTCTTTACTTGCAGCAAAGCGGTGCGCATGTCCTTAGCAAAAAATCGTTTAATCTTCAAAATCAGTATCCATCTTTTCGCACGTACACTATTTAGTTACCAACAGCTTGAACGATACGTATTTGTTTTTCATCTGGAATCTCCTGATAGGAGAGTACTCGCAATGATGGAATTGTATTCTTCACAAATTTTGCCAGTGTAGAACGCAATACACCAGAGGTGAGAAGTACCGCTGGTTCCCCTTTCAACTCTTGCTCTTGAGTCGCTTGAGTTAATGAAGATTGTAATCGCTCAGCCAAACCAGGCTCGATTCCAGCAGACTCTCCTCCAGACGCCTGCATTGTCTGGTGCAATATCTGTTCCAATTCAGGAATTAGGGTAATTACTGGCAGCTCCGACTCTATCCCATTGATTTCTTGAACAATTAATCTTTTTAAGGAAATTCTAACTGCGGCGGTTAGAATGTCAGGTTCTTGACTCTTACTCGAATATTCAGCCAAAGTCTGAACTATGGTACGTATGTCCCTTATTGGCACAGCCTCATTGAGCAGATTTTGTAACACCTTAACTACAACACCGAGCTGGAGCTGATCAGGTACAAAACTCTCAATTAATTTCGGCGTACTTCGACCAAGCATTTCAAGTAAGTTCTGCACTTCCTCATGGCCAATTAGTTGCGAGGCATTATTGGTCAGAAGCTGGCTTAAGTGGGTCGCCAGAACCGTTGATGAATCGACAACCGTATAGCCTAGTGCTTGTGCATGCTCTCGCTGCTCACCTTTAATCCATGTCGCTTCTAAACCAAACGCAGGGTCAATGGTTGGCTCTCCCTCAACCACGCCATAAACTTGCCCCGGATTGATCGCCAACTCCATGTCTGGTCGAATTTCTGCTTCACCAACAGCCACTCCCATCAAGGTAATTCGATAGCTGTTGGGAGTGAGCTCAAGGTTATCGCGAATATGCACCGCAGGAATGAGAAAACCAAAGTCTTGAGAAAGCTTTTTACGAACCCCTTTAACTCGCTCAAGTAGCTCTCCACCTTGATCTTTATCAACCAAAGGAATCAGACGATACCCTACTTCAAGTCCTATAATATCAACAGGTTGAACATCATCCCACGATAGTTCTTTTGGTGTTGGCGCTTCTTGATCTTTACTGGCTGGAAGCTTGGCTTTGTCCGCATTTTGCTTCTGTTTCCTATGGATCCAATAGGCCCCACCTCCTGCTAATACCGCGAGAAACAAGAAAGAAAAATGAGGCATGCCCGGCACCAAACCCATGACACCAAGAATACCAGCCGTTATCATCAATGCTTTCGGGTTATCAAACATTTGAAAAACGACCTGCTGCCCCATATCTTCATCAGTATTTTGACGGGTGACCATTATCGCCGCGCCAATAGATAACAAAAGTGATGGAATTTGTGCCACAAGACCATCACCGATAGTTAGCAGGGTATAGATTTGAATTGCCTGTCCGAAGGCTAAGTCATATTGGATCATTCCAATAGTGAGGCCACCGATGATATTGATAAAGAGGATCAAAATACCTGCAATCGCATCACCTTTAACAAACTTAGATGCACCATCCATCGAACCGTAAAAATCCGCTTCTTTAGTCACTTCTTGGCGTCGTGTTCGTGCTTGGTCCTGATCAATCAAACCCGCGTTAAGATCAGCGTCTATTGCCATTTGCTTACCAGGCAATGCATCTAAGGTAAATCGAGCGCTCACTTCAGAAATACGACCAGCACCCTTAGTCACAACCATAAAGTTGATGATCATTAGGATAAGGAACACGACTAAACCGACAGCATAGTTGCCACCGATTACAACACTACCGAATGCTTCGATAACGCTACCTGCCGCAGCCGTGCCTTCATGACCATAAAGCAATACAACTCGAGTGGACGCAACGTTTAACGCCAAACGTAACAGAGTAGCGATAAGAAGTACTGTAGGAAAAGCAGCAAAATCCAGTGGCCGTCGTGTATAGACAGTGACCAGTAACACCACCATAGCTAGGGCAATATTAAAGGTAAAAAACAAGTCTAGAAGAAATGGAGGTATGGGTAATACGACCATTGCTAACGTTGCCAACACCATAATAGGCGCCCCTATCGCAGGCATCGCTCGTTGGGGAATCTGAGGTAACTTATCAGCAAATGGTAATGTAAATTTCATAGTGGCAGACGGTATTATTCAACCCGAATTAATGACTTAGATGGTTATGCAAATATTAGTCCAGATAAAATGTCAATTTTATGGCTTACTACGTAAGGCGACTAAGAACACCTATCGGTTAATAGCGCGTACTGCAACATACATAAAATAAAATTGATTTAGGGGCGAATATTTAACACCAATTCCCCCTTGCGACGTTCAATATCATACTCGATGCCGACAATCCCAGAAGTAGGAAACATGGGCGGCGCCAATTCTGGGACAAGCTCCGATGTTAAATACCCAACTAGCGGCAAATGAGAAACTAACAAGATAGATGTGGGCTGCTCTACTTCTGCAATTGCAGAAATGTAATCACCCACACGACCCGCATCACCATACGGAGTAATATCGTCACAAACCTTAATTTGTTTTGCACAAAAATGAGATGCCACAGCTTGCCAAGTTTGTTGTGCTCTCAGATAAGGACTCACCAGCACCAAATCCAGATGTGTATACCCATTCTCTACACACTGCTTTACCGCTTCTATCGACTCTTGTTTACCCTTCTTGGTCAGAGCGCGTTCAGCGTCTGAATTTGCGTAATGTTCAGCTTCACCATGACGCATGATGAGTATTTTCATTAATGATTCCTAAAATAACGATTCTGGGGCAAAAAATATGTCTTGATAATAGTGCCACATATGTCTCAAAAGACCGACAATTATATCAAGGGGACAACTCAGTACTTCGACTTTCTTAACATTCTTGGTGTATCGGTAAAGAAATTGTGTATGCTTATATTTATCAGGAAGACAGTTCACATTGACACCTATCCTGCACGTTACAACTCGTGTCGATCTTTCATACCAATAGTCTTTGAAAGTATCACAACACATAAGAACCTAAAACGGAGAAAAACTTGTGCATTTAAGCCCGAACGATACTAACCAATACCGCTATCTGACATTGGGGAACGAGCTTAAAGTCTTGCTTATTCAAGATATCAACGCACAAAAATCCGCAGCCGCTTTGGCGATTAATGTTGGGCATTTTGATGATCCTGAAGATCGTCAAGGCATGGCTCATTACTTAGAGCACATGCTATTTTTAGGCACTGAGAAGTACCCCAAAGTGGGTGATTTCCAACACTATGTCAATCAGCATGGCGGAAGCAATAACGCATGGACAGGTGCAGAACACACTTGCTTCTTTTTTGATGCAATGCCATCTGCCTTTTGTCATTGCCTAGACCGGTTTAGCCAGTTTTTTACAGCCCCTTTGTTTAATGCTGAAGCGCTTGATAAAGAACGAGAGGCGGTCGACTCAGAATATAAACTCAAATTAAATGATGATTCTAGGCGGCTTTATCAAGTACACAAAGAGTTAGTCAATCCCAAACACCCTTTCGCGAAATTTTCAGTTGGCAACCAAGAAACTCTGGGCGATAGAAATGGGCAATCGATCAGAGAAGAGATTATTGCGTTTCATCACAGAGAATATTCTGCCGATTTAATGACGTTAGCCGTAATAGGCCCACAAACACTGAACGAATTAGAACAATGGGTAACGGCTAAATTCTCGTCTATTGTCAATCGCCATCTCTCTGGAAAGTCTATTAAGGTTCCCTACGTAGGGGAAAACTCAACCGCCGTTTTTGTCAATATCGAGCCTGTGAAGGAAATTCGTAAACTGATCCTATCTTTTCCTCTACCCAGCCTTGACAAGTACTATCGCCAAAAGCCGATGTCGTATTTTGCCCATTTACTGGGCTATGAGGGCGACGGAAGTCTTATGCTCGCACTTAAAGAAAAAGGTTGGATCACTTCACTTTCAGCAGGTGGTGGAACCAGTGGTAGTAATTACCGAGAGTTTACCATCAGCTGTAACCTCACTCCCACAGGTTTAAACCATGTCGATGATATTATCCAAGCTTTATTCTCGTACTTGTCCTTGATAGAGCAAGAAGGTTTTGCTGAGTGGCGCTATCTAGAAAAACAAGCGGTTCTAGAATCCGCGTTTCGTTTTCAAGAACTGACTCATCCGATGGATCTTGTTAGCCATTTGGTGGTAAATATGCAGCATTATTCAGCCGAAGACATCGTCTACGGTGACTATGTCATGAATAATTACGATGAGAATCTTCTGAAACACCTTTTTAACTATCTAACTATAGATAACTTACGTGCAACACTGATTGCCAAAGGCTACAAATATGACCAAAAAGCGAAATGGTATCATACGCCTTATTCAGTCAGTCCAATGACAGAACAACGAAAAATTCATTACGCTGAGAAAAGCAGTCTAGGTTTCACCTTACCACCCAAAAATCCTTTTATCTCCTACGACTTAGATCCTCTCCCAATAGAAGATCACTCCTCTATTCCAAAGGTGGTTCAAGACTTACCAGGTTTTAAGCTCTGGCACCTCCAAGAGGCTGAATTCAGGGTCCCTAAAGGTGTTATTTTTGTCGCTATCGATAGTCCTCACGCGGTGAAAAACGTTAAAAATATCGTTAAAACGAGAGTGTGTGTGGAAATGTTTCTCGACTCATTGGCGAAAGAAACCTATCAAGCAGAGATTGCCGGTATGAGTTACAACATGTATTCACATCAAGGCGGGGTCACTCTCACTTTATCCGGCTTCAGCCAAAAGCAGCCAGAACTCATGGCAATGATCCTAGAACGCTTTTCTAGCAGAGAATTCAGTGCCGAGCGGTTTAACACGATTAAACAGCAGCTAGTTAGAAACTGGAAAAATGCCGCTCATGATAAACCTATTTCACAGTTGTTTAATGCCATGACAGGAATGCTGCAACCCAATAATCCTCCATACGGTGATATGTTATCTGCTTTAGAAAGTCTTGATGTGAGTGAATTAGACGAATTCGTCTCTGCTATTTTAACAAAACTGCATATTGAAATGTTTGTGTATGGCGACTGGACACGTAATGAGGCAATTAAGCTCAGTGACACACTAAAAGATGCACTCAGAGTCAAAAATCAAAGTTACCAAGAATCATTAAGACCTTTGGTTATGCTTGGAAAAAATGGTTCTTTCCAACGTTCGATTGAGTCAAACCAAGAAGATTCCGCCATTGTGGTTTATTATCAATGCGAGGATATCGAACCACGTAATACCGCCTTGTATTTGCTCGCAAACCATCTCATGTCAGCAACATTTTTCAATGAAATACGAACAAAGCAACAACTCGGTTACATGGTTGGAACCGGAAATTTGCCTCTCAATCGTCATCCAGGGCTAGTACTCTACGTGCAATCACCGAAAGCGGCGCCTGCGGAACTCATTAGTTCAATCGACGAATTCCTTAATGCCTTTTATATGGTCTTACTCGAACTTAACGATTATCAATGGCATAGCAGTAAGCGAGGACTATGGAGCCAAATTGCTGCGCCAGATAGCACCTTAAAAAGTCGAGCTCAAAGACTTTGGGTCGCAATTGGTAACAAAGATTACGATTTCAATCACAAAGAACGCGTACTTGATGAGCTTAAGAATCTCAGTCGAGCAGACATGATTCGCTTTGTCGTGAATGAACTGAAACCTAGAACGGCCAATCGGCTAATTATGCATACAAAAGGGAGTGCTCACGGGGCATCTGATGCTCTCAACGTCGGTGTTGAAATAGGCTCAGTTGAAGAATTTCAACTGAGACCAAAAGATACTGAACTAGGCTGAATGTTCTGACTCTACGATCTTTTTCAGCGAATGAGGGTGAAACTTAACACATATTCCCTGATGTTTAAAAGCTATTGTGGGGTTACTGATTCGCTCCCCTTCCCCTTTAGGACTGGACAGTTTCACCTTTATGCCATGCATATCCAGTTTATCCCATTGCAAAGCTAAACTCGGATACCGACGTTTTATATCAACCAAATACTCTTTGGCTGTTTTAGCCAAAGACGGAACAACAAATTCCACATGCTCCCACCCTTGAGTTGGATATAGTTTGCCTAATGCTGGGTAGGGAAGTTCTAGGCATGTCATTGACCAGCCAAGAGCTTTAAGTGGTTGAGCCAGTTCAATAACGATAATAGGTCGACCATTTATCGTCGCCGTTGAAAGTTCTCGCCCCTCTTTTAACCATTCGTCGTGAGCTAATTTTGCTAGCTCCATATCATTTATGCGCATAGCAATATGGTCAGCCTGTAGCGACTGCAAATCCACCTTGATAAGTTCACCCAAGTGCTGAATGTTTTGCATAAAAGCCTCAAACTTGCCCTTCATTTGTTCCGGCATTAGCTCAGTATCAATTAGTCTTTGCGGCATTTTTGTCTATCCAATGTGTTGATTTCTACACAATACTACCAAGTTGGTCATCAAAAGTAGAAAATTTCGTAAAACACTCTCTATGTGGGAGCCGATAATATTGGTATTATGTGTGCCAATTTATGAACTCGAAATAAGATATGTATACTTTTCACCACAATAGATGCAAGTAATCTATAGGTAGTGACCAAGTTTGAACTTTAAGTCCATATCTAAGCAATTCTCAAGAATTGAAGGAAACTTACGTGAATATCCAAGCCCTTATTAACGATAAAGTCTCTCAGGCGCTAAAAGCTGCTGGCGCTCCAGCAGGCAGTCCTGCCGCAGTCCGCCAATCTGCAAAGCCACAGTTTGGTGATTACCAAGCAAACGGGGTTATGGGTGTGGCTAAAAAATTAGGCACTAACCCAAGAGAATTTGCTCAGAAAGTCCTGGATGTTCTAGACCTTGATGGCATCGCGAGCAAAACAGAAATCGCAGGCCCTGGCTTTATCAACATCTTCTTAAGTAAAGACTTTTTAGCTCAAAAAGCACAGGAAGCGCTTGCAGATGATCGCCTCAGTGTTGCGATTGAAGAGCCCAAAACAATTGTCGCCGATTACTCTGCGCCCAATGTGGCAAAAGAAATGGCCGTACACCATATTCGTTCTACTGTTATCGGAGACGCGGTTGCTCGTACGCTCGAGTTTCTCGGTCACCATGTTATTCGCGCCAATCACATTGGCGATTGGGGCACCCAGTTTGGCATGCTGATCGCCAACCTAGAGCGAGTTCAAAAAGAATCCGGTCAAGTGTCAATGGAATTGTCTGACCTAGAAGCTTTCTATCGTGAATCGAAAAAGCTCTATGATGAAGATGAAGAGTTTGCAGAAAAAGCGCGTAGCTATGTCGTCAAATTGCAGAGTGGTGACAGTTACTGCGCTGAAATGTGGAAGAAGCTGGTAGACATCACTATGATTCAAAACCAGCGCAACTACGATCGTCTGAATGTGTCTTTAACTCGTGATAATGTCATGGGTGAAAGCATGTATAACGACATGTTACCTGACATCGTGGCGGATTTGAAAGAGAAAGGGCTCGCGCAAGAAGACGATGGTGCTCAAGTCGTATTTTTGGATGAATACAAAAATAAAGATGGCGAGCCTATGGGTGTTATTATCCAAAAGCGTGATGGTGGCTTTCTTTACACGACCACAGATATTGCCTGTGCTAAATATCGTTACGAAACCTTAGGTGCTGATCGGGTTTTATATTTTATTGACTCTCGTCAACATCAACATTTAATGCAAGCATGGACTATTGTACGCAAAGCTGGTTATGTACCTGAAAGCGTCACACTAGAACACCACGCGTTTGGTATGATGTTAGGTAAAGATGGACGCCCTTTTAAAACCCGCGCAGGAAGTACTGTACGTCTAAAAGATTTGCTGGATGAAGCAGAAGAGCGCGCCATCAAACTAATCGAATCAAAGAACCCTGAGCTTGACACCATCGAAAAGCAAAAAATCGCCAATACTGTTGCGATGGCTGCGGTGAAATATGCCGACCTTTCGAAACACCGTACAACTGACTATGTGTTTGACTGGGATAACATGCTGGCATTTGAGGGCAATACTGCACCATACATGCAATATGCTTACACTCGCGTGGCCTCTATTTTTGCTAAAGCTGGCATTTCCATGAATTCTTTGTCTGGGAACATTGTGATAACAGAAGAAAAAGAGAAATCCTTGATCGCTAAGCTACTTCAATTTGAAGAAGCCATTCATTCTGTTGCTCGTGAAGGCCAACCTCATATTCTATGTAGTTACCTATTTGAACTTGCTGGCCAATTTTCTAGTTTCTATGAAGCTTGCCCTATTCTTAATGCACAAGACGAATCGACTAAGCAAAGCCGCCTTAAACTCGCTGCGCTGACGGCTAAGACCATCAAACAAGGTCTATCATTACTGGGTATTGAAACGTTAGATCGCATGTAACCACAAATAATGCGAAATAAAGACAAAGGTTGATGTCTATGCATCAACCTTTTATTTTATTGCTCAGATATAAATAACATGGATTACACTATGAGCTTTGAACTTCACCCACAACTTGTTAAAGATACCAGTACGATTGGCAACTTCCCTTTATCCATCGCCCTACTTCACAAAGATAAAGCGGTTCCTTGGGTTATTCTTGTTCCCAAAAGAGAGAACGTAAAAGAGCTACACCATATGTCCATAGAAGATCAGCAGCAGTTTTTGCTTGAATCGCAAGCTGTGAGTCAGACATTGGAGGCGATATTTCACCCAGATAAGCTCAATTTGGGTGCACTCGGTAACATGGTCCCACAGCTTCATGTGCATCATATTGCCCGCTATAAAACCGATATCGCTTGGCCTGGACCAATATGGGGCAATACCAAAGGTGAGTATCGCTCTGAAAACGAACAAAATACAATACTAACCCAGATTCAAAATATGCTAGCGCTGAGTAGTCTATTTCAAAAAGCCTAAAAAAGCCGCTGATGTCAGCGGCTTTTTTTACATAGTGACCGTCAGTGATAAACCATTAGCACCATTGGCTGAATATCGAATTCTCACAATCTTATCAGCCTTATTCGTATCAACTAATCGAGAAATAACACCCTTTTTTATCCAGATATCTATCATGGCATCTACGCCATCTTCGCTGATTGAAAACTTCTTCGCGAGGGCTTTTTGACTCACGCAGCCCTGCTCAGTAACATATGTTTTGAGTGCCTGTAAAATCATGCTGTTTGAGTCTCTATCCTTTGCAGCCTTCTACCAGTAGCTTTCAATACACGAAAAGTTACGAGTGATAGGAGTAGTATCCCACCAATCCAAAGCGCGCTGTATGTCGGTGCGTATAAAAAGTGCGTCACTTGATAGTACAAAGCTGCACTTCCATAAGCCAATCCCATTGTCCATAAGGCAATAAAGCGCGCATATTTCTGGCCAAACTCCCGAACATAAGCCCCCATCGCCGCCACACAAGGTGTGTATAACAGGATAAAAATCAAGTAAGCAAAGGCTGCATTTCCTGTCACAAAATGCTGTTTGAGATTACCAAAGATAGAGGCATCAACGTCTTGTTCTTCGGCGACAGAAGAACTGTCTGTCAAATCACCGACTTCAATACCTAGCGGATCTGAATAACTTAAATCTGCAAGATTGGCTGGTATCGACATGACCGCTTCTTTTAAACTCGCCACTAAATCATATTCAGCTGCAGAATCATCTGATGGTGCGTAAAGGTTATTTAAAGTGCCAACAACGGCTTCCTTGGCAAAAATACCGGTAATGATACCAACGGTTGCTGGCCAATTATCTCTTTCAATTCCAATAGGCGTAAAAATTGGCGTCACAACTTGAGATATTTTTGACAACACGGATTTTTCACTGTTTTCATTGCCAAATGAACCATCTGTACCCACAGAGTTGAGGAAGCTCAGAATCGTTACCACCACGACAATTGTTTTACCGGCCCCCAGCACAAAACGTTTCAATTTTTGCCATGTCTTAATCAACACATTTTGGATAGTTGGAAGCTCATAATCTGGCATTTCCATGATCAAGCTATCACTAGAACCTGGATACAAGGTGTGTTTCAGAACCAGACCTGTAAAAACAGCAGCGGCGATGCCAAGCAAGTAGAGAGCAAACACTATGTTCTGGCCACTTTCTGGAAAGAATGCAGCAGCAAACAAAGCGTATACAGGAAGACGAGCCCCACAAGACATAAAGGGCGCCATAGAGGCCGCTAGTTTTCTCTCTCGCTCTTGATCCAAAGTTCTAGTCGCCATAATAGCCGGCACATTACAACCAAAACCAAGCACTAATGGTACAAAGGCCTTACCAGGTAACCCTACCTTTTGCATCACTTTATCTAAAACAAATGCAGCCCGAGACATATAGCCTGAACTCTCTAGTATCGCTAGAAATAAATAGAGGCACGCAATCACCGGGATAAATGTTGCGACAGTTTGGATACCACCACCAATGCCATCGGCTATCAAGGTCACCAACCATACTGGCAAATGGTCATCCATTAAATAATGGCCGCCATCAACCAATAACGCCCCTACACCTATATCGAAAAAGTCTATAAAAGCGCTACCGATATTGATAGAGAACATAAACATCACATACATGACGATAAAAAAGAAAGGGACTCCAACCCACTTATTGAGTACAAAACTGTCCACTTTTTCGGTAAAACTATGGCTCAGCTTCCCTTCTGTTCGCCGGACTTGCTGGCACTGCTGATGCAAAAAGGTGTATTTAGTATCAGCAACCAATAAATCGATATCAAGATCGAGCTCTTGCTGCACCTCAATGACCTGTTTTCTCTGTTCAGACGACAACCCATTGAGAACCAAAAGATCATTTTCCAATCCACGAATAGATAACGCTCTGGGGGAAGATTCGGCATGATTTTCGAAGATCGGCTGAATCTTTTCAATCGCCGTCTCAAACGCTAAAGGATAGGCAATATTGAGTTCATTTAGCGCAACGCCTAATACCAAAGTTTTATGCAAATGCTCTTTGAAACGTTGTACTTGAGCACTGTTGTTTGCTGATAAAGCAAACACAGGACAACCCAACATTTTTTCTAATGCTTTCACATCAATCGTCTGGCGTTCACGCTTGAGAGCATCCATCTTATTGAGAACGACCAGCATAGGCCGACCTAACTCACGCAGTTGAAGTGTCATGTATAAACTGCGCTCAAGACATGTCGCATCAACAACATTAATAATCAAATCTGCGGGATGCGTGAGAGCGGCACGAGAAGCAATAGATTCGTCAATACTATTGCCATCATTACCACTATCTAATGCATAAATACCAGGTAGGTCTGTCAGTAAAAACTCATCACCTGAGTGAGAATATCTGCCGGTTTTTTTTTCGACAGTAACGCCAGCCCAGTTACCAACTTGTTGTTTGGCACCAGTTAGACCATTAAATAGTGTTGTTTTACCACTATTTGGATTGCCAACCGTGAGAATTTGATACTGCATTAACTGACCTCCACCACAATCGAGTCTGCGATATTTGTTCTCACCGCAAGTGATACTCCCCTAACCTCAACCTGAAGAGGGTCGCCCATAGGCGCTTTACGAATCAAGGTAACCGGTGTATTGGGAAGCAACCCCATAATCATGAGCTTTTTTCTAACATCGCTCGATAAATGAGAAAACCCAATAATCGTTGCTTTTTGCCCTTGGGTTAAATGTGACAGTTTCATAAAAAAGGCCAATTAAAGATAAAAATGAGAAATATTAGCATTAAGACTTTTGATCTTAGCGCGTGTAAATTTTGTAAATCTTGTCTGAAATCAAACATTGCAGATTTGCAACGCTATTTACGTTAATCCCTCAGACGTTAATTACGTTAAAAGGTATAGAATTTAATGATCCATTCTTACCGTTTTCATTCAAATGACAAATCAAAACTTACAAAAAAACATTAATTATCAACACCATATATACATTGTCGCTTTTATAATATTAGCTTGGCGTTAATTTTATAAGTAAAACAATGACCTAGTTTTATAGTTAACCAAGTCAACAGGGAATGACCTTGTTGACAATTCCAGAGGTGGTGCAGTTCGCACCACTCCGGCAGCAAGCGAAGGTGTCATTGACGCCCGTGGTATAGTCCCCCGGCTATACCACGTCATTTTTTACGCATCATGCCAGAATCCTCATCCTAAGCAACTTTTAAATTCGTCCCAAATGGCGCTCAAGCATTGATGAGAATAGCTATTTGCTTTCTTTATTACCTAACGTAATGAAATGTATACCATGACGTATGAAGCAAATTCATGCCTTGAGATGAGTAGAAACCGCTAACCTTTATCCAGAAACAAGATATGAGATAAACGCTAGCCTTGTGCTTCGATAAATTGAGTGGGGGATACACCAAATCGATGTCTAAATCGCTGGCTAAAGTAAGAAGGGTCATTGAACCCACATTCAAATGCGACATCTGATACTTTTTGTCCTGCCAATAAACGACGACAAGCATGATCCAAACGAATTTCCGTTAAATATTCTGTAAAGGTTCGTTCTGTGGCCGATTTAAACCGACGTTGCAAGCTACGCTCAGACATATACATTTGCTTGGCCGCTGCTGCAGTCCCAAACTCGGAATCAGAATAGTTTTGAATAACCAGTTCCTGAAGCTTTTTAATCCATTTATCATCAGTTTGAGAATTTTCCAAACCTGAATCAATCATCTGATCAATCGAATTTTCTTCCAATTGATTATCTTTTGGCCAAACAAATTCCGTAAGCTGTAACCCTTGTGAGCTGTATCTACGGAAACTCCCGCCACTTTCCATCACCAAGGTACCGATTTCATTCCAAACTTCTGGGAAACGAAGCAAAGCACCTTCAGTGTGTTGAGCTGGCTCTGACATAGAGAATATGACACTTTCCTTCTCAAGACGGTAAGTCATACCTATCTCCTGACCTTTACTGCAACGACGAATCAAGTTGTCAATGAGCAGATTAAATACCCGATCTAGGTTTGAAATATAAAGGGTAATGTAGGAATCGTCTCTTTGTTCTAAATCCGTTTTGATAACTATTTCAGCGCTGTTAAGCTCGTCTTGCCAACCATCCAATACTGACTTTACTATGAGTGGCAAGCTGTAAGTGGGCAATGTGCCACTGCTCATAGCTCTATAGTTAAGAAGTAAGTCAAGTTCATGATTCACGTATTTATATAGACGTTGTTTTCCCTTGTGGTCATCGACTCTGATGTTAGATGAGAAACTTTTCATTCTTTCTTTTAACGCTTCGATCAACTGACGATAGATAATTCGGCGAACTTGTAACTGCTTTCTCAAGCGTTCATTGTTAGTTAAAAGAATCCGGCTTTGATGGCGTAATTGATTCGTTTTCAGCGCTATTTGTGATTTCAGTATCTTGTTGGTTCTTGCCGTCATACGCGAGCGCCAATTAATTAAGATTAGTGTCAATACAATAAATAAGACTAAATAACACAAAATAGCGTATTCTCCCAGATACCAAGGCACATCTACTGAAAAAACAAACTTTTCTGTATTCGCGACGATTTGTCCATTACTCACCGCCCTGACCTCAATAACATAATGTCCAGGCATTGGGTGGACAAGGGTTAAATGTTGCCCTGGTAATGTCATCCACCGACCTTTCTCGTTTAAGCGATACTCAAGCTCAAAATGAGATCTGTAGGGAAGGATACCGAACTGAAAAGACAGTGAATCGCCAAATTTTGTATGAAGTGGCTCCAGTAACCCACCTATTGAATGTCGATTCTGATTGATTGCTACTTCACTAAGAACAATTCGTATTTTGGGCGCTGTGCTGTTGATGAGTTTTGCAATGTCTGTAGAGATAACTGTATCATTGAAATCAAGTAGGATACTTTCATGTTTGGATGCTCCCCCGATAGCACAAAGCCCAGCTTGAGATTTATAGTGAATATGACCAGAAGGTATCGCATAGTGTTCAACAAGCTGCCCTTGTCTAGAATAACGTGTCAATCCAATGGATGAGGTTAACCAAAGATAGCCGCCCGCATTGGATAAACAGTTTAATGCCATGTTGGCGCTCATCAAACTTAACTCTTCAAGGCGTAATCGATTCGTATCGAGCAAAAAAGCACCAAAACGACCCGCAACACCAAAGATCCCCTCATCGATGTGAGTCATACTCACAATAGCACCAAACGGCTGTGATTCTGTCATGTAATAAACTTGACCGGGGTCAACAACATACACACCATGGTCCGTCCCCAGTACTAACTTATCATTGTTATCGACACTGATCTGTTCTAACTGACTATCTTGATCACGATGACTCATCCAGTCTGAGCCAAATTGCAATAGCTCCCCATTACTGATATTTAGGCGCCATATCCGATCTACACTCGCTCCCCATATCCTCCCCTGAGCGTCAATAGTCAACAAATCAGCTGAGAGGTTATTGAAAAAACTGGGAAATCCATCCGACAATATGTCCCCAGAGGAGCTATCTATGCCTACAATATTCTCATCGGTCGCTAACCAAAGGACGCCATTATGTTCAACCACATCTTTAATCTTCCCTTCAAAAATCATCGCTCGTGAAGCTGGATTGCCAAGATTCAGTTTGTAAAGACCAGAGTCAGTAACAAGCCAGTAACTATCTTTTTGGTTCGCATATTTAAGCCGTAAGAGCTTGCTAGATGTCGATTGCAGATTAAATAAGTAATCCGGCAAGCGATTAAAGTAATAATAAGGTTCCGAAAAAGAGTAGATTCCTGAATCACTAGCGACCCACACTTCCCCGTAGTCGTTGTAAAGAACAGAATGGACTTTTTGCCCACTAAATTGCTCTATCGACTTAGTCTCTCCTGCATAAGTACCGCGAAAGATAAATAGCTCCAGACCAGTATTGTTCGCGATCCAATAGCCTTTGGGCGTTTCAGCAACACTTAGTACACCCCGATCCGACATTTTCCGGCTCGGTAAATCGAGATCCTGCATATCAAGAATAAAGGAGCCTGAATCACTACCCACAACCAATTCATGGCGAACTGAAGAATAGTGAAGTACTGAAATATTTTCATTGCCATACCGACGCAAGTCATGAAAGTTTTTGTTGTTGGAGTCAAACATATAAAGACCAACATTGGTGGCAACAATCCAATTATCCCCTATGAGTTCCGCATCATTGATCTTAAGCTTAGAAAACTGACTGTATCGGTCTAATTTATCAAGTGAATAGGATGCAAAATCTTTACTATCGACCTGATAAGTATAAAAACCTGTCTCATCTGCAACCCATACATTACGGCCTGATACACCAATGTTATTGATCTCTGAAGCAGGAGAAAGACTAAAGACTAATTCTTCTGGTTGTCCTGGAGAAAAACGATAAACCTCATGCCCTGCAAATGACCAAAATGCATGATTCAAAAAAGCTAAAGTAAGGGGGCTGGAAAAAACCGTCGGTTCGTAGAAAGGTAAAACATTGTGCCCATCAAAAAATAGCAATTGACGGTTATGATCTTGCACCCACAGCCCATCATTTGCATCAGAAAAAAGTGCTTTGGTGACAAAGACTTGTCCTTTTGCCTTCGTTGGCATGGAATGAAAGAGTGGCGAAAATAACTCGTCAGCCATAGGCAGGCGAGCTAAAAATAATAGTACTAAAAAGCAAATTGCCCTTTTCACCGCACATTCCTTTGCGCTGTTACCACATCGAGTTAAATTAAAGGCTCAAAGATGTAACCTTGCTCCAATTATCAATAAATCAGTCATTTAATTTATTGATTATTATATGGAAAATATCTTATTCACTATTAATAAACAAGATATTGATTCCAAAAAAAGCACTCTAATGACAACAGAAGCAATGAACATCATTAAAAAGGGAAAAAATCGCCTATTCGTTTGCTAAGCAGGAGACAAAGCTATCGGTAATCGATTGAATAAAGTTGAAGTAACTATCTGGGCCGATAGCGGTTTCTGAACCCAACGGATCAAGTTGACCGGTTTTTGCTCGACTTCCCCGAAGCACTGACTCGATGACAGCGGGGGAAAACTGCGGCTCGGCAAATACGCATTTTGCTTCTTCCTTTGCCAACGTTTGCTTAATTTCAATTAACGTCTTAGCACCCGGCTTTCTGTCTGGGCTTACCGTAAATTCACCGATATGGTTAAGACCATAGTCTTGTTCAAAGTAACCGTATGCGTCGTGAAATACGTAGTAACCCACTTTTTTAACAGGCGCCAGCTGCTTACGCCATTTCTTGTTAGACTCGTCTAACTTGCTGACAAAATTTGTATAATTAGTTTGATAAACTTTCTCGTTAGCAGGGTCTAACGCGCTAAGCTTTTCACTTATCGACTTAGCTACCTGAATACTTTGTTTCATTCCCAACCAAAAGTGAGGGTCGTGGTTCCCGTGATCATGGCCATCATGACCATCATGACCATCATGACCATCATGATGATCTTCTGGTGAGTAAGTTCTAAGGTCTACATCACTTAACTCACTGATTGTCAGGACATGATTATTTGTCTGTTCCAATATTTTTTCTAGGAATGGTTCTAGATCATGGCCATACCAAACAATAAGATCAGCCTTCTTTAAGCGTTTAACATCCGAAGGCTTTAAAGCATAATCATGCGGAGATGTCGTTGAATCGAGCAATACATCAGGCTCAGATACTCCTTTAGTTATTTCAAACACAATCATTTGAATAGGTTTAATACTGGTCAATACTTGAGTTGCATTGACACTGCCGACAAGAAGCAGAGACAGCAAAGGAACAAAAAATTTCATGAATCAATTTCACTCATCTATGGTGTTAGAGTTGGACGGATGTTACATTATAACAATACAGTTTTGCAAATGAGTCCTATTCATGTCGACATTAGTCGAGCTACAACAAGTCAGCGTTCAATTTGGAGAGCGTAAGGTTCTAGATGAGGTAAGCCTCTCTATTCAAAGGGGGGAAATTACGACTCTAATAGGACCAAATGGTGCAGGAAAGTCCACCTTGGTAAAAGTGCTTTTGGGGCTTCAAACCGATTATCAAGGAACGGTCACTAAAGTTAAGGGGTTGAGAATCGGATATGTACCGCAAAAACTCAAGCTTAACGAGTCTCTTCCTTTGAATGTTCAGCGCTTTATGAAGCTTGCAGGTAAATATAGCATCCAAGAATTAAGAGAAGCGCTCAACCTAGTTGGAGCGGAACACTTAATTCACGCGAGCATGCACTCACTATCTGGTGGGGAAAACCAACGTGTATTGCTCGCAAGAGCATTGCTTCAACGCCCTGATTTATTAGTCCTCGATGAGCCCGCACAAGGTGTCGATGTTCAGGGACAGATTGATTTATATGAACTTATCGATACCATACGCCACCGATTCCAATGTGCTGTTTTTATGGTATCCCATGACTTACATCTCGTCATGGCTAAAACGGATGATGTGATTTGTCTACACCATCATATTTGTTGCTCTGGCGCACCTGCTGATATTACTAAACACCCAAGCTATATTGCTCTGTTCGGCACAACGAAAAGCGAATCTCTAGCATTTTATCATCATCAGCACAGTCACCATCATCATGATCTCGCAGGCGATCCTGTTTCAGGAGAAGCGGCTACCTGCTCAAATCACTCACACGGCCATCACCATGATTGAATTTTTATTACCTTCAGCCCTTGCGGGGTTAGGCATTGCATTTATCTCAGGTCCTCTTGGATCTTTCGTGGTTTGGCGAAAAATGGCGTACTTTGGAGATACATTGGCTCATGCTTCACTGATGGGACTAGCTTTAGGCTTTTTGTTAGACATCAATATATATTTCGCTTTAACCGTATGCTGTTTAGCACTAGCATTCGTTTTAGTTGCCTTACAGAAACAAAAGTTGGTCGCAACAGATACGCTGTTGGGGATTCTGGCACACAGTGCTCTTTCTTTAGGTCTCATTGCGGTCAGTTTTCTCGACAACGTCAGAATCGATTTAATGAGCTACTTATTTGGCGATTTACTTGCCGTTACGCCAATAGATCTTATTTATATATTTTCTGGAGTGCTTATCGTTTGTGGCATTCTCTGCTACTTTTGGCAACCATTGCTTACGACCACAGTGAACGAGGATCTTGCCGCAGTCGAAGGGCATAATGTCGAACTCATGAGGCTGATTCTAATGATCTTGGTCGGACTCGTTATCGCAATTGGAATGAAATACGTGGGTGCTCTTATTATGACCTCACTTCTAATCATACCTGCAGCAACAGCCAGACGCTTTGCTCAAACTCCTGAGCAAATGGCTGCTATCGCCTCTGTGCTAGGTTCAATTGCGGTCATATTAGGATTGAGTATGTCATGGCACTATGACACTCCTGCTGGGCCTTCTGTGGTCATCAGTGCTGCAAGCCTATTTATGCTGGCTCAGCTTTATCGAACTAAAACAGTATAACGGATATAAAAAAGGCTGATTTTATCCATCAGCCTTTTAAATATAAAATTAAAGCAGGCCTTATGCCCCTTCGTTGTGCAGCTCTAGATTAGCAAGATCTTGCTGTATTTCCCTTTGGATTTTGGCATCATCACTACGCAAAGACGCAAGGAAATCGAGATACTTCTGATCGATATCACCCGTCACATAATCACCATTAAAAACCGATGTATCGAATTTGGAGATCTCCTTATTTCCACTTCCCACCGCTGAAATTAGATCTTCTAGAGTTTGAAATATAAGCTCATCGGCTCCTATCTGCTTACAAATTGCTTCATTATCTCGACCGTGGGCAATCAATTCATTTGCGCTTGGCATGTCAATGCCATAAACATTTGGGAAACGCACCTCAGGTGCCGCAGAGACCATAAAGACCTTCTTAGCTCCTGACTCTCTCGCCATTTCAATAATTTGCTCAGAAGTTGTACCACGCACAATAGAATCATCAACAAGTAACACATTCTTATCTTTAAACTCAGAACGAATGGCATTGAGCTTACGGCGAACAGACTTTTTACGTTGCTGCTGGCCGGGCATAATAAATGTCCTGCCCACATAACGGTTTTTCACAAATCCCTGACGATAAGGCTTATCTATCGCATGGGCTATTTGCAAGGCAATATCACACGACGTTTCTGGTATTGGAATAACAACATCAATATCCAAATGACTGTACTCATCGTGAATACGCGCCCCAAGCTTTTTGCCCATTTCTACGCGGGCACTGTATACCGAAATTTTATCGATAAAAGAGTCAGGGCGTGCAAAATAAACAAATTCAAAGATGCATGGATTGAGTATTGGGTTATCAGCGCATTGTTTCGCGTGTAATTGTCCATCAAAAGTCGCGTAGATCGCTTCCCCTGGTGCAATATCACGAACAAAATCAAAACCGACCGCATCCAAAGCAACGGATTCTGATGCAACCATATATTCATTCTGGCCATCCACCTCGCGCTTTCCTAAGCAAAGCGGACGGATACCATTTGGATCACGAAATGCAATCATACCGTGGCCTATGACCATGGCTGTCACCGCGTACGCACCTTTGATAGTCCGATGTACATTAGTAACAGCTCGAAAAACATCGTCAGCGGTTACATTACCCTTGACTGAGTCAATCTCATGCGCCAAAACGTTCAAAAGGACTTCCGAATCTGACGTGGTATTGACATGACGTCGATCCTTTTCAAACAACTTTTCACGAACTTCTGCCGCATTAGTAAGGTTACCATTATGAGCAAGAGTAATTCCGAAGGGAGAATTAACATAAAAAGGTTGCGCTTCTGAAGCACTTGAGCTGCCAGCTGTGGGGTAACGAACATGGCCTATACCAACTGTCCCTTGGAGACGTTGCATATGCTTGGCTTCAAACACATCTTTTACTAAACCATTGGCTTTTCTCAAACGAAAACGATTGCTTTCTATGGTACAAATACCCGCGGCATCTTGGCCACGGTGCTGCAATACAGTCAACGCATCATAAATAGACTGGTTTACAGGCGTTGCACCCACGATTCCAACAATACCACACATGTCCTAACCCTCGATTTGCGACAATGACTGGCACACTACTGTGCACCAGATAAGAAACTCGATGTAGCTTGTATATGCTCAAAAAAAGGCGCAATGACACGGCTAAACTCCGGTACCAACTGCGAGCCTTTCCACCACTCTGAATCTGAAAACGACGTAAACGTATCCATAAAAAACAAAGCAGCAGACACAATGAGAACACCTCTCAAGCCACCAAAAACAACGCCTAACACTCGGTCTGTTCCGGACAAACCTGTTTTTTCTACTAGTTGAGCAATAACATAGTTAACTATAGCGCCTACAACTAATGTCGAAACAAACAATGCGGCTATCGCTGCTCCATTGCGAAACATGTCATCTTGTATATTGGAAAAGTATACCGCTAGCTTAGCGTAATACTGACTGGCAATAAAAAATGCCCCAAACCAAATAACCAGAGACAGTGCTTCTTTTGTGAAGCCGCGAACTAAACTGATCACCGCCGATAGGCCGATCACACTTAAAATGACAATATCTAATGAATTCATAGGTTCTAACATCTTAAGTTGGCGCGCATTTTAACAGAAAAAACGCTGACGCAAACGTTTTCTTATGGATTTAGTGGTTTAAATTTGAGCAACTGACCTTTGGAGCCAGTAATTTTGTCCAACTCTATCAGCTGACGCTCAAGTTTACTCTTAGAAACATCAGGCCCAATGATCACTCGTGTAAATCCATTCTCGAGTTTTGTATGCGCCTGATATCCCCTCTTTTGCAGATCTTTAACGACATTTTTTGCATTTTCACTATTCTTGAGTGCCATTAACTGGATGATCCAAGCACTGTCCGCATAGTCATTTTTCTCAGGAACCTCTTTTACCGCAAAATTTAATTGCTCTCGATCCTTAACCGAGGCAGGTTGTGGCGTTTGGACAACCTCTACTGGTACTTCAGGTAAGCTCGCAGAATCATCAACAGGTTCACGTACTTCAAAACTTTCCACTGTACTATCAAGCTCGGGTTTTATAGGAATGCTAGCCACATCTTCCGTGTAATGCGTTTTTTTGCCATCCAGAACATCAGGTAACACAATGACGCCAATAGCAACCAGTACAATGGTTCCCATTAAACGGTTTTGAAATTTGCTCGCCATTTACTCTCCTCGGCTCTGCCAATAATCAAGTACTTCTCCAACCGTATGGAATGACCCAACAACCAAAATTACATCATCCTTTTCAGATTCGATCATTGCCGCCTCAAAAGCAGCTGTAGGGGTAGAAAATTTTGTAACATTGTCTGGTAGAAACCGACATAAATCGTCGATACGAGCCGCTCTAGGCCCAGTTAGAGAAGCTGGATACCAGTAATGCGCTACAGAAGATAAAATGTTTAAGGTCGCTTGGATATCTTTATCACAAAGCATCGCAACTACAATTCGTACCTTCTTATTGAGGTATTTACACTGAATTTGCTCAACGAGATATTGCGCCGAATGGGGGTTATGAGCCACATCAAGGATAACACTTGGATTATTTTGCAGAATCTGCATTCTTCCTGCAAGCTTAGCAAGCTTTAAACCGTTGACGATATTTACATCGGATATGTCTAAATTAGCGGTTGCTAAGGCCATTAGAGCTGTCGCAGCATTTTGCAAAGGCAATGAAGGAATAGGAAGTTGCTCCAAGTGATAAGAACCATGATTCCAGCTCCAGTTATTCTCATCTACCATCTGGTAGCCATATTGAATGCCAACCTGATACAATTCGGCTCCTATATCGTCTGCGTGAGCTGCAACCGTCGATGGTGCCTTGGGCTGACCACAAATTGCAGGTCTTCCACTACGATAAATACCCGCCTTTTCAAAGCCAATAACCTCAATATCGTCTCCAAGCCAATCAACATGATCTATCGCTAAACTCGTGATTACTGATACATCATGATCAACCACATTAGTGGCATCCAAACGGCCACCTAATCCGACTTCAAGTAAAACAACATCAACACATTCTGTTTGAAAAATTCTCAAGGCAGCCAGCGTACCAAACTCGAATAAACTTAGGCTGATGTTCCCACGATGTCTCTCGATATAATCAAAAGCGAGGCTATGTTTTTCGTCCGCCAGTTCTTGTCCATTAATGCGAACACGCTCATTGTAGCAAATAAGATGTGGTGAGCTGTAGACTCCGACAGTATAGCCAGCGTCGAGAAGAATGGCTTCCATTAAAGCGCATGTCGAACCTTTACCGTTGGTCCCAGCAACCGTAATCACAGTTTGTGCTGGCTTAGTGAGGTTAGTAACTTCAGCGACAGCCTGGACACGTTCGAGGCCAAGATCGATAGCAGATGTATGGATATTGGCTAAATAATCAAGCCACATCGAAAGTGGAGATGTGGCTTGAGGAATTTGGTTTTGATTCATCTAACTTAAACCAAGTAAGTGTGGTTGTTTGTTAGTGACTACTTTACCCTTTTTCATCCGCTTCTGGTACAGAATAAGCGGCTTCATTTTGTGAACCATTTATAGAAACAACAAGAGGCGAAGGCTTATTGGTCATTTTTGCAACCAAACTACCAACACGCTGACGCATTTCTCTGCGATCAACAATCATGTCAATAGCGCCATGATCCAACAAAAATTCACTACGTTGGAAACCTTCTGGTAGATCTTCTCGTACTGTCTGTTCGATAACGCGACGGCCTGCAAAACCTATCAATGCTTTGGGTTCACCAATATTGACATCACCTAGCATGGCTAGGCTTGCTGAAACACCGCCCATAGTAGGGTCTGTCATAACAGAGATAAATGGTAGGCTGTTTTTAGACAAACGCTCAAGTGCCGCACTTGTTTTAGCCATCTGCATCAAAGACATCAAGGCTTCTTGCATACGCGCACCGCCACTGGCCGAAAAGCAAACTAAACCACATTTGTTCTCAATAGCAGCATCGACAGCACGAACAAAACGAGCGCCAACGACAGATCCCATCGATCCCCCCATAAAGGAGAACTCAAATGCACAGGCAACGATCGGCTGCCCTAGGAGCTCGCCTTTCATAACAACCAGTGCATCTTTCTCACCGCTGCTCTTCTGAGCCGCAGAAATACGATCTTTATATTTTTTTGAATCTCTAAACTTAAGCTTATCTTGCGGCTCTAACTCATCCGCGAGTTCCACTCTGTTGCTCTCATCCAGAAATGTCTCTAGACGGCGACGCGCAGACATACGCATATGATGGTCACATTTGGGACATACTTCTAAATTACGCTCTAATTCAGCATGATAAAGTACCTGTTCACATGAGGTACACTTAGTCCATACCCCTTCAGGGATAGATGCTTTGCGAGAGCTAACGATGTTACTTTTTTCTAAAATCTTTTCAAGCCAACTCATGGAAGACCTTTTCTCTAACTTGCCTCCACTTTAAATGAAGGACAAAAAATTCTCAATTTACGCGAAAGGATTAAAGCATATAAAATGCCAAGTGTAGACAAAAAACTGGTTGTACCTATTTGCTACACCGCCCTTCGAACCCTAAAGAACTGATTAGTTCGACAATTTATCACGATTTAGTTCAAGTTGTCTGGCAAAAATAGTGGCCCTAATGGTGACTGAGGTAATTCAAATTGCTCCGGATAGTCAACATCAACTAGATAAAGCCCTTGCGCTTTTGCTGTGGCTCCAGCTAACTTGCGATCCTTTGCTTGTAACAGCCACGCAATCCACTCTGGAGGCTGCTCTCCTCTACCAACACAAATTAGGCTACCCACAATATTTCGTACCATATGATGAACGAACGCATTAGCTTTTATATCAACCACAACATATTGGTCATGGCGAGTCACATCAAGGTGTATGACGTTTCGCCAAGGACTTCTAGATTGACAATGTACCGCACGAAAAGAGGTAAAATCGTTTTCACCAAGTAGATATTGGCCAGCCTCATGCATTTTTGCGACATCCAGTTCACCGTGATAGTGACTTACACCTGAAGATAAAATGCCAGGCCGCAGAGTACTGTTAAAAATGATGTATCTATATCTTCGCGCAGTGGCCGAAAAACGAGCATGAAAATCGTCAGAGACCTTCTTAGCCCACCTCACGCATACATCATTTGGGAGATTAGCATTTACCCCCATAGTCCAAGCAACCATTTTTCTACTCGCCTCAGTATCAAAATGAACAACTTGCCCCGTACCATGGACACCGGCATCGGTACGGCCAGCACACTGGACTTCCACCGAATGATTGGCAACTACAGTCAATGCTTGTTCAAGCTTTTCTTGAACACTTTGCACTTCCTTCTGCCGCTGCCAACCAAAGTACTGACTACCACTGTACTCAATACCTAATGCAATTCTCATCAGACTACTCTCTTCGAAAGTTGGCCGAGGAGTATATACATTTTGACACAAAATGGTAAGAGTCTCGGTATTAGTTACTGCTCGTTATCCGCGGCCATTGATAGCATCAATCAAATTCTTAGCTTCACGACGAATTTCATCACTGCCATCGACAATGGCCTCTTCTAGTAACTTGATTGCCCCTTCTGGGTCATTCATCTCAATATAAATTTTTGCGAGGTCAAGTTTACCTGCTGCCTCGGCGTTATCGTCAACATCAATATTTTCTGCATCACCAATAACATTGGGGAAATCACCAAGGCCAACATCAAGCTTCAGGTCCTCATCCTGTATATCTTGCTGCTCTTCATTTTCAACTTCAGCCATGAGCTCTTCAATACTTCTAAATTCACTTTCATCAGGGGTAAAGTCTTCGAGTTGCTGTTGATCTTCCCAATCTTCATCTAAAATTTGCGCTTGCTCAGGACGATTACTTTCATCCCAAATTCCTTGTTGATCCTCTGGAATATCATCTGTAATTTCAGCCTGTTGATCAGGAGAAAGTGTGAACCCATTCCAGTCTTCTCCTCCGACTTCCAGCATAGCTTCGATATTTAAGCCTGCACTGTCGGATGTTATTGAGTCAGGAGACTCAAAATCAAAACGACCTTCGAGCCTGACATCATCCTCAGAAAGCAACTCATCAAAAGCCGCTTCATTATATTCGTGATTAGCAAGATCTTGCGCTGCTTCAGAAGGAATTTCACTTAAAGAAGGTAACTCAAGTTCATCAAGTTTGAAATCTTGGAGGCCATCGTCTGGCTCTGGCTCTGGCTCTGGCTCTGGCTCTGGCTCTGGCTCTGGCTCTGGCTCTGGCTCTGGCTCTGGCTCTGGCTCTGGCTCTGGCTCTGGCTCTGGCTCTGGCTCTGGCTCTGGCTCTGGCTCATCAATGATGTCTATGTCTCTATCATCTGTGTCAACAGAAAAAGATTCCTCTGAAGCCTTCTGCTCGGTAGGCGCTTCTCCATATTTAGGGATATCCAAATCTGATAAATCAAGAGAAACTTTCGCTCTCTCATCGCCTAACTCAGCGACGGCATCCTCTTCGGTAAACTCAGGCAGCTCTGAATCATCAAGCTCAAGCGCATCTTCTTGGGGCTCTGGCTGCGCGTCTGGCTCTTGCGCTTCCTCAGCATCGCCTAACTCAGCGACGGCATCGTCTTCGGTAAACTCAGGCAGCTCTGAATCATCAAGATCAAGCGCTTCTTCTTGGGGCTCTGGCTGCGCGTCTGGCTCTTGCGCTTCCTCAGCATCGCCTAACTCAGCTGCCGCATCCTCTTCGGTAAACTCAGGCAGCTCTGAATCATCAAGCTCAAGTGCTTCTTCTTGAGGCTCTGGCTGCGCATCTGGCTCTTGCGCTTCCTCTACATCGCCTAACTCAGCGACGGCATCGTCTTCGGTAAACTCCGGCAGATCTGAATCATCAAGCTCAAGCGCGTCTTCTTGAGGCTCTGGCTGCGCGTCTGGCTCTGGCGCTTCCTCTGCATCGCCTAACTCAGCGACGGCATCGTCTTCAGTAAACTCAGGCAGCTCTGAATCATCAAGCTCAAGCGCATCTTCTTGAGGCTCTGGCTGCGCGTCTGGCTCTTGCGCTTCCTCTGCATCGCCTAACTCAGCTGCCGCATCGTCTTCGGTAAACTCAGGCAGCTCTGAATCATCAAGCTCAAGTGCTTCTTCTTGAGGCTCTGGCTGCGCATCTGGCTCTTGCGCTTCCTCTGCATCGCCTAACTCAGCGACGGCATCGTCTTCGGTAAACTCCGGCAGATCTGAATCATCAAGCTCAAGTGCTTCTTCCTGAGGCTCTGGCTCTTGTGCTTCCTCAGCATCGCCTAACTCAGCTTCCGCATCCTCTTCGGTAAACTCAGGCAGCTCTGAGTCATCAAGCTCAAGCGCGTCTTCTTGGGGCTCTGGCTGCGCGTCTGGCTCTTGTGCTTGCTCTGCATCACCTAACTCAGCTGCCGCATCGTCTTCGGTAAACTCTGGCAGCTCTGAGTCATCAAGCTCAAGCGCTTCTTCTTGAGGCTCTGGATGTGCGTCTGGGTATTGCGCTTCCTCAGCATCGCCTAATTCAGCCGCCGCATCATCTTCGGTAAACTCAGGTGACTCTGAATCATCAAGATCTAGCGCATCTTCTTGAAGCTCTGGCTGCGCATCTGGACCGATATCATCGTTTGATAGTGTGTCTCTAGTATCTTCCGTCAGCCAATCATCATCCTGAGGTATCCCAAATTCATTAGGAATGGCTTCAGGCATCGGAGCAACAAACTCAGCAACCTCTTCAGTATCTGGCTCATCGAATGCCTCTGGCGACTCATCGAGAGCCTCGGGCTCAAGACCGGCATCTTCATCGAGTGCAGCAAGCGCTTCAGGCTCAGCTTCGATGGGCGCATCAGAAGGCTCCACCATCTCTGGCTCATCGAAGGCCTCTGGCGACTCCTCGAGAGTATCGGGCTTAAGATCAGCGTCTTCATCAAGCGCAGCAAGCGCTTCAGGCTCAGCTTCAGTGGGCGCATCAGAAGACTCCGCCATCTCTGGCTCATCGAATGCCTCTAGTGACTCCTCGAGAGCATCGGGCTCAAGATCAGCATCTTCATCAAGGGCAGCAAGCGCTTCAGACTCAGCTTCGATGGGCGCATCAGAAGACTCTGCCATCTCTGGCTCATCGAATTCCTCAGGCGACTCCTCGAGAGCATCGGGCTCAAGATCGGCATCTTCATCAAGCGCAGCGGGCTCTTCTGGCTCAGCTTCGGTGGGCACATCAGAAGACTCCGCCATCTCTGGCTCATCGAATGCCTCTGGCGACTCATCGAGAGCCTCGGGCTCAAGATCAGCATCTTCATCAAGGGCAACAAGCGCTTCAGGCTCAGCTTCAGTGGGCGTATCAGAAGACTCCACCATCTCTGGCTCATCGAAGGCCTCTAGCGACGCCTCGAGAGCATCGGGCTCAAGATCGGCGTCTTCATCAAGGGCAGCAAGCGCTTCAGGCTCAGCTTCGGTGGGCGTATCAGAAGACTCCACCATCTCTGGCTCATCGAAGGCCTCTGGCGACGCCTCGAGAGCATCGGGCTCAAGACCAGCATCTTCATCAAGCTCAGCAAGCGCTTCAGGCTCAGCTTCAGTGGGCGTATCAGAAGACTCTGCCATCTCTGGCTCATCGAAGGCCTCTGGCGACTCCTCGAGAGCATCGGGGTCAAGACCAGCATCTTCATCAAGCGCAGCGGGCGCTTCAGGCTCAGCTTCGGTGGGCGTATCAGAAGACTCCACCATCTCTGGCTCATCGAATGCCTCTAGTGACTCCTCGAGAGCATCGGGCTCAAGATCAGCATCTTCATCAAGCTCAGCAAGCGCTTCAGGCTCAGCTTCACTGAGCGCATCAGAAGACTCCGCCATCTCTGGCTCATCGAAGGCCTCTGGCGACTCCTCGAGAGCATCGGGGTCAAGACCAGCATCTTCATCAAGCGCAGCGGGCGCTTCAGGCTCAGCTTCACTGAGCGCATCAGAAGACTCCGCCATCTCTGGCTCATCGAAGGCCTCTGGCGACTCCTCGAGAGCATCGGGGTCAAGACCAGCATCTTCATCAAGCGCAGCGGGCGCTTCAGGCTCAGCTTCGGTGGGCGCTTCCAAAGACTCTGCCATCTCTGGCTCATCGAATGCCTCTAGTGACTCCTCGAGAGCATCGGGCTCAAGATCAGCATCTTCATCATGTGCAGCAGGCGCTTCAGGCTCAGCTTCGGTGGGCGCTTCCAAAGGCTCTGCCATCTCTGGCTCATCGAATGCCTCTGGTGACTCCTCAAGGGTATCGGGCTCAAGATCGGCATCTTCACCAAGGGCAGCAAGCGCTTCAGGCTCAGCTTCACTGGG